>JAASSS010000107.1 GCA_021767745.1 Pseudomonadota bacterium
CAGGCCTGCAGCGCCACCTCGGAATGCTCGCCGACCTTCGGCGGCGGCCCCTGTACCTGCGGTGGCGTACGTGAGAAGCGCGGCGCCGGGGCAGGCTGGATCACACCGTCGATCTCCGTGAAGGTGCCGCGCTCGCGGTTGTGCGGGTGAGCCGGCGCCTCGTCCATGTCCAGGATCGGCATGAAGCAGGCATCGCTGCCCTCCATGATCTCGGCCCATTCCGCCCGGCTCCTGCGGCGGATGGCCTCGGCCAGCCGCGCCTTGAGCGCCGGCCACTGCCGCTGGTTCATCTGCGCCTTGAACTCGGGCACCGCATCCAGCCCGGCACGAGTGAGCATCTCGTGATAGAACTTCGGCTCGATCGCGCCGACGGCGACGTACTTGCCGTCCGCCGTCTCGTAGGTGTCGTAGAAGTGGGCGCCGCCGTCGAGCAGGTTGGTGCCCTTGTCGGTCTTCCACATCCCGCCGGCGTGGAAGCCGTACATCATCGCCATCAGCAGCGCAGCGCCGTCGGTCATCGCCGCGTCCACCACCTGGCCCTTGCCCGAGCGCTGCGCCTCGAGCAGCGCGCAGACCATACCGAACGCCAGCAGCATGCCGCCACCGCCGAAATCGCCGACCAGGTTGAGCGGCGGCACCGGGCGCTCGCCGGGCCGGCCGATGGCCGCCAGGGCGCCGCTGATGGCGATGTAGTTGATGTCGTGCCCGGCCGCATGGGCGAGCGGGCCGACCTGCCCCCAGCCGGTCATGCGCCCGTAGACCAGACGCGGATTGCGCTCGTGACACGCCTCGGGACCCAGGCCCAGCCGCTCCATCACGCCAGGCCGATAGCCCTCGAGCAGCCCGTCGGCCTGCTCGAGCAGCCGCAGCACGGTCTGCACGCCGGCCGGCTGCTTCAGGTCCACCGCGACGGACTTGCGCCCGCGTGCCATGACGTCGTACTTGCCGGACATCGACGGCGCGTTCTTGCGGTCGATCCGCAGCACCTCGGCGCCCATGTCGGCCAGCATCATGGCGCAGAACGGGCCGGGGCCGATGCCGGCCATCTCGATGATTCGCACTCCCTGTAGGGGCCCCATGATCTCCTCCTGATCTGTTCTGGTTATCGCTGCCGCAGCAGTCTGCAGGCACTCTGGCACCGGTCCGGCAGGCGCGCAAACACGGCGAATGGCCAGCGATGCGCGGCGGCCGATGCTGCGCTAGGCTTGGCCGTCGTTTGCCCTGGCCCCGCTCGATGTCGCCTCGTCCGTTGCTCTTGCGCCTGCCGTTGTTGTTGCTGTGCTGGTTCTCGGTCGCCGCCGCCCAGCAGCCGGCGATTCCCGGTCTCGATGCCCTGCAGGGCCGGCTGGCCGCGCCGACGGCGCAGGCCGAGGCCCCGGCCGAAGCAACCCGCGCTGAGCCGCCCGACGCTGCCCGCGAGGCGCTGGCCGCGGCCGAACGCTACCGCGAGCGCGCCGCCCGCCTGCGCGAGCGGGCGGCGCGGGCGGCAACGGAGATCGCCGCGCTGGCCGACGCGCCCGTGGCCCTGCCGGCGCCGGCACCGGAGAGTGATCTGCCGACGCTGGAGGAGGCGCTGCAACAGGCCGAGCTCGCGCTCGCCAGCAGCGAGACCGAGCTCGAGCAGCTGCGTCAGGAGCGCTACGCGCTGGCCGCCCGCGCGCCGGCGGCGCAGCAGGAGCTGGCGACGGCGCAGCGCGAGCGTCAGCAGCTGCGCCTCGAAACGGATCTGCAGCGCCCTGTGGGCGAGATGACGCCCGCCGAGCTGGAGCGCCTGGCGCAGTACCACGCGCGGGATGCCCAGATCGAGCTGCTGCAGACGGAGCTGGCGACCCAGGACGCCCGCCGGGAGCTGCTGCGGGCGCAGGAAGCCGCGGCAGCACGCCGACGGGACGCGCTCGCCGAGGCGGTCGCCGAACTGCAGACGCGCCTCGGCCAGCAGCGGCAGGCGGCGGCCAGCGAGGCCGCGGCGCAGAGTCAGGCGTTGATCCGGGCCCTCGGCGAGCAGGGTGAGCAGCTGCGGGCGGTTGCCGACCAGGCGCTCACGCTGGCGGACGAGCTGCGCGGCGTTGCGAGTCGCGCCGAGCAGCTCGACCAGCGCGAGCAGGCGCTGTCGGCGCGGCTGGAGGAGGTCGAGGCACTCTATCGCAACACCCAGGCGCAGCTGGAGATCGCGGGCCTTGGCGGTTCGCTCGGTCAGGTACTGCATCAGCAGCGCGATCGCCTGCCGGACGTGCGCAGCTATCGTCGCGGCGCCTCCGAGCGCAACGAACAGATCGCCAACGCCCAGCTGCGCCAGTTCCAGCTCGACGAACAGCTGCGGCTGCTGCAGCCGCCGGAGGCGCTTGCCGAACAGCTGCTGGCGCAGTCCGGACTGCCGCCGACCGAGCGCAGCAGGATGCGGCAGGACGTGATTGCGCTGCTGCGCGAACAGCAGGATCTGGTGCACCAGCTGGCGCGCGCCTATTCCGGGCTGGTGAGCCAGCTGGCACAGATCGACGCCACCGAGCGTCAGCTGGTCGAGGCGAGCCAGCGCTATGCATTGCTGCTCGACGAGAACCTGCTCTGGATCGCCAGTCATGCACGGCTGGATGCCGCCTGGCCACGGCTGGTCGTCCAGGACGCGATGCGCATGCTGGCACCGCGCCAGTGGCTCGACACCGGGGCGACGCTGCTGCGGGCACTGCCGCGCTACCTGCCTCTCACGCTGCTGCTGTTCGCCGCGCTGGCGCTGTGGTGGCGGCTGCGCCCGGCGCTGCGCGCCCACATGCGGCGCACTGCCGAGGCCGTCGGCTGGCTGGAGCGCGATCGGCTGGTGAATACCGTCACCGCCATGCTGGCAGCGGCGGCGCTGGTGGCCCCGGTTCCCTCGCTGATGGGCTGGCTCGGCTGGTTGCTGCGCGGGGCGGCGCAGACGCCCTTCGTCTCCGGCCTGGGGCAGGGGTTGATCAATGCCGGCCTGATGATCTTCATCGTCGAGACCTACCGGCGCCTCGCGCGCGTGGATGGCGTCCTGCAGCGGCACTTCCAGTGGCAGCGAGGCACGCTGACCCTGCTGCATCGCCAGCTCGGCGCCATCAGCGTGCTGGTGCTGCTGAGCGCGATACCCATCGCCGTCGCCCAGGCGGCACCGGAGATCTCGACCGGTGGCCTGGCGCGGCTGATCTTCATGCTCGCCTCGCTGGTCCTCGCTGTGATCGCCCTGCGCCTGTTCCGGCCCGACACGGGCGTGTTCGCCGGTGTGCTGCAGCGTCGGCCGGGGGGTGCGGCCGCGCGCTTTCGCTACCTGTGGTTCTCCGCCCTGGTGGCGGCGCCGCTGGCGCTCGGGCTGATGGCCGGCTTCGGCTATTACTACACCGCGGCGCAGCTGCAGGGGCGACTGTTCCTGACCGGTTGGCTGCTGTTCACGGCGGTGCTGCTGTTCAATCTGTTCCTGCGCAGCCTGCGGGTGGCGCAGCAGCGCCTGATCATCAAGGAGGCCGCCAAGCGCCAGGTCCGCGAGGAGCGCCGGGAGTCGGACGACCGGCAGCGGCTGACGGCCGCCGGTGAGGCGGTGCCCGCGGTGCTGGACGAGCAGGTGATCGACCTGAGCGCGGTCAACGCCCAGGTGCGCTCGACGCTGAACCTCTCGCTGGCGCTGTTCGTCGGCGTCGGTCTGTATCTGCTGTGGGCCGACGTGCTGCCGGCACTGAACATCTTCAACCGCGTCACGTTGTGGAGCTACACGCTGCCTGGCGAGGCCGGTCCGGAACGCTACGTGATCACCCTCGGTTCGGTCGGCCTGGCCGTACTGGCGGTGGGGCTCGCGGTTGCCGCGGCGCGCAACGTGCCGGGCCTGCTGGAGGTGACGGTGCTCCAGCGCCTCTCGCTCGATGCCGGCAGCCGCTACGCCATCGTGGTGCTCAGCCGTTACCTGATCGCGGTGATCGGCGTGGTGGTCGTGGTCAACCTGCTGCGGATCGACTGGGGCCGCGCGCAGTGGCTGGTGGCGGCGCTGGGCGTGGGCCTGGGCTTCGGCCTGCAGGAGATCGTGGCGAACTTCGTCTCCGGCCTGATCATCCTGTTCGAGCGGCCGATCCGGGTAGGCGATACGGTCACCGTGGGGGATGTGACCGGCACGGTGCAGCGGATCCGCATCCGCGCCACCACCATCGTCGACTGGGACCGCAAGGAGCTGATCGTGCCGAACAAGACCTTCGTCACCGACCGGCTGATCAACTGGACGCTCAGCGACCCGATCACCCGCATCGTGGTGCCCGTCGGCATCGCCTATGGCTCCGACACCGAGCTGGCGCGCCAGACCATGATGAAGGTGGCCAAGGCGCAGCCCGACGTGCTCGCCGACCCGCCGCCGGCCGTGCTGTTCCTGGGCTTTGGCGACAGCGCGCTGAACTTCGAGGTGCGGGTCTTCGTCAGCGGGCTCGGCCATCTGCTGCCGACCCGCTCGGCGCTGCACTTCGCGCTGGATCAGGCGCTGCGCGAGGTGGAGGTGGAAATTGCCTTCCCGCAGCGGGATCTGCACCTGCGCAGCGTCGATCCGGCGCTCACCGAACTGTGGCGGTCGCAAGGCCCGCGGGAGGATGCCGGCTAGCCGCTGCCGCACAACTGCAATCTGAACGTTACCGGCACGTCATCCGCGCGCCGTACGGTGGCTCTGGCTGGCGGCAGGAGGCTCGCCAGCCGGCAACCTACGTCGACGTAAGAGGCCGGTGATGAAAATAGTGCTGGTGACCGACGCCTGGCTCCCGCAGATCAACGGCGTGGTCCGCACGCTCACGCAGCTGCGCGATCAGCTGCTGGCACGGGGCCACGAGGTCCACGTGATCGCTCCCGATCTGTTCCCCACGGTGCCACTGCCGACCTACGCCGAGATCCGGCTGGCCGTCGGTGCCGATGCCAAGGTCGGACGCATGCTCTGGGAGTTCGATCCGGACGCGGTGCACATCGCCACCGAGGGACCGCTGGGCCTGGCGGCGCGGCGCTACTGCATCCGGCGCCGGCTGCGCTTCACCACCTCCTTCCACACGCGCTTCCCCGAATACGTCAAGCAGCGCCTGCCCTTCCTGCCGCTCTCCCCCGGCTACGCCATGGTGCGCTGGTTCCACGACGCCGCCGCCCGCACCATGGTCAGCACGCCCGAGTTGCGCGATGAGCTGCACGGGCGCGGCTTTGGCAATCTCGTGCTCTGGTCGCGTGGGGTGGACACCGAGCTGTTCCGGCCGCTGGGCAAGTCGGCCCTGGACGGGCCGGGCCCGCGCTTCATGTACATGGGGCGGGTCGCGCCGGAGAAGAACATCGAGGCTTTCCTGCAGGCGTCCCTGCCGGGCAGCAAGTACGTGGTGGGCGACGGCCCGGCGCGGCTCGAGCTGCAGCGGCGCTATCCGCAGGTCACCTTCACCGGCGCCAAGTCCGGCGAGGATCTCGCGCGCCATCTGTCTGCCGCCGACTGCTTCGTCTTCCCCAGCCGCACCGACACGCTCGGCCTGGTGGTGATGGAGGCGATGGCCTGTGGCGTGCCGGTGGCCAGCTATCCGGTCAGCGGTCCGGCGAGCATGATCCGCCAGGGTGTGACCGGCGTGATGGACGAAGATCTCGCCACCGCGGCCCGCGCCGCGCTGGCCCTGGATTCGGCGGCCTGCCGGCGCTACGCCGAGTCGCTCTCGCTGGCCGCCTCCACCGAGCAGTTCCTCGGCAACCTCGTGCCGGCCCGGCCACGGGTCGACATCTCGGTGCTCGAGCCGGTGTATTCGCGCCGCCAGGAAGCCTGATGCCATCCCGCCGCCACGGCGCCCGCCCGGGGAGTCCCGCATGACCACCAATGTCCGACCGCTGCGCAGCCTGCACTACCGCACGGTGTGGATCTCCGACGTGCACCTCGGCTCGCGCGCCTGTCAGGCCCGTCAGCTGCTGGACTTCCTGCGCAGCGTGCGCTGCGACCGGCTCTACCTCGTCGGCGACATCATCGACCTGATGGCGCTGCGCAAGGGCTTCTATTGGCCGCAGCCGCACAACAACGTCATCCGCGCGCTGCTCGGCGCCGCCAAGCACGGCACGGACATCATCTTCGTGCCCGGCAACCATGACGCGCAGCTGCGGGATCATGCCGGGCTCGACTTCGGCCGCCTGCGCATTCGCCGCCAGGCGCTGCACGTGACCGCCGAGGGCAAGCGCTATCTGGTGATGCACGGCGATGAGTTCGACAGCGTCGTCTACATCTCCGAGGGCATGGAGCGCGTCGGCAGCAAACTCTACGAGGGGCTGGTCCGGCTGAACCAGCCGCTCAATCGCGTGCGCAGCGCGATGGGCCAGCCCTACTGGTCGCTGCCCAC
>JAASSS010000015.1 GCA_021767745.1 Pseudomonadota bacterium
ACACCGTCTCCACCACCGTGCCAGCACCCTCGGCCAGCGCGTTCATCGCCATGAACTGCGCCTGCATGTCGGTCGGAAAGCCCGGAAAGGGCGCCGTGCGGATATCCACCGCGCGCGGCCGCCGGCCCTTCATGTCCACCGCCACGCTACCGGCATCGACCTCGATCTCGGCGCCGGCGTCGCCGAGCTTCTGCAACACGGCGTCCAGCGACTGCGGATCCACCTGGCGCACCCGCACACGGCCGCGGGTGAGGGCCGCGGCGACCAGATAGGTGCCGATCTCGATCCGGTCGGGCGTCACGCTGTATTCGCCGCCGTGCAGGCGCGGCACGCCCTGGACGCGGATCATGGCCGTGCCGGCGCCCTCGATCTTCGCGCCGAGCCGCTGCAGGAAGCGCGCGAGGTCGACGACCTCCGGCTCGCGGGCCGCGTTTTCCAGCACCGTCTCACCCTCGGCGAGGACCGCCGCCATCAGCAGGTTCTCCGTGCCGGTCACGGTGACGGTATCGAGCACGATGCGCGCGCCGCGCAGCCGGCGCGCGCGGGCACGGATGTAACCACCCTCCACGGTGATCTCGGCGCCCATCGCCCGCAGGCCCGCCAGGTGCAGATCGACCGGCCGGGTGCCGATGGCGCAGCCGCCGGGCAGGGACACCTCCGCCTCGCCATGGCGAGCGAGCAGCGGCCCGAGCACCAGGATCGAGGCCCGCATGGTCTTGACCAGTTCGTAGGGAGCGCAGCACGAGCTGAGCGCCCGGGTGTCG
Source organism: Pseudomonadota bacterium (assembly GCA_021767745.1). GTDB lineage: Bacteria > Pseudomonadota > Gammaproteobacteria > UBA5335 > UBA5335 > JAASSS01. The sequence goes on from JAASSS010000015.1 coordinate 765, forward strand.
ACTTCCAGCGACATCCGGTCGCCCAGGGTGACCCGGGCCCCCAGGTTGCCGAGCAACTCCACCGTGGTGGTGACATCCTGCAGGTGCGGTACGTTGCCCACCGCCACCGGCTCATCCGCCAGCAGCGTCGCGGCCAGGATCGGCAGGGACGCGTTCTTCGAGCCGGAGGCACGGATCTCGCCGTTGAGCGGTCGCCCGCCCTCGATGACCAGCCGGTCCACGCGCCGTCAGCCCTGCCGGGCCGACCACTCCGCGGGCGTGAACACCTGCAGCGACAGCGCGTGGATGGCCGTGCCGACTCGCTCGCCGAGGGCGCCATAGACCAGCCGGTGGCGCATCAGCGTGTTCTTGCCGGCGAAGGCCTCGCTGACCACGACCGCCTCGAAATGCGTCCCGTCCGGCGTGGTCACCACGGCGGTCGCGTCATCCAGTTCGGACTCGATCAGGGCCTTGATCTGTGCGGGATCCATGCTGCTCGCTCGTCGCCATCGTCTTGCGGGCCGCCCATGATAGCGCAGGCGCGGGCACACGGGCCGGCACCGGCGGGCCTGCAATCGCCGCGCCGGCCGGCGTATCATGCGCGCTCCCGCCCACGCCGAACGACCCGTGCCTGCCCTGAGACTTCCCGCATGCTCCCGCTGACCCTGGCGCTGCTCGGCGGCCTCGTGCTGCTCGTGGCCGGCGCCGACCAGTTCGTGAAGGGCGCCGCCGGCACGGCCGGTCTGCTGCGGGTGCCGCCGCTGGTGATCGGCATCGTCGTCGTCGGCATCGGCACCTCGGCACCCGAGGTGCTGATCTCGAGCTTCGCGGCCTTGAACGGCAACACGGCGCTGGGCGTCGGCAACGCGCTCGGCTCGAACATCACCAACGTGGCGCTGGTGCTCGGCCTGACGGCGGTGCTGTGCCCCCTCGCCGTGCACTCGCAGGTCCTGCGGCGGGAGTTCCCGCTGCTGCTGGCCGTCATGGGCGGCGCGCTGCTGCTGCTGTGGGACCGCGACTTCGAGCGCGGCGATGGCGTGCTGCTGGTAGCCGGTTTCGTGCTGCTGCTGGCCTGGCTGGTCTACGACGGCCTGCGCGTGCGGGCGACGCCAGACCCGCTCTACGACGAACTGACGGCGGAACTGCCGCCGCCGATGCCGGCCGGCGCGGCTGCGCTGCGCACGCTGGTCGGCCTGGCAGGGCTGCTGATCGGCGCGCGTCTGATGGTCTGGGGCGCCGTCGGCGTCGCCGAGCAGATGGGCCTGAGCGAGCTGGTGATCGGCCTGTCGATCGTCGCCGTCGGTACCAGCCTGCCGGAGCTGGCGGCGAGCCTGACCGGGGCGCTGAAGGGCGAGGACGACATCGCCGTCGGCAACGTGCTGGGCTCGAACCTGTTCAACCTGCTGGCGGTGCTCGGCATGCCGGGCCTGCTGCACCCGGCGCCGATCGAGCGCGCCCTGCTCTGGCGCGACTTCCCGGTGATGATCGCACTGACCCTGGCGCTCTACCTCATGTGCCGGCCGACCGGCCGCGTCGGTCGCATCAACCGGCTGGAGGGCGCACTGCTGCTGCTATGCTTCGTGGGATACCAGACCCTGCTGTTCCGGCAGTAGGCCTGCGAATGGACGAGCACCACCCCGAGGTTCCCGTGGCTGCCCAGGCGGCGATGAGTTATCGGCAGAGCGCCCGGCGCGTGCTGCAGATCGAGGCCGAAGCCCTCACGGCGCTGATCGGCCGCATCGGCGAGACCTTCGAGTCGGCCTGCGCGCTGCTGGCTGCCTGCCGCGGCCGGGTCGTGGTCACCGGCATGGGCAAGTCCGGTCACATCGGCAACAAGATCGCCGCCACGCTCGCCAGCACCGGCACACCGGCGTTCTTCCTGCACCCGGCCGAGGCCAGCCACGGCGATCTCGGCATGATCGTGCGGCGCGACGTGCTGCTGGCGATTTCCAATTCCGGCGAAACGCGCGAGATCCTGGACATCCTGCCGATCGTGCGGCGCGAGGGCGTGCCGCTGATCACGCTGACCGGCCGCGCGGACTCGACCATGGCGCGCTCGGCGGACGTAAACCTGGACGTCGGCGTCGCCCGCGAGGCCTGTCCGCTCGACCTCGCGCCCACCGCGAGCACCACCGCCGCCCTGGCGATGGGCGATGCCCTGGCGGTGGCGTTGCTCGAGCGGCGCGGCTTTACCGCCGCGGACTTCGCCCGCTCGCATCCGGGGGGCACGCTCGGCCGCCGGCTGCTGCTGCGCGTCGGCGACCTGATGCATCGGGGCGAGCGCGTCCCGCGGGTCGCGCCGACGGCCACGCTCGGCGAGGCGCTGCTGGAGAGCACCCGCAAGGGCCTGGGGCTGACCACCATCGTCGAGCCGGATGGGCGGCTGATCGGCCTGTTCACCGACGGCGACCTGCGGCGGGCACTGGAAGCGCCGGGCGACGTGCGCCGGGACAGGATCGCCGCGCACATGTCCCGCCACGTCAAGACGATCGACGCCGAACTGCTGGCGGTCGATGCGCTGAGCCTGATGGAGGCGCACAAGATCACGGCGCTCGTCGTGGTCGATGCCGAGAGCCGCGTCGACGGCATCCTGCACATGCACGACCTGCTGGCCTCCGGTGTCGTCTGAGCCGGCCGCAGCGCTGGCGGAGCGCCTGCGCGCCGTGCGGCTGCTGATCCTGGACGTCGACGGCGTGCTGACCGATGGTCGCCTGCTGCTGCCGGCAGCGGGCCCCGAGGTCAAGATCTTCCACGCCCGCGACGGCATGGGCCTGCGCCTGATGCGTGAGCACGGTCTGCAGGTGGCGATCATCTCCGGACGCCACTCGCCGGTGGTGAGCCAGCGCATGGCGGCGCTGGACATCGAGCACGTCTATCAGGGGCAGGACGACAAGCGCGAGGCGTTCGCCCGGCTACAGCGCGACCTGCAGGTGACGCCCGCGCAGTGCGCCTACCTCGGGGATGACGTGCAGGACCTGCCGGTCATGCGCCAGGTCGGCCTGCCCTGCGCCGTGGCCGATGCGCACCCGGCGGTGCGCCGGCAGGCGGCCTGGGTGACGACCCTGGCCGGCGGTCGCGGCGCGGTGCGCGAGTTGTGCGACCTGCTGCTCGGGGCGCAGGGTCGACTGCCACCGGAACTGGACCCGCGGCCGTGAGGCGGCATCGCTTCGGCGGCACGCTGCTCGCCATCGCCCTGGCGGCCCTCGCGACGAGCTGGCTGCTGCGCGAGGACGACAGGCCCGCCGAGTCGGCGGCGGCAACCCCGGCGACCCGCGGGGCCGACTTCTACCTGCGCCAGGGGCAGTTGCGCCGGCTCGACGGCCAGGGCCGACTGCTGCTGGAAGCCACCGCCACCTACGGCCTGCACTTTCCGGACGATCGCATGACCCGTCTCGAGGACGTCACGCTCACCTACTACGGCGCCACCGCGCCTTGGCGGCTGCGCTCGCAGCAGGCCCTGGTCCCGGACGATCGCAGCGAGCCGATCGTGCTGCAGGGCGAGGTGCATGTGCAGACCGACCTGGCCGGCCCGCCGCGCCGGCTGGAGATGCAGACGGCACTGGCACGGCTGCGGCCCGGCCGGCGCGAGCTGAGCATCCCCGGCCACGTCGTGTTCCGCACCCCGCTGGAGCGGCTGGAAGCGCGGGGCCTGGAGGCCGCGCTGGAGACCGGCGAGGTACGCCTGCTGGCCGAGGTGCGGGGCCGTTATGCGCTCTAGCCTGCTGCCGTGGCGCCGGCCGTGGGTGGCGCCGCTCGCGGCCGTGGCCGCCGCTGTCGCGCTGGCGGCACAGGCGGCCACGCCGGCACCGGTGACCATCCGCGCCGACAGCGCCGTGCTTGACGAGGGCAATCTGACCAGCCGCTACATCGGCAACGTCGAGATCGAGCAGGGCAACGCCCGCATCAGCGGCGATGAGATGCGCATCGAACATGACGCCGAGGGTGCACCGCGACGCCTGATCGTCACCGGGGCGCCAGCCCGCTTCATGCAGTCCGAGCCGCCGCCGGTGACCGGCCGCAGCCAGCGCATCGAGGTCGATCTGGCGGGCAACGAGATCCGGCTGCTGGGGCAAGCCGAAGTGGTACGCAACGGCGACACGCTGCGCGGCGAGCGCATCCGCTACCAGCGCGACAGCCAGCGCATCCTGGCGGACGGCGAGGCGGGCGGCGGCCGGGTCGAGATCACCATCACGCCGGAACGGACCGACCCTTGAGCCAACAGCTGCGGGCCAGCGGACTGGCCAAGCGCTACGGCAAGCGGCCGATCGTGACGGACGTCTCGCTGCAGGTGGATACCGGCGAGGTGGTCGGCCTGCTGGGACCGAACGGCGCCGGGAAGACCACCTCGTTCTACATGATGGTCGGCCTGATCCGACCCGATGCCGGCCGGATCGAGCTGGACGAACGGGATCTCACCCGGCTGCCGATGCACGCACGTGCCCGGCTCGGCGTGGGCTATCTGCCGCAGGAGGCGTCGATCTTCCGCGGCCTCAGCGTCGAACAGAACATCATGGCCATCCTGCAGCTGCAGCCGGGGCTGGACCGGCGGGCCCGCCGGGAACGCTGTGAACAGCTGCTCGAGGAACTGCACATCGCCCACATCCGCGACAGTGCCGGCATCAGCCTGTCCGGCGGCGAGCGGCGGCGGGTCGAGATCGCCCGCGCGCTGGCGGCCGCACCGCGCTTCATGTTGCTCGACGAGCCGTTCGCGGGTGTCGATCCGATCTCGGTGGCCGATATACAACGCATCGTGCTGCAGCTGCGTGAACGTGGCATCGGCGTGCTGATTACGGACCACAACGTCCGCGAAACGCTCGGCATCTGCGACCGGGCCTACATCCTCGGCGATGGTAGACTCATCGCCGAGGGCGCCCCGCAGCAGTTGCTGGACAACGAAGTGGTGCGCCGCGTGTACCTCGGTCCTGACTTCCGGCTGTAGCGGGGAGCCGGCGACGATCGTCGCGCCGGCACAGGACGGGCGAAGCCCCGGATCGAGCGAGGAAAGCTATGCGACAGTCCCTGCAGCTCAAGCTCGGCCAGCGATTGACCATGACGCCGCAGCTGCAGCAGGCGATCCGCCTGCTGCAGCTGTCCACGCTGGAGTTGCGTCAGGAGATCCAGGAGGCGCTGGAATCCAACCTGATGCTAGAGCAGAGCGAAGAGTCCACGCCCGATACCGAGGCCGCGGCGGAACGGACCGACAGCACGGCGGATGACGAACCGCAGGAAGACGCTCTGGTCGCCGAACGTTGGGACGAGGGCTGGTCGGGCGAGGGCAGCGGCGGCGACGGCTGGGACTTCAACCAGACCGCCGACGATCGCGGCGGCAACCTGCGCGATCATCTGCTCTGGCAGCTCGAGCTCTCGCCGATCTCCGATGAGGACCGCCTCATTGCCGTCACCCTCATCGATGCCGTGGATGGCGACGGCTATCTCTCCGTGCCGCTCGACCAGCTGCTGGAAGAGCTGCGCGAGCAATTGCCGGAGATCGAGACGGCCGAGATCGAGGCGGTCCTGCACCGGATCCAGCGGTTCGATCCCGTCGGCGTGGCGGCGCGCGACCTGCAGGAGACCCTGCAGCTGCAGCTGGCGGTACTGCACGATGAGCGCCCGCCGGCCCGGCTCGCCCGCACGCTGGTCGGCGAGCACATGCCGCTTCTGTGCGCGCGCGACTACGCCACGCTGCGCCGGCGGCTGAAGTGCGACGAGCAGGAGCTGGCCGCCGCGCTGCGGTTGATCCAGCGGCTCAACCCGCGTCCGGGCGGGCACATCGGCGGTGAGCGCACCGAATATATCGCGCCGGACGTCTTCGTGCGCAAGAGCGCGCGCGGCTGGCAGGTGGAGCTGAGCCCCGGCGTGGCGCCGCGACTGCGCATCAACAGCATGTACGAAGGGTTGATCCGGCGCGCGGACAACAGCCGCGACAACGAGACGCTCAAGCAGCACCTGCAGGAGGCCCGCTGGTTCATCAAGAGCCTGCAGAGCCGCAACGAGACCCTGCTGAAGGTGGCCGGCAGCATCGTCGAACGCCAGCAGGCCTTCTTCGAGTACGGCGAAGAGGCCATGCAGCCGATGGTGCTGCGGGAGATCGCCGAGGCCGTGTCGATGCACGAGAGCACGATCTCGCGCGTGACCAATCAGAAGTACATGCACACCCCGCGCGGCGTGTTCGAGTTCAAGTATTTCTTCTCCAGCCACGTAAGCACGGCCGATGGCGGGGAGTGTTCCGCCACCGCCATCCAGGCGATGATCCGCAAGCTGGTGGCCGCCGAGGACCCGCGCCGACCGCTGAGCGATGCCAAGCTGGCCGAGAAGCTGCTCGCCGATGGCATCAATGTGGCAAGACGCACGGTGGCGAAGTATCGTGAAGCCTTGGCGATCCCGCCCTCGAACGAGCGCAAACGCCTCATCTGAGGCAGGTATTGAGGAGCCTTGATGAACATCGATATCACCGGTCAGAACGTCGACATCACCGACGCCCTGCGCGCCTACGTGACGGACAAGCTGGCGCGCCTGGAGCGGCATTCGGACAAGTCGCTGCAGGCCCACGTGGTGCTGAGCGTGGAGACGTCCCGCCTCCAGCAGGCGGAGGCGACCATCCCGATCGCGGGCGCCACCCTGTTCGCCAACGCCACCGACGAAAACATGTATGCGGCGATCGACGCATTGGCCGACAAGCTGGATCGACAGCTGAAAAAGCACGAGGACAAGCGTCACGATCATCACAACCGCGAGGCCCGGCGATCCAGCCTCTATTCCTGACGCCGACGACTCCCCCGTTCGTCGGCGGCAGGCTGGCCGCCCGCCCCCACCCCCGGAGCCTTTACATGCCCGATACTGCCATCACCGATTGGCTCGACGAACGTCGTGTGCGGGCGGACGTCGAGGCGAAAAGCAAGAAGCGCGCGCTGGAGACCGCGGCCGAGCTGCTCGCTGCCGACCTGCCCGGGCACACCGCGCAGGAGATCCTGGACAGCCTGATCCGGCGCGAGCGCCTGGGCTGCACCGCGCTGGCCGACGGCGTCGCCATCCCCCACGCCCGTATGTCCGGGCTCGAGCGCTCCGTGGCTGCGTTCGTCAGCCTGAAGGCGCCGGTAGACTTCGATGCTGCCAACGCGCAGCTGGTGGACCTGGTGCTCGCGGTGCTGGTGCCGGAGGAGTGTTCGCAGCGCCAGCTGCAACTCGTGACCGAAGCCTCGCGCGAGCTCAGCGATCCCCACCTGTGTCAGGCGCTGAGACACGCCAACAACGATCACGCCCTGTATGAGCTGCTGGCGCACGGCCAGCTGCCGCCCGCCGCCGTCAATCAGTAACGCATGCAGCTCACCATCGTCAGCGGCCTTTCCGGCTCGGGCAAGACGGTGGCCCTGCACATGCTGGAGGATCTGGGCTACTACGTCATCGACAACCTGCCGCTGGCACTGCTGGAACGGCTGGTGCACGACGCACTCTCCGACAGCGAGCGGGCAGCCACCCCCATGGCGGTAGGCATCGATGCCCGCTCCCGCGCCGGGGATCTCGCCGGCTTCGGAGACTGCGTGCAGCGGCTGCGCACCGCGGGCCTGGAGGTGCAGACGGTTTTCCTGCAGGCCGATCGCGACATCATCCTCAAGCGCTACAACGAGACGCGGCGGCCGCATCCCCTGGCCGGGCCCGACATCCCGCTGGCCGAGGCGGTGGAGCGCGAGCGCCAGATCCTGGCACCGGTGGCCGAACACGCCGACCTGGTGCTTGATACCAGCCGCACGACCATGCCGGAGCTGCGCGACCTGGTCTGCGAGCGGATCGGTCGGCGCGGTCAGCAGCTGTCGCTGCTGTTCAAGTCGTTCGGCTACAAGCATGGCCTGCCCACCGATGCCGACTTCGTGTTCGACGTCCGCTGCCTGCCGAACCCGCACTGGCGCGCGGAGTTGCGGGCGCTGACGGGCCGCGATGCCGACGTCGCGCGCTATCTCGCAGACTATCCCGGTACCGCGGCGCTGATCGCCGATATCGAGTCGTTCCTGCATCGCTGGCTGCCGGCGTTCGAAACCGGCAGCCGCAGCTACGTCACCGTGGCGGTCGGCTGCACCGGGGGTCAGCATCGCTCGGTCTACGTGGTGGAGCGACTGGCGGCGGCCTTCGGCGGTGGCGAACGGCGCGTCAGCGTGCGTCACGGCGAGCTGGGTCCGCGGTTCCACGCCAGCGCCTGAGACGGACATTGCCGCCAGCGCCGGCGGCCGGTATGTTCGCCGAGGCGCGGTTGCCGCACCGCGCTTCCTCAGCACCCCCCTGCCCGGCCGCACCCGCTGGCGGTGACGGCCGGCCTCGCCACGCCGCCCGGATCGGATAGTCATGGCTGAACCTGCACCGGATTCTCACCGACCCAACCATCGGCAGACCGTCCGTGAAGCATTGGCCAGCGGCACGCTGCAGCAGGCGCGCCGGGCACTGGGCGCGCTGCATCCGGCCGAGATCGCCTCGCTGCTGGAGTCCACTCCCTCGCCAGAGCGCGAACTGATCTTCGAGCTGGTCGACCCGGACGACGAAGGCGAGGTGCTGCTGCACGTCAACGACGAGGTCCGCGCCGGGCTCATCGAGTCGATGGACGAGGCGCAGCTGGTGGCGGCCACCGAGGGCATGGACCTCGACGACCTCGCCGACATCATCAGCGACCTGCCGCGTGCCGTCACACGCCAGGTGCTGCAGTCGATGGACCTGCAGGAGCGCCAGCGGCTGGAGGCTGTGCTGTCCTATCCGGAGGACAGCGCCGGCGGCCTGATGAACACCGACGCCGTGACCGTGCGGCCGGATGTGACGATCGACGTCGTGCTGCGCTATCTGCGGCTGCGGGGGCGGCTGCCCGACCACACCGACAAGCTTGTGGTGGTCGATCGCTACGGGCGCTACCGCGGCGTGCTGCCGATGCAGGCGCTGCTGATACAGGATCCCGAGCTGCTGGTCGCGGAGGTGATGAATGCCGAACTCGAACCCATCCCGGCGCTCGATAGCGCGCCGCAGGTTGCCCGGCGTTTCCAGGACTTCGACCTGATCTCGGCGCCGGTGATCGACGAGGACGATCGCGTCATCGGCCGCATCACCATCGACGATGTGGTCGACGTGATCCGCGAGCAGGGCGAGCACTCCCTGCTCAGCATGGCCGGTCTGGACGAGGACGAGGATATGTTCGCGCCCGTGCTCACCAGCTTCCGCCGGCGCGGGGTCTGGCTCGGCACGAACCTGCTGACGGCCTTCGCCGCCTCGGCCGTGGTCGCCCTGTTCCAGCCGACGGTGGAACAGGTGGTCGCCTTGGCGGTGCTGATGCCGATCGTCGCGAGCATGGGCGGCATTGCCGGCAGCCAGACCCTGACGCTGATCATCCGTGCCCTGGCGATGGGGCAGTTGCATCGCAGCAACGTGCGTCGGCTGATCAGCCGCGAGATGGCGGTCGGCAGCCTCAACGGCCTGGCGTGGGCAGCCGTGATCGGGCTGGTCGCCGCCACCTGGTTCGCCAGTCCGATGCTGGGCGTGGTGATCGCGCTGGCGATCATCGTCAACCTGTTCGTCGCTGCCTTCTCCGGGGTGATGCTGCCGCTCACCCTGCAGCGGCTGGGCGTCGATCCGGCGCTGGCCGGTCATGTCGTCCTGACGACGATCACCGATGTCGTCGGCTTCTTCGTATTCCTCGGCCTGGGTACGCTGATCCTGCTGTAGCACGCTGAGGCCAGGGCCGGTAGCTGCTACCATTTGCGCACTCCACCTCGCAGGAACGCGCCCGCCCATGCATCAAGGGATCACCCTCAACCAGTTCTTCAACGAGCAGTGGCACCAGCAGCCGGAGATCGACGTCGACCTGCTGGCCCTGGTCGACGACATGGCGCGTGCCTGCAAGCGCATCGCGCATGCCGTGAGCCGCGGCCCGCTGCGCAACGATCTCGGCAACGCCGGGTCCGAGAACGTGCAGGGCGAGCAGCAGAAGAAGCTCGATCTGATCGCCAACGACATCATGCTGCGCTGCCACCAGTGGACCGGACGAGTGGCCGCACTGGCCTCCGAGGAGATGGAGACGATCCACCCGGTCGCCGATGCCGCCAAGCGCGGCAAGTATCTGCTGGTGTTCGATCCGCTGGACGGATCCACCAACATCGACGTAAACCTCAGCATCGGCACGATCTTCTCGGTCCTGCCGGCACCGGCGGACCGATCCCAGATCAGCGAACAGGACTTCCTGCAGCCCGGGCGCAACCAGCTCTGCGCCGGTTATGCGATCTACGGGCCGAGTACGGTGCTGGTGCTGACGCTCCGGCAGGGGGTACACAGCTTCGTGCTCGACGAAGATATCGGCGAGTTCATCCTGTTCGACGCCGATCACCGCATCCCGGAGCAATGTTGCGAGTTCGCCATCAACAGCGCGCGCCAACGGCTCTGGGAAGGTCCGGTACAACGCTACATCGCCGACTGCATAGCCGGCAGCGAGGGGCCGCAACGCAAGGACTACACGATGCGCTGGGTCGGGGCCATGGTCGCCGACGCGCACCGGGTGCTGAGCCGTGGTGGCATCTTCCTGTACCCGCGCAACCCCTACTCGGCCGACAAGCCCGGCAAGCTGCGGCTGCTCTACGAAGCCAATCCGCTCGCCCTGCTGGTGGAACAGGCGGGCGGCCGAGCCACGACCGGCACGGAGCCGGTGCTGGACGTGCAGCCGCACAAGCTCCACCAGCGCATTCCGCTGATCCTCGGCTCTGCCGACGAGGTGGCGCGCGTGGAGGCCTACCATCGCACTGACCCGGGGGATGGTTAGCTAGGGTAAACATCGGCCGTCGGTCATTTCCGCGCATGGTCGAGGCGCTTGTTAAGACATACCATCCCGCCTAGAATCCGGCGACCCGGCTGGGACCGCACCTGACAGGAACGTCATGATCGCCTTCGTGCTAATCGCCGCACTCTCGCTCGGCCTCGCGCAGTGGATAGACCAGGATCCGGCCGAGACCGAGCCGCAACCGGGGCAGCCACGACCGGTTCTCATCGGCGGGGTCGGTTCCACGCAGTTCGAGTACCTGCCCGTCAGGACGCTCGAGGAGATCCAGAGTCAGCGGCTGGTCCGCCAGCGCTACGACTACAGCTGCGGCTCGGCCGCGCTGACGACGATCCTGCGCCACTACCTGGACAAGCCGCTGGACGAGGCCGCTGTCATCAACGGCCTGCTGCGCTACGGCGAGGTCGAGCAGATCATCGAGCGGCGCGGCTTCTCGCTGCTGGACATGAAGCGGTTCGCCGCGGCCCTGGGACTGCGCAGCCAGGGCTTCACCGCGGAGTTTTCCGATCTGGTCGACCTCGATCGACCGGGCATCGTGCCGATCACCTACGGCGGCTTCAATCATTTCGTGGTGCTGCGTGAGATCGTCGACGGCCACGTGATCCTCGGCGACCCGGCCTTCGGCAACATCGCCATGACGCCCGCGCAGTTCATGGAGGCGTGGTCGCCGCAGGCGATCTTCATCGTCTATCCCGAATCGCCGGACGAGGGCTACAGCGGACCACTGCTCACTGAGGCACAGCTGCGCTTCATCGGCGAGGATCGCATCCGCTGGACGGCGCTGCGACAGATTCCCGAGTTCCAGGACCCGGTCCCGACCGCGGTCATCCGCGACGCCGGACTCTGATCGCCTCATTTGCCATCTCCCGTTCCGCTCTTACAGGAAACAGTTTTCATGGACGATCCGAACCACTCCTTCCCGACCGCGGCCGCGTGGCTGCCGCTGGCACTGATTCTGGCTCTGATTGGGCCGGGCGCCATGCCGACCGCTCAGGCACAGGCGGTCATCGCCGATCCGGACATGTACGAGGAGTCGGACGGTGCCGATGAGACCGAGCAGGCGCGCGAGGTGCTGCGGCCGAAGGAATCGGATGTCGACGAAACCGAGCTGCTCGAGAACATCTTGGATCGCACGGAGACCGAATTTTCTCTGCCGCCGTCCGGCAGCTGGGAGCTCATCTGGGACTTCGACTACACCTACTTCGACAACGCCCGCAGTGACCGGCTGCTCACGTTCAGCAACGAGACGCTCGGCTTCACGCTGCTGGACATCGAGCGTGATGCCGAACACGCCTTCATCAACAGCATCACGCTGGACTACGGCCTCACCGACAACATCAGCGCCGGCATCCGCGTCCCGGTCGTGTTCAAGTACGACAGCGTCCAGGACGAAGACAACACTGACTTGGGCGATATTGCCCTGCGGGCGCGCTGGCAGCCCTGGCCCTCCGTTCCGGGCGAGACCCGCTACACGCTGTTCGGTCTGGTGGAGGGTCCATCCGGCGACAGCCCCTATGAGGGCGATGCATCAGACCTGTCCACCGGCAGTGGCTTCTGGTCCAGCAGCCTTGGCCTGAACGTCTCGCGCGTGATCGACCCAGTGGTGGCGTTCGGCAGCATCAACGTCACCTACAACTTCGATGCCGACGATCTCGACCAGGATCGGATCGGCCCGCAGGGGTTGCCGATCGAGCTGGAGGAGGTCGATCCTGGCGCGTCGGTCGCGGTCGGCGCGGGTCTGGCGCTGGCGCTTTCTTACGACGTGTCGCTGAGCTTCCAGTACCAGCTCGCCTACCAGGACGAGACCTCGTTCCGGTTCGATGACGGCACCGAGCGCGAGAGCGAAGATCAGGTGGTCGGCATCTTCACGCTGAACAGCGGCTGGCGGCTCGATGCCGACACCATCCTGAACATCGGCGTGGGCATCGGGCAGACGGATGAATCGCCCGACATCATCCTGTCGGCCACGCTGCCGTTCGTCTTCGAGGACTTCGCCGACCTGAGTGCCGGCGGTCTGCTGCGCTAGGGCCGATACTGCAGCCGGCGTCGGCGCGAGACCACCTCGCCGAGCGCCGGCTGCGGCCTGCGGCCGGGCGGTTTAGGCCAGACGCCGGTGCGCCAGCGCCGGGAAACGCTGGCGCCGCTCCCGCAGCGCCGGCAGCGACAGCTCGGCGACGGCGATGCCGCTGTCCTGCTGCCGGCTGGCCGCCAGTACTTCCCCCCAGGGATCGACGATCATGCTGTGGCCCCAGGTCTCGCGCCCATTGGCGTGGAAGCCGCCTTGCGCGGAAGCCAGCAGGTAGCAGAGATTCTCCACCGCCCTCGCCCGCACCAGGACATCCCAGTGCGCACGTCCGGTGGCGGCGGTAAAGGCTGCCGGGAGCGCCACCAGTTCTGCGCCCGCGGCGGAGAGCCGTCGAAACAGCTCCGGAAAGCGCAGGTCGTAACACACTGCCAACCCGAGGCGCCCGATCGGCGTGTCCACCACGACCGTCTCATCGCCCGGCTCGAAGGTCGCCGACTCCCGATAGGTCTCTGCCACTTCCGGCAGGCTCACGTCGAACAGATGCATCTTGTCGTAGCGCGCGGCGAGCCGCCCGGTGCCGTCATAGACGAGGCAGGCGGCGCGCACCCGGTCCGGCCGGCAGCCGGTCAGGGCGATGGTACCGCCGACGATCCACATGCCGGTGCGGGCGGCGAAGCGGGATAGCATCTGCTGGCAGGGGCCTTCACCAAGTGCCTCACCGATCGCCAGCCGGTCGGCATCGCGCTTGGCCATATAGGCAAAGTTCTCCGGCAACACCGCCAGCGTGGCACCGGCATCGTGCGCCTGGTTCAACAGGCGCTCGGCCGCCAGCAGATTCGCCTGCAGGTTGGGGCCGGAGGCCATCTGGATCACCGCCGCCTTGGACATCGTGTTGCTTCCTTCACCTATCAGGGAACGCCCTGATCACTGCCGATGCGGGTCAACCGCGGCTGACGCCAGTCGCCCTCGAGCCGATACTGCAGGCTGACCAGCTCACCCAAGGGTGGCCGCAGCAACCGTTGACCCAGCCAAAGCGCGGCGCCAACCGCCGGTCCGGCCGCCACGGCGCCGGCCAGCGCGATACCGGCGGAAACATCTGGCGTCACCTCGATGCGCTGGTGCAGCTCGCGCCGGACCATATCGGTATGTCCCGCCACCGTGATATCGGCCGCCGGGCCATCCAGCCGCAGTCGTTCGGTCTGCAGTACGCCCTGCGCCAGGCGAAAGCTGCCGTCGATCTGGTCGAACGCCATGCTGGAACGGAAGATATCCCCCAGATCCTCGTTCAGCCGCCGCGGCAGGGCATACAGACTGAACAGCAGCATCATGGCGTCGCTGGTGTCTTCGGCAGCGTAGATGTAGCCGTCGGTCAGTGTCAGCGACAGCCGGCCGCGCGCCCGCGTGGCATCAAATCCCCAGGGCGCGGCGGGCCATTGTGCCGCCAGGGTCGCCTCGCTGTGCTCGGCTTCCAGCGGCACCGCCTGACCCAACGTGCGCATGAACCGAGCGATGGCGCCGCTGCGCGATGCCAGCTCCAATTGCGTCGAATCGCCCTCGGCCGTGCGCGTCCAGCTGCCGCTGGCGGTCAACTCGACCGCGGGCCCGTGAAGTCGCAGCCGCCGCAGCGCGACGCCTTGCGGCGTGGGTGCCAGTCGCAGTTCCGCCGACCCCAGCAGTCCATCTCCCGTGTACAGCTGCTCGATTGCCAGCTGCAGCGCCGGCAGATCAGCCGGCGACAGCGCAGGGGCCGACGCCTGTTGCGGCGCCTCGCCGGGGGGTTCGGACCGCGCCCTGGCCGGCAGCCGCAGATAGTCAAACCGACCCTGCCACGGCTCGTGCGGACTGGCGGGAACGTCCAGAGCGCCAGCGGCCAGCGAGCTGGAGAATTGCGCGCGTGCCCTGCCGGCGTCGCCGGTCACCTGCAGCGCCAGATCTGCCAGCGGCACCGGCAGACCGACGACGTCTTCCACCGTGACATCGAGCGTATGCAGCCAGGCCGGCCACCGCGGGGGCGTACCGGCCGCCTCGCGCGCTGGTAGCTGCGCCAGCCAGGCGGGCAGATCCACACGCGACAGGCCGCCGCGCAGCCGCAGCCCCGGGTCGTGGGGCAGCCTTGCGTGCCGTGAACTCGCGCCGGTGCCGATGATGACATCACCGCGGTCGAACCCGAGCCGCTCGCCCTGCTCGCCCAGCCGCAGCCGACCGGCGAGCCGATCGCCATAATCGAAGCGCAGCGTCATCGGCTCGCCCAGCGAGGCGATCTCCAGCGGCCGGGCCGGCGCCGGCGCCTTGCCGAGCGGCGCCGGCCAGTCCAGCGCCATACCCGCCAGATCGGAGTTGAGCTGCCACCCCCACTGGCCGCGGGGCAGCAGATCGACGTGCCCACGCCAGGTGCTCTGCCCCTGCAACGGCGCCGCGGCGAGGGCCGGCAGCCGCTGACGCAGCTGACGGGCGCTCAGCGTGCCGCGGGCGCTGATGCGCGTCGCCCGGTCCTGCCCCGGCAGGGCGGCGACGTCGACCCGCACCGGCTCGCCGTAGAGACGCCCGCGCAGGTCATCCGCGCTGAAGCGGGTGTTCTCGAACGCCAGCGTGCCACTTACCTCGTCGATGGTGAGATCCCAGTCATCCTGGCGTAGCTGCGCCTGCTGCCACTGCACCTGGCCAGCCACATGGCGCCGATCGAGCGCCCGCAGAGGCAGCGTCAGATTCAGCGCCACGCGCGTCGGGCCGCTACCGTCCAGACCTCGCAGCAGCCGTTCCCGGCCCCGGGCAAGCGGCGAGCGGCGCAGCAGTTCGGCGGCTGCCGCGACATCGGCGGTGAGCTGACCTTCGACCTGCAGCTCCCCGCGCGTCAGATCGGCGATGCGGGCAGATGCCTGCTGCACCTGCGCTTCCATGATCTGCCCGCGCTGCAGCGCCACCTCCAGCCCGCGGCCCTCGAACCGCAGTAGCGCATCGGCACGCTCCAGCGCGGGCCACCGCGGATCGAAGGCGAACAAGGCCTCCGCCAGCTCGACCTGCGCCCGCAGATAGCCATCGGGGGCATCGGCGGGGAACCGGTTCACCGGCCCGGCGAGTTCGACCTGCGCCCGACGGACCGTGCCGGCACTGAGCGCGCCCACGAGATAGCGCCGCACACCGGCCGGCAGGCGTACCTGGGGCAGATACCGCTCCAGCCGCGCCAGGTCGATGTCGACGCCCTCCGCCTGCACCTCCAGCCACGGCGGCGTCGCTTCCGCCAGCTGCAGGCTTGCCTGCCCGGACAGCGAGCCGTCCTCACTGGCGTACTGCGCCACGTCCAGCTCGAAGCGCGTGGCGGGCTCCATCTGCCAGGCGAGACGGGCGCGGGTTCGTGCCGCGGGCCATGCCGACGGGAAGACGCGCGGTATCGCCAGGCGCAAGGCCTCGCTGTCGATGTGGATTTCGCCACTCTCCCCGCGTAGCTGCAGCTCACCGTCCAGCCCCGCCACGCCGGGCAGATCGCCCACCGGCTGCCAGCCCACCCCATGCAGGCCCGCCGTACCGCGCAGGCCACCGGCGTTCTCCCAACGCACGTCCAGTGCCGTGACGGTACCTTCCGGGGCGAAGGCGGCCAGAGTGGCTGGCGGGGGCGAGCTCCGTGCCGGTACCAGTGCGTCCAGTACCGCCACCAGCGGCTGCAGTCGAACCGTTTCCGCGCGGGCACGCGCGGAAACCGGATGAGCGGCGTGACCCAGCGTCGCTTCCAGCTCGCCATGGCGAACCACGGTGCGCGAGTCGAGTTCCGCGGCGATCTGCGTCAGTCGTACCCGGTAGTCGCCATCGGTGGCAGCGAGCCCGTAGTCCAGCTGGAGGGCCAGCGGCATCGCCTCTGGCGAGTCAGCACCGGCCGATCCGTCGGCCGCTGCCTCGCCGAGCAGACGCGCACGACGCAGGGCGAGCTCACCCTCGGCCTGCACCAGACGACCCTCCTGCCACCGGCTGTCCAGCAACAGGTTCAGATCGCTCTGCTCCAGCACCAGACGCGGACCGGCTAGTCGCTGCAGGAATCGCCCGGGCGTCAGGCCGCTGAAACCCAACGACAGCGTGCCGCTCCAGCGTTCCGGGCGATGCAGATCACCGCGAGCGTCCAGCGACAGGTGCAGATCCCGCCCGAGTCGGCCGGCCTCGGCGGAGCTGATCTGCAGGCGGTGACGACGGCCGGACGAGTGCAACGAGATGTCGAGCCCCCGGAACACCAGCCCCGGTGGCCGATCGGGCGCCAGACTCACGGAGATGGTGCTGTCACGCAGCACGAGGGTGCCGTAGGTCTCCAGTACGTCGGCGATATCGCCCCACAGGGGCGACTCACCGGCATTGCCGCCGGCACCTAGCGGGATGCCCTCCAGACGCCAGCGCCCATCGGCACCGCGGGCGAGCTCGAGATCGGCCTGCTCGACGACGACCCGGTTCGGTTGCGCCCGCAGCCGCAGCAGATCGAAGAGATTGAAGCCGACGCTGACCTCACCGACCCGTAGCCGCGACAGGCCCTCTGCGTCATCCGTCTGGATGCGGCTGACCGCGATCTCCGGCCCGAACCCATGCCACCGGGCGATGAGCTCGTCGATCTCGATCTCCCGCCCGGTGCGTGCCTCCAGCCACTGCTCGAGCTGCTGCCGATACTGCGGCAGCTCGGGCGAGAGCAGCGCCAGCGTACCGGCGGCGAGCGAGACGATGACCGCCAGCACGAGCCCGAGATAGATGCCGTAGCGCGTCAGGCGGCGCATCATGGGCGGGGGCCGCAGGCGGAGGGCGGCAGGCGCCCCGAGTCGAGCGGCGGCCGCCGCGTGGGCTGCTGGACGGTCATAACATCACGACATCATATTGATCCGTATAGTACATCGACTGTGCCTGCAACCGAATCGGCCGCCCCAACGACTGTTCCAGCTCGGCGAGGTTGGTGGCCTTGTCCTCCAGCAACCGCGTGACGACGTTGTCCGCCGCCAGCACGAGCAGTTCGCGGGCGTCGAACTGGCGGGCCGCGCGGATGATCTCGCGCAGGATCTCGAAGCAGATCGTGTCGACGGACTTGGTGTAGCCGCGTCCGCCGCACACGGCGCAGGGCTCGCACAGCAGCCGGCCGAGACTTTCGCGGGTGCGCTTGCGCGTCATCTCCACCAGCCCCAGCGCCGACACGCCGGACAGCTTGGTACGGGCCGGATCGCGCTCCAGACACTTCTCCAGCGCCCGCAGCACCTGGCGGCGGTGATCCTCGTCCTCCATATCGATGAAGTCGATGATGATGATTCCGCCGAGATTGCGCAGCCGCAGCTGGCGCGCGATCGCCTGCACCGCCTCGATGTTGGTCTTGAAGATCGTTTCCTCGAGGGTGCGATGACCGACGTAGCCACCGGTGTTGACGTCGATCGTGGTCATCGACTCGGTCTGGTCGATCACCAGGTAGCCGCCCGACTTCAACGGCACCCGCCGGTCCAGCGCGCGCTGGATCTCGTCTTCCACGCCGAACAGGTCGAAGATGGGGCGGTCGGCCGTGTACTGCTCCAGCCGTACGTCGGCGTCCGGCAGGAAGGCATCGACGAACTGCGAGACGCGCTTGAAGGTCTCCGGCGAGTCGATGCGCACGCGCTCGACGTCGGCGTCCACCAGATCGCGCAGGGTCCGCAGCACCAGCGGCAGGTCGTCGTGGATGCGGCGCCCACCGGGCGTGCTGGCCGCCTTCTCGGCGATCACCTGCCAGATCTTCGCCAGCATCAGCATGTCGCGCCGCAGTGATTCGGTGCTGGCGCCCTCGCCAGCCGTGCGCACGATATAGCCGCCCGGCAGATCATCGGTGCGCAGCGCCGTCACCACCTGCTTGAGCCGCGCCCGCTCGCCCTCATCCTCGATGCGCGCCGAAACGCCCACGTGGGCCGAATCGGGCATGTACACCAGGTAGCGCGAGGGGATGCTGATCTTGGTGCTGAGCCGGGCGCCCTTGCCGCCGAGGCTGTCCTTGACCACCTGCACCAGCAGCGTCTGCCCCTCCCGCAGCAGCCGTTCGATCGGGATCAGCGGCTCCCCGTCCACCGCGCCGATGGCCCGCGCCTCGCGCATGTCCGACACGTGCAGGAACGCGCTGCGCCGCGCGCCGATATCCACGAACGCCGCCTGCATGCCCGGCAACACCCGCAGCACCTTGCCCTGATAGAGGCTGCCGACCGTGTCGTGCTGCTCGGAGCGCTCGATGAAGATCTCCTGCAGCATGCCGTTCTCGACCAGCGCGACGCGGGTTTCCTCCGGCGTCACGTTGATCAGTATCTCCTCGCTCATTCCGGCCCCGCCAACAACTTGAATCGTTCGTCCAGCCGCTCGAGCAGCCGCATGGTCTCGTACAGCGGCAACCCCATCACGCCGCTGTAGCTGCCGCGCAGCTCCCGCACGAAGATCGCGCCCAGACCCTGGATGGCATAGCCCCCGGCCTTGTCGGCCGGCTCACCCGTGCGCCAGTAGGCGGCCGCCTCCGAGGGCGTGATGTCTCGGAAGGTGACGCGTGAGCAGCTGAGGGCGCAGTGCACCTGCTGCGCGTTCCGCACCACCAGCGCCGTGAGCACATGATGGGCACGACCGGAGAGCCTGGCGAGCATCGCGACGCCCGCCGAGGCGTCGGCGGGCTTGCCCAGCACCGCCCCGTCGAGTACTACCGTGGTGTCGGCGGCCAGCACCGGCACCCCGCCCGCCTGCGCCGCGCCGGCCGCGGCCTTGGCCAGCGCGACGCGCCGCACGTAGCGGCGGGCGGGTTCGGCCGGCAGCCGACATTCGTCGACCTGCGGATGGCAACTGTCGAAGGCCACGCCCAACTGACGCAGCAACGCCGCCCGGCGCGGGGAGCTAGACGCCAGGCACAGCCGCGGCAGGGCCTGCCGCCGGGCCTGCCCGGACGACTCACTCACGATGATAGGGGTGATGTTGCAGGATGGACCACGCCCGATAGAGCTGTTCGGCGATCACCACACGCACCAGGGCGTGCGGCAGGGTGAGGCGAGAGAGTGACCAGCGCTGCGCGCCAGCGGCGCGTTCGAGCGCCAAGCCGTCGGCGCCGCCGATGAGCAGCGCCACCGCCTGACCCGCCTGCTGCCACTCAGCGAGCTGGCCGGCCAGCTCCTGCGTGCTCCAGGACGCGCCGCGCTCGTCCAGGGCGATCAGGCGGGCGGCGGCCGGCGCCCGCGCCAGCAGGCGGTCGGTCTCCTCCCGCCGTGCCCGGGTCAAGTCGTCACGCCGGCGCGTCGGCGGCAGCACCTCGAGCTGCGGCCGCAGCGGCGGCGGCAGGCGACGGACGTAGTCCTCGAAGCCATCGCTCACCCACGCGGGTGGCCGCTGGCCGATCGCAAGCAGGTGGATGCGCACGGATCAACCGTGCGTGGCGGTGCCGGCTGATGGCGCCGGCAGATCCCACAACTTCTCCAGGTTGTAGTAGGCGCGAACCTCGGGGCGCATCACGTGGGCGACCACGTCGCCGAGGTCCACCAGCACCCAGTCGCCGACCTGTTCCCCCTCCACGCCCAGCGGTCGGATGCCGGCCTCGCGCGCGCGTTGCTGCACATTGTCGGCCAGCGACTTCACATGCCGGTGCGAACTGCCGCTGGCAATGATCATGTAGTCGGCGAAGGCGCTCTGCGCCGCGACGTCGAGCACCGACACATCGATGCCCTTGATTTCCTCGAGCGCCTCGCGCACGAGCACGCTCAGTTGCTCAGATTGCATCGTGCAGGTACCACCCCTCCCGTCGGATCCGCGCCAGCACGGCGTCGGGTAACAAATACCGCGGATCGCGGCCAGTTGCCAAGGCTTGCCGGATCGCAGTGGCGGAGATCGCCAGGGGCGTCATGGCGACCTGCATCACACGGCCGGCCGGCTCGCGGCGCAGCGCCGCGGCGTCCTCGGTCCAGCGGGCCTGCAGCAGCCCGTCCAGATCCGGCGGCACCGGCAACGCCTCGCCGGCCCGGTGCACCAGCACCAGATGCGCCAGTGCCGGCAGTTCCTGCCAGCGCTGCCAGGTGGCCAGGCCGGCGAAGGCATCGGCGCCGAGCAGCAGGCACAGCGGCACCCGCGGGCCGAGTTCGGCCCGCAACTCGGTCAGCGTATCCACGGTGAACGATGGCCCCGGCCGGCGCAGCTCGCGATCGTCGAGCGTAAAACCCGGCTCATCGGCGATCGCCGTGTCCACCAGGCTCAGGCGAGCGGCGGCGGGCAGCGCCGGGGCGCCGCGGTGGGGCGGGTCGGCCGTCGGCACGAACCGCACCTCGGCCAGGCCGAGCGCCTGGCGCACTTCCAGTGCCGCCCGCAGGTGGCCGTAGTGAACCGGATCGAAGGTGCCGCCGAAGACGCCGACGGCACTGATTTCACTGGCGGACGTGACCGTCTCCCAGCACGATCCACTTCTGCGTCGTGAGGCCCTGCAAACCAACCGGCCCGCGGGCGTGCAGCCGGTCGGTGCTGATGCCGATCTCGGCACCGAGGCCGTACTCGAAGCCGTCGGCG
>JAASSS010000108.1 GCA_021767745.1 Pseudomonadota bacterium
CAGCCGCCGGCTAGCGCTGCACCGACTGCTTGTCCCACACCAGCCAGCGTTGCAGCGCCAGCATGCCCCGGTCGAGTCCGAAGCCGATCAGGCCGATGACGATCACCGCCGTCATGATCCGGCCGAGCGACTGCGAGCTGCCGTTCTGGAATTCGTCCCAGACGAACTTTCCGAGCCCCGGGTTCTGCGCCAGCATCTCCGCCGCGATCAGCACCATCCAGGCGATGCCGAGCGACAGCCGCAGGCCGGTGAAGATCATGGGCAGCGCCGAGGGCAGCACGATCTTGCGCACGTGCGAGAACCAGTTCAGCCGCAGCACGCGCGAGACGTTCACCAGATCCCGGCTGACCGAGGTCACGCCCACCGCGGTGTTCAGCAGCGTCGGCCACAGGCAGCACAGCGCCACGGTGATCATCGAGATGATGAAGGACTTGGCCACCATCGGGTCCGGCGTGGCGTACAGCGCGCTGACCACGATGGTCACCAGCGGCAGCCATGCCAGCGGCGAAACCGGCTTGAAGACCTGGATCATCGGGTTGGTCGCCGCGTAGACGCTGGTGCTCAGGCCGATCACGATGCCGAGCGGCACCGCGATCAGCGAGGCCAGCAGGAAGCCACTGAGCACGGTGATCAGGCTGGTAATGATCTGATCGAGGAAGGTCGGCGCCCCGGTGTAGCCGCGCCACACCGGCTCCCAGTCCGGCTGCTGCGCCAGCCGTTCCTGGATACGGGCCTCCTGACGCTCGTAGAAGGCAGCTTCCCGTGCCCGGCCCTGCCGGTGCTCGTCGTACAGGTTGCCGGCCTGCTCGACTACCTCCAACGGCCCTGGAAAGGTGCCGAGGGAGGTGTCGATCTGCTGTGCGCCGAAGTGCCAGGCCAGCAGGAAGACCAGCGTGCCGAGCAGTGGCAGGCCGATCTGCCGGGCAGCGCGCAGCGGCTCCTGGCGGACGCTCTCGGTGCTCTGCTGCAGTTGCAGGCGCCAGCGCTGCCAGCGATCGGGGAGTGCGGTGGGGGTGGACATACTAATGCCTCCTGCCCCTATTCGGGGGTCTCGCCTTCCTTCAGGCCGATGTCGAACTTGGCCAGATAGGCATTCGGTTCGCGGCCGTCATAGGTGATGCCGTCGATAAACTCCGTCTGCGGCGGGCGGAAGCCGTCCTCGCTGGCGAAGTCGGGGAAGTCGCCGGCCTTGGCATGACCGTCTGCGATCAGTGCCTTGGCAGCCTGGGTATAGATCTCCGGCTGGTAGACCCGCTTGGCGACGTCCATGTACCAGCTGTCCGGCTTGCTCTGTGCGATCTGGCCCCAGCGGCGCATCTGCGTCAGGTACCAGATGGCGTCGGAGTAGTACGGGTAGGTCGCGTTGTAGCGGAAGAACACGTTGAAGTCCGGCACCGGGCGCTTGTCACCCTTCTCGTATTCGAAGGTGCCGGTCATGCTGTTGGCGATGACTTCGTAGTCGGCGCCGACATAGTTCGGCCGCGACAGGATCTTCACCGCCTCCGGCCGATTGGCGTTGTCGTTCGCATCCAGCCACATCGCCGCCCGGATCAGTGCCTTGACCACCCGCACGTGCGTGTTCGGGTTCTCCTCGGCCCACCCCTGAGTGACGCCGAAGACCTTCTCCGGGTTGTTCTTCCAGATCTCGTAGTCGGTGATCACCGGCACGCCGATGCCCTTGAATACCGCCTGCTGGTTCCACGGTTCGCCGACGCAGTAGCCGTCGATCGTGCCGGCTTCCATCGTCGCCGGCATCTGCGGCGGCGGCGTTACCGACAGCAGCACGTCCGCCTGCAGCTGCCCGCTGGTGTCACCGGCCTGCGGCGCGTAGTAGCCCGGATGCAGGCCGCCGGCCGCCAGCCAGTAGCGCAGCTCGTAGTTGTGCGTGGAGACGGGGAAGACCATGCCCATCTTGAACGGCCGGCCTGCCTGCTTGTAGTCGGCGACGACCGGCGCCAGTGCCTCGGCAGAGATCGGGTGCGCCGGCTTGCCGTCCTGCGTCGGCACGTGCGCCTTCATCTGCGACCAGACGTCGTTGGAGACGGTGATTGCGTTGCCGTTCAGGTCCATGCTGAACGCCGTGATTACGTGGGCTTCCGTGCCGTAGCCGATGGTCGCCGCCAGCGGCTGGCCAGCGAGCATGTGTGCGCCATCGAGCTGGCCGTCGATCACCCGGTCGAGCAGCACCTTCCAGTTCGCCTGGGCCTCCAGGGTGACGTACAGGCCCTCGTCCTCGAAGTAGCCCTTCTCGTAGGCGATGGCCAGGGGGGCCATGTCGGTCAGCTTGATGAAGCCGAACTTGAGCTCTGCCTTCTCCGGCCAGCCGAGTTCCTCGGCGTGAAGGGCGAGCGGCGTGAGTGCGGCGAGGCTGGTGGCAAGCGTCAGGCGCTTGAGCAGGCAGGTCAACGATGGCATCGGGGGCTCCGGCAGCAAGGATGGCAAACACACAAAAGGCGCCTTGGGCGGAGCGTTCAGCACGACCCGTCCAAAGCGCCTTCGTTGGTAGTACCCGAAGATCGCCTTTGATCCGGGTGTACCGGCTGTGCTAGCAACCGTTGTGCCAGCGGCCGGCAAAACATGCAGATCAACGACTTATTTAAGGGCTGACCCCCGATCGCCGGTCTCCCGGGTGCCGACGCGCCCCATGGTGGGGCCCGCCTGCACCATCAGGTGACGTTGAGCCGAGCCACCGCCGTGTCTGTCAGGCACGCTTGGTGTGGAGGGGGGCTGCGCCGAGGCTCCCGATGTCGGGCGGGCGCGGCGGCTACCAGAATGGCGCCTCCTCATAGCCGAGGCGGGCGAAGTCCTCGGCGTAGAGCGTGCGCACCGCGGCGAGCGTATCGGCATCGTAGAGCGCGGCCAGGCGCTCATTCGCACCGGTGCGATGACGGACCCAGTCGCGTTCGGGTGCCGGCGTCGGGGTGCCGTTGATCCGCGCGAGGATGCTGGCCAGATCCACGGCCAGCGATTCCACCCGGCCGATGAAGTGCAGTCGCTCCGGTCCGCAGGGGATGAGGTCGACCTGGCGGAACCAGTGGGGATCGCCATCGATGCCGCCCTCGGCAAGATAGCGGCAGAATTCGGCGAAGGACACGCTCGCGCCCGCCGGCTTGCCCAGATGCGCCAGCACCTTCAGCGCACGGGCGTGCGAGAGCAGCGTCGGCGAGGCCGCGCCGCGCACCACCTTGTCGAGATAGGCCGAGGCGATCCGTGCGTAGGGATTGCGGACCACGGTGAACAGGAAGTAGCCCGCCGGCAGTGCCCGCACCTGACGGCGCGAGAGGGCGTCGGGGCGGGAAAAGGCGCGCTTGGCGGCCTTGGCATAGCGGCTCGGATCGTTCGCCATCAGCGAACGGACGACCGTGGAGTTCGCCGCCTTGGGCACGCGGAAGTAGATGAAGCGCCGCGCCGTGTCCACGGCGATGCGGCGGTTGACGGTCAGCGCCATCTCCGGGGAGCGGGAGGGGAAACGGCGATGGAACGGCGAGCGGGGTACCCGCCAGCGGTCGTACAGGTCCATGGGGCGATCGATCCGGGAAGCCGGCCCGGCGGCCGGCGGCGGCGAGAGTCTACCCCTTCGGGGGGGCGGGTGAGGCTGGCGCAGGGGCCGCGAAGGCGTCGAAGCTGCGCCACGGCGGCCAGCGGCCGGGTGATCGTCCCGGCGGGACCGACAGCTGGGTCCGGTGGGTCGACCGGCGCCGGCGGCCCCGCTGGCTGTGATGGGGATGCGCCGCCGCGGCCGATCACGTAGACTGCTGCGTCTGGGTCAGCGTAGCTGCCCGCCTCCGCGGCGGGATCTGCCGGCAGGCGGATTGGCTGACCTCCTGCCCGTTACGCCGGCCCGATCCGGCGCGCCCGATCCGAACATCGGGCAGCTCGTGGCCCGCCTCGTGCGGCCTCATCCTTACCCGCAAACCTGTGCCCCTGTGGCCGCCGCGTGGCGTGCCGGTGCAGGTCAGCCGCCGGTGGAAGCGCCGGCTCCGGAGCCTTTTGTTGACCACTTCCTTTGATACGCTCGGCCTGTCCGCCGAGCTGCGCCGCGCCATCACCGAGGCCGGCTATACCCAGCCCACCCCCATCCAGGCCAAGGCCATTCCCGTGGTGCTGGCCGGGCGCGACGTGCTCGCCGCCGCCCAGACCGGCACCGGCAAGACGGCCGGCTTCACCCTGCCCCTGCTGCAGCGGCTGATGGCCTCGGCCGCGCCCGAAGGTGCGCGGCGGCCGGTGCGGGCGCTGGTGCTCACGCCCACGCGCGAGCTCGCCGCGCAGGTGGGCGAGAACGTCGCCACCTATGGCCGCCATCTGCCGCTGCGCTCGGCGGTGATCTTCGGCGGGGTCAAGATCAACCCGCAGATCGAGCGGCTGCGGGCCGGCGTCGATGTGCTGGTGGCCACCCCCGGGCGGCTGCTCGATCATCTCTCGCAGCGCTCGGTGGACCTCTCGCAGCTGCAGATCCTGGTGCTCGACGAGGCCGACCGCATGCTGGACATGGGCTTCATCCACGACATCCGCAAGGTCCTGGCCCGGCTGCCCGCCCAGCGCCAGAACCTGCTGTTCTCCGCGACGTTCTCCGAGGAGATCCGCCGCCTCGCCACCGGGCTGCTGCACGAGCCGGAGATGATCGAGGTCGCCCCGCGCAACACCACCGCCGAACGCGTGGCGCAGGTGGTGCATCCGGTGGACCGGGAGCGCAAGCGGGAGCTGCTCTCGCAGCTGATCGCCCAGGGCGATTGGCGCCAGGTGCTGGTCTTCACCCGCACCAAGCACGGCGCCAACCGCCTCGCCCAGCAGCTGGAGAAGGACGGCCTCAGCGCCGCTGCCATCCACGGCAACAAGAGCCAGAATGCCCGCACCCAGGCGCTGGCCGGGTTCAAGGACGGCCGGGTGCGGGTGCTGGTGGCCACCGATATCGCCGCCCGCGGCCTGGACATCGACCAGCTGCCGCACGTGGTCAACTATGAGCTGCCGAACGTGCCGGAAGACTATGTGCACCGCATCGGCCGCACCGGCCGGGCCGGCAGCGAGGGCGAGGCGCTTTCGCTGGTGTGCGTGGACGAGCACAAGCTGCTGCGCGACATCGAGCGGCTGCTGCGCCGCGAGGTGCCGAAGGTCGTGGTGCCGGGTTTCGAGCCCGACCCGAACGCGCGGCCCGAGCCGATCCAGCAGGGCCGCGGTGGACGTGGTGACAGCCGTGGCCGGCGCGGCGGCGCCCGCAGCGGCGGCGGTCGCGCCCGCGAGGGTGGCGCGAATGCCGGCGGCCAGCGGCGGCGCCCGCCCCGGCAAGCCTGAACGCCGGGCAGGCGCGATGTGAGCGATGACGGGGTTGAGGGCGTAAGCGCAGCGAAATAGACTCGGGTCAGTTTCCCTGACCGGTGCTCGCCATGGCCGCTGCCGCTCGCACTGCCCTGATCACAGGTGCCTCCTCCGGCATCGGCCGCGCCCTGGCCGGCGAGTTCGCCCGGCACGACTGGAACCTGATCCTGACCGCGCGGCGGGGGGGCAGGCTGGAGGAACTCGCCGGGCAGCTGCGCGGTGAGCACGGCGTTACCGTCACCTGCCTGCCCGCCGACCTGGCCGACCCGGCCGCGCCCCGGCACCTGTTCGACACCGTGCAGGGTCGCGGTCTGCAGGTGGATGCGCTGGTCAACAACGCCGGCTACGGGGTGCCGGGGCCGTATCACAAGACCGATTGGGCCGATCAGCAGGCCTTTCTGCAGGTGCTGGTGATGGCGGTCGCCGAACTGACGCACCACTTCCTGCCGGCGATGGTCGAGCGGCGCCAGGGCTGGATCCTGAACGTGGCTTCGCTCAATGCGCTGCTGCCCTGCTCGCCGGGCCAGTCGCTGTACGCCGGCGCCAAGGCCTTCGCGGTGTCGCTGACGCAGACCATCGCGGCCGAGGTCGGCCAGCACGGGGTGCTGGCCAGCTCGCTGTGTCCGGGGCTGACCTACAGCGAGTTTCACGATGTGACCGGCACGCGCGAGCAGGTGAGCCAGGTGCCGAGGAGCCAGTGGCTGGACGCCGAGACGGTAGCCGCCGCCGGCTATGCGGCGCTGATGCGCGGCGATCTGGTCTGCGTGCCGGGTCGGACGCCCAGGCTCATGGCGCTGGCGGCGCAGCTGCTGCCACGCGCCACCATGGTACGGTTGATGGCGCGCCAGTCGGCCCGTTTCCGGCGCCTGGACTGACGCCCCCGCGCCGCCTTCGCGCCGCCGC
>JAASSS010000016.1 GCA_021767745.1 Pseudomonadota bacterium
TCGCTCAAGGACACGATCGCGAGCTTCAAGGGCATCCTGGAAGGCGAATACGATCATCTGCCGGAGCAGGCGTTCTACATGGTCGGAAGCGTCGAGGAAGCCGCCGAGAAGGCCAAGTCCCTCTAACGGACCCCGATATGAGTGAGATCAGCGTCGACATCGTCAGTGCCGAGGGGCACATCTTCAGCGGCAGCGCGCAGATGGTATTCGCGCCGGCCGTCGAGGGTGACGTCGGCATCGCGCCGCGCCACGCGCCGCTGCTGACGCGCATGCGGCCGGGCGAGGTCCGGGTTCGCGACGAACGTGGAGAAGATGCCTGGTATTACGTCTCCGGCGGGATCCTCGAGGTGCAGCCCGAGAAGGTCACCGTGCTGGCAGACACCGCGCTGCGGGCCAAGGACATGGACGAAGCCGCTGCGCGGCAGGCGAAGGAACGAGCCGAGGAGCGCCTGGCACAGCAGGAGTCGAACGCCGATCTCTCGCGTGTGCAGGCAGAACTGGCCGAGGCTGCCGCGAAGCTGCAGATGCTCGAGAAGTTGCGCAGGCAACGCCGCTGAGCGCTGCTTCGACGACAGCCCTGCCGGAAACCACGAACCCCCGCCGCAGCGGGGGTTTGTCGTTCTGCCGGCCAAGGGCGCGCAGCGCCGCCAACGACGGGAGGGGCCCATGGCCACCAGCATCGTGATACTCGCGGCCGGTGAGGGCCGCCGCATGCGCTCGAAGCGCCCCAAGGTACTGCAGCCGCTGGGCGAGGGCACGCTGCTCGATCATGTCCTGCAGGCGGCTGCGGCCGCCTCACCGGCGCAGCTCATCGTCGTCGTCGGGCATCAGGCCCAGCAGGTGCAGGCGGCCTACCCCGCATTGAACTGCGAATGGGTTCATCAGCCGCGCCAGCAGGGCACCGCCGATGCGCTTGCGTGCGCCTTGCCGGCCATCCCCGCCGATCACGGTGTGGTCGTGCTGTACGGGGATGTGCCGTTGCTGACGCCGGATACGGTCCGGCGGCTGGCGGACCGCGCGCAGCAGGCCGTGGTGCTGGCGACGACGCAACTGGCCGATCCCACCGGCTACGGACGCATCGTTCGCGACGACGCCGGCGAACTGCTGGAAGTGGTCGAGGAGCGCGATGCCACCGAGGCGCAGCGTCGGCTGTGCGAGGTGAATACCGGCATGCTGGCCGCACCGGCACGTTGGCTGCGCGCGCTTTTGCCCCAGGTGGATTGCGACAACGCGCAGCGGGAGTACTACCTCCCGGCCGTGCTGCCGCTGGCGCGTCAGGCCGGCCACCCGCTGGTGGGCATCGCCATCGACGAGGAAGAAGCCGCCGGCGCGAACGATCGCGCACAGCTGGCCGGACTGGAGGCACGGCTGCGCCGGCGCAGGGTGAAGGCGCTGCTGCAGGCCGGCGTCACGGTGCGTGATCCGGCGCGGCTGGACGTGCGAGGCAATGTCGTCTGCGAGGCGGATGTCGAACTGGATGTGGGCGTTGTGCTGGAAGGCGAAGTCGAACTCGGTGCCGACGTCCACGTCGGCGCCCATTGCATCCTGCGCAACTGCCGTATCGGGCCAAATGCGCGCATCGAGCCCCATTCGCTGATCGACGGCGCGGTGATCGGTGCCGGCTGCAGCGTCGGGCCCTACGCGCGCCTGCGCCCGGGCACCCGTCTGGCGGAGCGGGCGCGCGTCGGCAACTTCGTCGAGGTCAAGGCCGCTGGCATCGGGACCGGCTCAAAGGTGAATCACCTCAGCTATATCGGCGATGCCGAGCTCGGCGCCGGGGTGAACGTCGGCGCCGGAACCATCACCTGCAATTACGATGGCAGGGCCAAACACCGGACCGAGATCGGCGACGGCGCGTTCGTCGGCTCCAATACCACGCTGGTAGCTCCCGTGTCGGTGGGTGCGCAGGCCGTGGTTGGTGCGGCAACGCTGCTGCGGCATGATGCACCCGCCGCCGGGCTGACCTTCACCGCGGTGGAACAGCGAACGATTCCTGATTGGTCTCGAGCCGATGATTGAGCCGCCAGCGTGGCTCAAGGTGGACTGCGTGGGGCCGATCAGACGCCAGGAGGATCGCTATGAGTGAGGCACTGCCTGAGCCGCTGCACCAGCGCAGCATCCCCGGCGTCATCAGTCGCCCGCTGATGAATTGGCAGGGGACTCGCACCGAGGGCCTGTATTTTCTGGAAAACCGGCTCGCGGACCGATCTCTCCGTGGCGTGCCGGTGCTCCTGCTACCTGGCGGTTTCGACCCGCTGCGCGGCACCTACGGCGAGGAACTGATCCGCGCGTTGTTGGACCTTCCGGGTGTGTCCAGCGTCGTGGAAGCCCATTTCCAGCGGGAGTGCCGGGCGGGTTATATCGATATCGAAGCCGCGGCAACCGACCTGCAGCATGTCTTCGGTCGCAGTGAATCCGCACCCATCGTCGTGGGCATGAGCGCTGGGACCTTCATCGCCACGGCGGGGCTGTACCGCGCGGCGATGCAGGAATCACAGCGCACGGTGCGGGCCCTGATGATGATCGGGCCCTACCTCGCCGGCTATGGCACGTGGCTTACGCGTGCCATGGGCCCGTTCTACCGTCGCCAGAGCATGCGCGAGAAGGTCGCGCAGTTCTGCGGCCACCCGCACTTCTACGACAACGCCGATCGCATGCGCGCCTGGTGGGAGGCGCGCCCGCCGCTACGCGAGATCCTCGAACGGGGTCGCTTGCGCGAGATGCGGGAGCGCATCGACGTGCCGGTCGAGTTGCTGTACTTCCGGTTCGATACGCTCAACCGCCGGGGGCGGCGCCTGCTGCTGGACGCGCTCGGCGCCAGCGTGATCGAACCTGCGATCCCCGGTCATCACCGCGCCCTGCACAAGCTGGCCGATGCCAACGAGCGCGTCGTCGACTTCGTGCGCCAGCATCTGCCGGCGGTCGCAGTGGGAGCCTCCAGCGCAGCGGCCTGAGCGCCTCGTTTCGGCGCTTCAGCGCCTGCGGATGCGGTCGACAACGTAGGACACACCCCCGGTCGAAGCCGTCATGCCGCAGGTTTACGTCGCGCGTCAGCCGATCTTCGATGCGGCCCGTCGAGTGCGCTTCTACGAGCTGCTCTACCGGCATGGTGCGGGCGAGACTGCCGGCTTCGACGATGAAGATGAGGCGACGGCGGAGCTGCTCGCGGCCACCATGGTGGAGATCGGCGTCGAGCGCATCGCCCGGCACAAGAAGCTCTTCGTCACCCTCAGTCGCAATTATCTGTTGGGCCATTGGCCCGTTCCGGTGGATGCCGCCCTGCTCGGCATCTGCATCCCCGCGGCGCTGGCGCGCGATCCGGAGGTGGTGGACGCCGCGGCGCGCTGGCGGCGCCAGGGTGTGGTGCTGACGCTGGATGTGGCCCTCTACACGCCCGGGCTCGATCCGATGCTCGCTCTGGTGCAGTACGTGAAGCTGGACGCTTCCCTGCTGGGTGCGCAGCAGCTTGGCGCGCAGGTGGCGGCACTGCGCCGGTTCGATGTTCGCCTCGTGGCCACCCGGGTGGAGACCCAGCGGCGCTACGAGTTCTATCGCCAACTGCGCTTCGATCTGTTCCAGGGCTATTTTTTTGCCCGCCCGCAGCTGCTCAAGGGCCGCCAGCTGCCGACCAATCAGGCGAACCTGCTGCGTGTGCTCGGAGAGGTGCAGGATCCGGCCGTCTCCATCGAGCAGCTGGAGTCGCTGATCCAGCGCGATGTCACCCTCAGCGTGAAGCTGTTGCGCTACATCAACTCCGCCTTCTTCGGCATGCCGCGCAAGTTCGAATCGATCCGCGAGGCGATCGTCTATCTCGGCCTGAAGCAGTTGCGCGTCTGGGTCAGCCTGGTGCTGATGTCAGGCGCGGCCGGCCAGCCGCCGGAACTGTCGCGACTGTCGCTCATGCGGGCCAAGAGCTGCGAACTGCTGGCCATGGCATCCCGGGATGCCGCCGAGCCGGCCGCCTGTTTCATGGCGGGCCTGTTTTCCACGCTGGACGGATTGTTCCAGAGTTCACTGGAGCAGATCCTGGCCGGGCTGCCCCTCAGTGAAGAGCTCACCGCGGCGTTGCTGCGGCACGAGGGACCAATCGGGGAGATTCTGGCGTTCGTGCTGGCACATGAGCGAGAGCCCGGCGCCGGAGCCGATGGTCTAAACTTGCCGGCTGAAGAGATCAACCGCTGCTACGCCACTGCGCTCGCCTGGGCCGATGACACCATGGGGGCGTTGTCCTAGCAGCTGCAGGGAGACTTCCGATGGCCCGCCTGTTCGCCTTGGGTTACGGCGTTGCCGCCTACGCCCTGTTCCTCGCCGTGTTCACCGGCTTCATTCTGTTCACCGGCGATCTGCTGCCAGGCAAGACCGTATCCTCGCCGGGGAGCGCGATGGCCGCCCCGCTCGCCGTGCTCGTGGACGTGCTCTTGATCAGTGGTTTCGGCCTGCAGCATACGGTCATGGCGCGCAGCGGCTTCAAACAGTGGCTGCACCGGCGGTTGCCGCCGCATCTGGAGCGCAGCAGCTATGTCGTGGTTTCCAGCGTGGTGCTGGCGCTGCTGATGGCCGGCTGGCAGCCGCTGCCCGGCGTGCTGTGGTCTGTGCAGGCGGGCTGGCTGGTGGCAGCGCTGTGGACGCTGTTCGCGCTGGGCTGGGCGCTCGCGGCCGTCTCGACCTTTCTCACCGATCACTTCGATCTGTTCGGCCTGCGGCAGGTCTACCTGCATTTCCGTCGACGCACCTACACGCCGGTCCCCTTCCGGATGCGCTGGCTGTACCGGCTGGTGCGCCACCCGATGATGCTCGGCATGCTGATCGGCTTCTGGGCAGCGGTGGACATGACCTGGGGCCGCTTGCTGCTGGCCAGCGGGATGAGCGCCTATATCGTCATCGGCGTCATGTTCGAGGAGCGTGGACTGGCGAAATCGCTGGGCGAGCCGTATCGCGCCTATCAGGCCCGCACCCCGATGTTGTTACCGAGATTGCGCCCCAAGCCCTCCGCAGCGGCTGCCGGCAGGGACCGCCACGCAGGCGGATCGCCGCGCGCCTAGCGCCTGCCCGGACGTTCGGTCGGGGCGACCGGGCGTGCTATCCTGCGCGGCTTTTCAGGCGATCGGAGCCCGTTCCATGAACGTCGATTTCTCACCCGCGGAGCTGGAATTCCAGCAGCAGGTCCGGCAGTGGTTTGCCGACAATCTGCCGGCGGATCTGAAGCGCAAGAACGAACTCGGCAAGATGCCCTCGCGCGACGAGCTGGTCGCCTGGCAGCGCAAGCTCAATGAGCAGGGCTGGCTCGCGCCCGGCTGGCCGGAGGAGCACGGCGGCCCGGGCTGGACCGCGACCCAGCGCTACATCTTCGACCTGGAGCGTGCCCGTGCCGGGGCGCCGATCGGCCTGTCCATGGGCATCGTCATGCTCGGCCCGGTGCTGATGGCGTT
This sequence comes from Pseudomonadota bacterium, assembly GCA_021767745.1. Lineage (GTDB taxonomy): Bacteria > Pseudomonadota > Gammaproteobacteria > UBA5335 > UBA5335 > JAASSS01. The sequence goes on from JAASSS010000016.1 coordinate 5,430, forward strand.
CGGCACGCCCGAGCAGAAGCAGACCTATCTGCCGCGCATCCTGTCCTGCGATGACTGGTGGTGCCAGGGCTACTCCGAGCCCGGTTCCGGCTCCGATCTCGCCAGCCTGAAGACTTCGGCCGTGCCGGACGGCGACAGCTACGTCGTCAACGGCTCCAAGATCTGGACCACCTACGCGCACTATGCCAACCGGATGTTCTGTCTGGTGCGTACGAGCAACGAGGGCAAGAAGCAGGCGGGCATCTCCTTTTTGCTCATCGACATGGACACCCCGGGGCTGGAGGTGCGGCCGATCATCTCGATCGATGGCGAGCACCACCTGAACGAGGTGTTCTTCACCGACGTTCGGGTGCCGAAGGCCAACCTCGTCGGGCAGGAAGGCCAGGGCTGGACCATCGCCAAGTATCTGCTGACCCACGAGCGCACGACGATCGCCGGTGTGGCCGACTCCAAGGTCAACCTGGGCATCCTCAAGGCGATGGCGGCCGAGAACCAGAGCAACGGCAAGCCGATGCTGGAGGATCCGCGGATCCGCCGGCGCATCGCGCAGGTGGAGATCGACCTGCTGGCACTGGAATGGACCAACCTGCGCACGCTGGCGGCGACCGCGGCCGGCAAGGCGCCCGGCCCGGAATCGTCCAACCTGAAGCTGGCGGGCACCGCTGTGCAGCAGGCCATTACCGAGCTGATGGTGGAGATTGCCGGCCCCTGGGCGTGGCCGTGGCAGACCGGCGATTACGTCGGCCCGCCGGAGCTGGCCCATGCCGTGGAGCGGTACAACTTCGCCCGCGCCGCCACCATCTACGGCGGCAGCGACGAGGTGCAGAAGAATGTCCTTGCCAAGATGATGCTAGGCCTGAAGTAGGAGCGCGCGACTCATGGATCTCACTCTTTCCGACGAACAGAAGCTGATCCGCCAGGCGGTCGAGCGCTTCATCCGCAATGATTACAGCTTCGATGCGCGCAAGAAGATCATCGGCGCCGAACCGGGCTATTCGACGGCGCACTGGCAGACCTTCGCCGAACTCGGCTGGCTGGGCGTGCCGTTGCCGGAAGCCCATGGCGGCTTCGGCGGCGCGCTCGCGGATCTGCTGCAGGTGGTCGAGCCGTTCGGTGCCGGCATGGTGGTCGAGCCGTATCTGCCGAGTGTCATCCTGGCCGGCACGGCCATCGCCGAGGGCGGCAGCGAGGCGCAGCAGGCGGAGCTGCTGCCGGCCATCGCCGACGGCACGCTGATCGCTGCGCTGGCCCATGGCGAGCGCCAAAGCCGCTTCAACCCGCACGATGTGCAGACGAGCGCGCGCCGCGAGGGCGATGCGTATCTCCTGGACGGCCAGAAGACCGTCGTGCCGGGAGCGCCTTGGGCCCAGAAGTTCATCGTCTCGGCGCGCACCGCCGGTGAGCGCTTCGACGCCGAGGGCATCGGCCTGTTCGTGGTCGATGCAGATGCCGCCGGCCTGCAGGTCGACAGCTACAGGACCGCCGATGGTGCGCGGGCGGGCAACGTGACGCTGCAGCAGGTCCGGGTGCCGGCGAGCGCCGCGCTCGGTGATCCGGCGGCCGGACTGACGGCCCTCACGGCCGCACTGGATCTGGGCCTGGCGGCAGCCTGTGGGGAGGCCCTCGGTGCGATGCAGGCGGTCTACCAGAGGACGCTGGACTACGTGAAGACCCGCAAGCAATTCGATGTGCCGATCGGCTCGTTCCAGGTCATCCAGCATCGCCTGGTCGACATGTTCACAGCTGTGGAGAGCAGTCGCTCGATGCTGACGATGCTGGCGGTGCGCTTCGCCGATCCGCAGGAGCGGGCCCGGGCACTGACAGCGACCAAGGTGCACCTGGGCCAGAACGCGCGCTACGTGGCCCAGCAAGCCGTGCAGCTGCACGGCGGTATCGGCATGACCGAGGAGCTGGACATCGGTCACTACTTCCGACGGCTGACGCTGTTCTGCCTGGCCTTCGGCAGCACCGACGAGCAGCTGGAAACCTACGCGGCCGAGCACATCTAGTACGTCAGGCGGGTCCGCCGGTCCGACGCGGCGGGCGATCTGCGTGATCGCCCGCCATCCTGGCGCGCCAGATCAGGCGGCAGCCTGTGCCAGTGTCGGTGCTGGCGGCTGTGCCGCGGCCAGATCGATGCCATCGACACAGCGCTTGGCTGCCCGAAAGCAGTTCTCAAGCGAGGCGCCGGCGAGGTAATCGCCCGTCAGGGACAGACCCGGCAGCAGACTCACCTCCCGTACCAGCGCCTCGGCGAAGCCGGAGAAGTCCTCCGCATAGGCGCACAGGCCAGTCGTCAGGACCTTGCCTGCGAATCCCAGGCGTTGCTTGTCGCGCACTGGGATGTAGGGATCGAGCGCCCGTTCGCCCTCCAGCACCAGCCGTTCCACCGACGGTGCACTTGCCAGCAGCTCGCGGGCCCGCCGGCCGCTGAACGTGTAACGCACCCGGTTGCGATCGTCGATGCCATAGGCGCCGGCATTGCTCAACGGCGAATCCGCCGGAAATACCAGCGCCCGCACGTCGCGGGAGAACACGTCCCGGTCGTAGTCGGCGACGACGATGCCTACCGGGTAGTAGCGCACGTGTTGCAGCAGCTCGGCCACTGCGGGCGCGTGCGGCAGGAGGACCCTGGCGCTGACTGGCGCCGGCGTCGCCAGCACCACGTGATCGAACTGCCAGCGCTCCTGCGAGCCGTGGCGGGCGATGACGACGCCGGTGGTGGCCCCATCGTCGGCGCGCTGGAGCTGCACGACCGGCGCCTGGGTATGCACCGTCACGCGCTGGGCGAAGTCGTGCAGCAACGGCCCCACGCCCTCGCGCAGCTGTTCATAGCTGTCGAGCGCCGTACACAGGTTGGTGCCGAAGTTCGCCACCGGCACCTCCGCCGGTTCGGCGCCATTCATGCGCAGTACCAGCGGACGGGTGAAGCGCTCGGCAAAGCCGGGGCTGAACGCCTCGGTCAGCCGGGAGGCGCCCCAGCGACGGTGCAGGCGCTGCAGCCGGGGTCCGCCCAGGTCGCCCTCCGACCGATCGCGTCGCACGGCCTGCATCAGGCGCAGCAGGCGGTAGATGTCCCTGGGTGTCGCACCTCGGAGAAACCCCAGCATGCCCTGCACGCGACGGCTGCCGTCGAAGGTCTTGATCCGGCCGTCCTCGATCCGCGAGCTGTTCAGGCCGAAATGCTCGAATTGCTGATTGTTGATGTCACGCACGAACTCGCGGAAGAGCGAATAGTTCATGCCGATGTTTTTGCCGCCGAGCGAGATTTCCCGGCCGTTCAGCGTCGCCGTGGCCATACGGCCACCCAGGGTGGCCTCCGCTTCGAACAGGTCGACGCGCGCACCACGAAGCTGCAGATAATAGGCGGCGGCGATACCGGAGATTCCGCCGCCCACCACGGCGACGCGGGGTGCTGACTGTGTACTCATGAGACAGCTCCGCTATCGTGCCCGCTCTTCCAGCTTCTTCATCAGGGCCCCGCTGAGAATGCTCAACGTGCCCTCGAAGCGCACCAGCTGCCGCTCCTTCTGCTGAAAATCGCCGCACAGCGTCATCGACTGCAGCGCATCGCGGCGGTAGCGGATGTCACTGACGGCCATGTGCGTGTAGACCTCGTCGTCCACATTCGCCAGCGCCGTGAACTGCACACCGAAGCGGTCCAGGATGAAGGCGCTATCGAAGGGCACACCGTAGAACAGATGACAGATGGCGATGGCCAGCTGACGGCCGGCCTCGACGAAGTACATGCCGGGAACATGCGAGCGGTCATGCTCGAAGAAGAACGAGTGTTGCCGGTGCACCACCATGTGTCCGATGTAGCAGGTGGCATCCTCCGCGGCGGGCGCCTGCCAGACGCTGTCGTAGAGCAGGTTCTCTGGCTTTTGCTTGTGCACATGGCGTCGCTCGACCCGCCTTGGCGCCTCGGCCGGGGACGGTTGGGCTACGGCGAAACGGGCATCGGAAACGAGGGCTTCGACGGCTGACATAGGGACTCCCGGGGGGCGGCTCTGGTGTCGCGACTGTCGGCAATCGGCGACAGTCGCCTCTCATTCAAACCGGCGGGAAGTCGGCCGACCAATTGAAAATTCGATAGCTGTGGGCCCGGTTAATAGACGCTCTCTATAAACGCTATTAGATTGATTTGACATGCCTTGCTAGGCAAAGGCGCCCGAAGGCGCCTTCACTGTCGGAGATGCGCCGTTCAATCGGCGTTGCTGATCGCTTCCTGCGTTGCCTGTACGAGGTTGAGTGCGAACAGGTTCTTCAGGTATGCCGTGCGTGCAACGGACTCGCCGACATCGGTGGCGGAGGCTGCGATCTCATTGCCCTGATCGCTCAGAAAATCACCGACGCCGTCAAGCACCTGGGTCGTTTCCTGCCAGAAGTCCTGCTTGACGTCGTAGTAGATCTCGGCCGCGAATAGCGCGCCCTGCAGCCCCTGTCCCTCTACCGCAGCCAGTTGCTGCTCGGACATCGGCGCCAGCTCGGCGTGCACCAAGCCGCTGCACAGGCAGAGTCCTGTCAGGGTGGCGGTCGTCAAAACTCGTTTCATCGCGATACTCCTTTCGGATGACGCCGGAGACAATTTCCGGCTTCACCATTAGATAAGCGCGCTTGTTGCATCAGCGCAACGTCTTGCCGGTGTTTGCAGCTTCAGCGCAACAAGAACAGCGGCAGGCGGTTGCACTACACTCTCGCCGGCGTCGCGCGGCGGCGCGTTCGATTCGAAAGAGCAGCATCCTCAAGGAGTAGACATGTCAGCTTCAGCTTTCGCGGTGACCGGCTTTGCCGCCTGGACGATCTTCCTGCTCGTGCTGGTGGTGGTCATGCGCACCATAACCACGGCCGCCACCGGCAAGCAGCTCAACGCCTACAGCCCCGGCGGCGAGGACCTCAGCCCGCTCGGCCAGCGCATCACGCGCGCGCACCTGAATTGCGTCGAGAACCTGCCGGTGTTCGCGGCGATCATCCTCGGCGCGGCGGCGAGCGATCAGCTCGGTGTGACCGACGGACTGGCCATGTGGGTGTTGTACGCACGTATCGCCCAGTCGGTCGTGCACGTCATCTCGACCGCGCCGCTCATGGTCACCATCCGGGGTACCTTGTTGCTGGTGCAGCTCGGCCTGCTGGGCTGGATGATCTTCCAGTTGCTGACCTGACGCCGTGCCGCCGCCGCGTGCACCACGCGGCGGCGGCAGGTCGGTCACGGAACCGGCTGCTGCCCGCCTGGTCGACAAACAAGGAGATCTTGTCGCACGCACACGCCTTGGCGAAGGAGGGCGCTTGAAGCAGGGACCGCGGATCTACAATCTTTTTCCGCTGCTGGCCGGACCCATCAAGGATTGGGTCCGCCACCTCGATCGTATTGCCGCCCTCGGCTGCGACTGGATCTACGTCAACCCGTTCCACTACCCCGGCTTCTCCGGCAGTCTCTACGCCATCAAGGACTACTACCGTCTTCATCCCCTGCTGGCGGAAGAAGGTGAAGACCAGGACGCGCTGCTGCGGTACTTCACCGAGGCGGCCGCCGAGCGCGGCCTGCAGGTGATGATGGACCTGGTCATCAACCACACCGGCAAGGATGCGCTGCTCACCGAGGCGCACCCAGGCTGGTATCGCCGCGACGCTCAGGGGGAGCTGTATTCGCCCCGGGCGGTCGATCCCGACGATCCGGACAAGGTCACGATCTGGGGTGATCTGGCGGCGCTCGACTACGACGACCCGGCGCAGCGTCCGGCGCAGATTGCCTACTGGGCGGACTACCTGCGCCATTACCTGCAGCTGGGCTTCACCGGCTTTCGTTGCGATGCTGCCTATCAGGTGCCCGCCGAGGTCTGGCGTGAGCTCATTGCCGCCGCCCGCGAGCACACGGCCGGCGCCGTGTTCGCCGCCGAGACGCTGGGCTGCACCACCGAGCAGGTAACGGCGCTGGACCCCTGCGGCTTCGATTACTTCTTCAACAGTGTGAAGTGGTGGGACGGCCGCGCGGACTGGCTGCTGGACCAGTACGAGCTGTACCGGCCGATCGCGCCGACTATCGGCTTCCCGGAGAACCACGACACGCCGCGGCTGCGCGCGGAACTGCCGTTCGACGACCCGGCGCTGCTGGCCCAGGCCTACCGGCAGCGCTATCTGATCGCCGCCGCCTTCGCGACCGGCGTCATGGTGCCGATGGGCTTCGAATTCGGCTTCGGCAAGCGGGTGCATGTGGTCGAGAGCCGGCCCGAGGACTGGGCGGCCGAGGCCGACTCGCCGCTGTTCGACATCCGCGACTTCATCGCCAGGACCCATGCAGTGAAGGCGGCGATCGCGACCCTGAACGTCGAGGGCCCCCAGCGGCGTATCAGCCCGCCGCAGGCGCCGGTCACCATCCTCATGCGCTGGCCCGCGCCGCCGGCCCACGAGGCCCGCGAGGTGACGGCGCTGCTGATCAATACCGATGCGCGCGAGGCGCGCGCCGTGGACCCGGGGCAGCTGCTGACGGCCGCCGGCGGGCGGATCGAACACTTCGAGGACGTCACACCCGGCGTGCAGGAGCGGCTGTCGGTCTTGCCGGGAGAGCGGCTCACGCTGCTGCCCGGCGAGGTGCGGCTGTTCGTCGGCCGTGGCGCGGCCGACGATCATCGCCTGGCTGCCGACCCCCAGCAGAGCGAGGCGCGACTGCAGCGTCTGGCCGCCGACCGCGTGTTGATCGAGAACGTCGCGCCGGCGGTCAACGGCGGTCGCTTTCCGGTCAAACGGGTGGTCGGCGATACGCTCGAGCTGAGCGCCGATATCCTCTGCGATGGCCACGACAAGCTGGCCGCGGAGGTGCGTTTCGGCCCGCCCGACATGCCGGCCCGCGAGGTGGTGCCGATGCGACTGGTCGACAACGACCGCTGGCAGGCGACGCTGCCCCTGACGCACCTCGGCCGCATGCAGCTGCAGATCCACGCCTGGCGCGACCTGTTCGCCTCCTGGCGGGACGAGGTCAGCAAGAAGCGCGATGCCGGGCGCGACATCGCTCTCGAGCTCATCGAGGGCCGGCGCCTGGTCGAGGCCGCGCTCGCGGAGGGCAGGGGTCAGGCGTCGGCGCTGCGCGAGTTGCTGGCCGGGCTCGAGGGAGCCGGGGAGGGCGCCGCCGTCGGGCTGTTGCTCGGCGAGAGGACCGCGGCGCTCATGCGCCAGGCGGGGCCGCGGGCCAACGTGTCCACCCACGGGCATCCCTTCGAGGTGATCGTCGACCGGCCCGCGGCCCGCTTCGCCGCCTGGTACGAGATCTTCCCGCGCTCGGCGAGTGGCGATGTCGGTCGGCACGGCACCTTCGATGACGTGATCCGGCGTCTGCCGGCCATCCGGGACATGGGCTTCGACGTGCTCTACTTCCCGCCCATCCATCCGATCGGCCGCACGAACCGCAAGGGTCGCAACAACAGCCTGAGTGCCGGCCCCGACGACCCCGGCAGCCCCTACGCGATCGGCGCCGCCGAGGGGGGGCACGACGCACTGCATCCGGAGCTGGGAGATTTCGCCGCGTTCGAGCGGCTGATTGCGGCGGTGCACGCGCACGACATGGAACTGGCGCTGGACTTTGCCATCCAGTGCTCGCCGGATCATCCGTGGCTGAAAAGCCACCCGGAGTGGTTCGACTGGCGGCCCGACGGCTCGATCAAGTTCGCCGAGAATCCGCCCAAGAAGTATGAAGATATCGTCAACGTGCACTTCTACGGCGAGGCCTTGCCGGCGCTGTGGTATGCGCTGCGCGACGTGGTGCTGTTCTGGGCGGCCCGGGGCGTGCGCATCTTCCGGGTCGACAACCCGCACACCAAGCCGCTGCCGTTCTGGGAATGGATGATCCGTGAGGTACAGGACCGGTATCCCGATGCGATCTTCCTCGCCGAGGCCTTCACCCGGCCGAAGATGATGAACGCGCTGGCCAAGCTCGGCTTCACCATGTCCTACACCTACTTCACGTGGCGGGACAGCAAGCCGGAACTGCAGGCCTATCTGGAGGAGCTGGTCGAGGGGCCGCCCCGTGAGTTCTTCCGCCCGAACTTCTTCGTCAACACCCCGGACATCAATCCGGTGTTCCTGCAGTCCGGCAAACGACCGGCGTTCCTGATCCGTGCCGTACTGGCTGCGACCCTGGCCGGTGTCTACGGTGTCTACAACGGCTTCGAGCTCTGCGAGCACGTGCCGGTGCCGGGCAAGGAAGAATATCTGGATTCGGAAAAGTACGAGCTGAAGGACTGGGACTGGGATCGGCCGGGCAATATCCGCGCCGAGATTCGCCAGCTCAACCGCATCCGGCGGCAGAACCCGGCGCTGCACGATCATCTCAACCTGCGGTTCCACAACGCCTGGGACGATGCAATCCTCGTTTTTTCGAAGCTGACCCGGCTGCGCGACAACGGCGTACTGGTAGCGGTCAACCTCGATCCGGACCATGCACGGGGCGCGCATTTCGAGGTGCCGCTGTGGGAATTCGGTTTGCCCGATTCGTCCGGTATCGACGTGGAGGACCTGCTGAGCGGCGAACATTTCCGCTGGGACGGCAAGGTCCAGCACGTCTGGCTGGATCCGGATCGCAACCCCTATGCCATCTGGCGTCTGACGGCCTGAAGGCCCGTCGCCGCCCCTTCAACGGATTGTTTGCATGATCGACCGTACCGATAACGATTGGTATCGCGATGCCGTGATCTACCAGTTGCACGTCAAGGCATTCTTCGACGACAACAACGATGGCATCGGGGATTTTTCCGGCCTGATCCGCAAGCTCGACTACATCCAGCAGTTGGGCGTGTCGGCAATCTGGCTGCTGCCCTTCTACCCCTCGCCGCTGCGTGATGACGGCTACGATATCGCCGACTATCGCGGCATCAACGAGCGCTACGGCTCGATGCGCGATTTCAAGCGTTTCATCCGCGCGGCCCACGACCGCGGCCTGCGCGTGATCACCGAACTGGTGGTCAATCACACCTCCGATCAGCACGCCTGGTTCCAGCGGGCACGCCACGCCAAGCCCGGCTCGCGCCACCGCGACTATTACGTCTGGAGCGACACCGACCAGAAGTATCTGGAGACACGGATCATCTTTCTGGACACCGAGCACTCCAACTGGGCGTGGGATCCGGTGGCGCAGTCCTACTACTGGCACCGCTTCTACAGCCATCAGCCGGACCTGAACTTCGACAACCCGCGCGTGCTCGAGGAGATCCTCGCCGTCATGCATTTCTGGCTCGATGCGGGCGTGGACGGCATGCGGCTGGACGCGGTGCCGTATCTGGTCGAGCGCGACGGCACCAACAACGAGAACCTGCCGGAAACGCACGCTGTGCTGCGCCAGATCCGTGCGGCCGTGGACGAGCGCTACGAGGACCGCATGCTGCTCGCCGAGGCCAACCAGTGGCCGGAGGACGTGCAGGAATACTTCGGCGCTGGCGACGAATGCCACATGGCCTTCCACTTTCCGCTGATGCCGCGGATGTACATGGCCGTCGCCCAGGAGGATCGCTACCCGATCATCGACATCATGCGCCAGACCCCCGAGCTGCCGGGCGGCTGCCAGTGGGCCATCTTCCTGCGCAACCATGACGAGCTGACCCTGGAGATGGTCACCGACAACGAGCGGGACTACCTCTGGCGGGTCTATGCCGATGACAACCGCATGCGGCTGAACCTCGGCATCCGGCGGCGACTGGCGCCGCTGATGCAGCAGGACATGCGTCGCATCCAGCTCATGAACGGCATGCTGATGTCGATGCCGGGCACGCCGGTCGTCTACTACGGCGACGAGATCGGCATGGGCGACAACATCTATCTCGGTGATCGGGACGGGGTGCGTACGCCGATGCAGTGGTCGCCGGACCGCAACGGCGGCTTCTCCCGCGCCGACCCCTCGCGGCTGTATCTGCCGGCGATCATGGATGCCGCCTACAGCTACCAGGCGATCAACGTCGAGGCGCAGGAACGCAGCCCGCATTCGCTGCTGAACTGGATGCGGCGCGTCATCGGCATTCGTCAGCAGCACCAGGCGTTCGGGCGCGGCGAGCAGACCTTTCTCATGCCCGGCAACCGCAAGGTGCTTGCCTATTTGCGCCACTACGAGTCCGAAGTCATCCTCTGTGTGTTCAACCTCGCGCACACCGCCCAGGCGGTGGAGCTCGATCTGTCCGCCTTCCGCGGCCGGGTGCCGGTGGAAATGCTCGGCAGCAGCGTCTTCCCGCCGATCGGCGATCTGCCCTATCTGCTGACGCTCTCCGGCTACGGCTTCCACTGGTTCCTGCTGACGGAGCAGGCGCTGGAGCCGGCCTGGCATCAGGATGTACCCGTGCCGATGCCGGAGCTGACCACCCTGATCGCCCGTCGCCACCTGGCCGATATCGTGGCCGGGCGCGAGGGCGCCGCGCTGATGCAGCGGGTGTTGCCCAGCTATCTGCCGAACCAGCGCTGGTTCGCGGCGAAATCGGCACCGATCGCCGAAATCGAGGCTGAGAACTGGAGTGAATTCGATGCCGGCGGGAGCAGCTATCTGTTGCTGCAGATGGCTGTGGAGCTGCGCTCCGGCGAGCAGCAACGTTATTTCCTGCCGCTCGGGGTCACTCGCGGCAGCGATCAGGAGCTCTCGCCGCTGCTGCCCTACGCCCTCGGGCGTGTCCGGCGCATGGCGGCCATCGGGCTGCTGCACGATGCCGTGGCCGATGCCGCCTTCGCCGGCCGCACGGTCGCGGCCATGCAGGCCGGACGGACGATACCCGCACGGCAAGGCGAGGTGCGCTTCGCCAGCACCCGCGCGCTCGCCGAGGCCGGCATCGCTCCGGACACGCCCTCGCAGCGACTGCAGGCCGAGCAGAGCAACACCTCGATCGCGATCGGCGAGCAGGCCGTGCTGAAGATTTTGCGTCGCCTTTCACCCGGCGTGCATCCGGAAATCGAGATCGGCCGCTATCTCACCGAGGTTGCGGATTACCGGCACGCACCACGCCAGTTCGGCAGCCTGATTCACTACGACGATAACGGCGAGCAAGTGGCGCTGGCGGTACTGCAGGAATACGTCAGCAACCAGGGTGATGGCTGGAGCTATACGCTCGATTATCTCGATCGCTTCGGTGAAGAGCTGCTTGGCGGCGGTGAGGAGTTGCGCGCGCAGCCGGCGGAGCAGGTGCACTCGGGCTTTCTGCGTCAGATCGCTACGCTCGCCCGGCGCACCGCCGAGCTGCATCGGGCCTTCGCCCTGCCGACCGACGATCCGGCCTTCGCTGCCGAAGCGGTCGCCGACGCCGATCTGCAAGGCTGGGCCAACGCCGCCCGGGCGCAGCTCGAGGCGGCCTTCGCAGCGCTCGAACAGGTGGGCGAGGGACTGGATGAGTCGGCGCGGGCGCAGCTCGATGCGCTGCGTGCCCAGCAGGCGCGCGCGCAGGCGATGATCGAGGACTGCGTACAGGTCGCCGAGCCGGGTCAGAAGACGCGCCTGCATGGCGACTTCCATCTGGGGCAGGTGCTGGTGGTGCCGGAAGACTTCTACCTGGTGGACTTCGAAGGCGAACCGGCCAAGCCACTGGCCCAGCGTCGGCAGAAGCACAGCCCGTTGCGCGATGTCGCCGGCATGGTGCGCTCATTCCATTACGCCGCTGCCACGGCGCTGCCGAACATCGTCCAGCGCGGCGCCGACACCCGTGGGGACGCGGCGCACTACCTGCGGCAGTGGCAGGAGGCGACCAGCCGCACCTTCCTCGATACCTACTTCGAGGCCGTCGGTGGCTGCCCCAGCATCCCGGCCGACGAGGACTCCCGGCAGCGCCTGCTGCGCCTGTTCCTGCTGGAGAAGGCGGCCTACGAGATCTGCTACGAGGCCAACAACCGGCCACACTGGCTCGGCATCCCGAGCGCCGGAGCGCTCGAACTGCTCGGCCTCAACGACAACCCGGAGGCTCCATGACCGACACGCCAGCAACCGGAGCGCTCGCCGCCTCGGTCCGTCGCGACGATTCGCTGACGCCGGAGATGGTGCGCGCCCTGCTCCATGCCGACCACACCGATCCCTTCGCCGTGCTGGGCATGCATGCCGACAGCGGCAGCGTGACGATTCGTGTACTGCAGCCCGGCGCGAGCCGGGTGCGTGTGCAGGAGCGGCGCAGCGGCGAGATCGTCGCCGAGCTGCCCCGTATGCACGCCGAGGGCCTGTTCGCCGGCCGGCTTGGGCTCGAGGCGCCGTTCGACTACCGACTGGAGGTAATGCGGGGCGAGCAGATCGAGGTCATCGAGGATCCCTATGCCTTCGGGCCCGTGCTGGGTGAACTGGACATCCACCTGCTGGCGGAGGGTCGTCATCTGCAGCTTTACCGGGTGCTCGGGGCCCATCCGCGCGTGCACGAGGGGGTGGCCGGCGTCAGCTTCGCGGTCTGGGCACCGAATGCGCGTCGTGTCAGCTTGGTCGGTGATTTCAACGACTGGGACGGCCGCCGGCACGTGCTGCGGCGGCGCCAGGAGATCGGCATCTGGGAGATCTTCATTCCCGGCCTCGCCGCCGGTGCACTGTACAAGTACGAGATACTCGGACCGGATGGGCACCGCTTGCCGCTGAAGGCCGACCCCGTGGCCTTCGCCGCTCAGCGGCCGCCGGAAACCGCCTCCCGTGTCCATGGCCTGGTGCACCACGAATGGCAGGACGCGGCCTGGATGAAGACCCGGGCCGAGCGCGACCTGCGGGCCGAGCCGATGAGCATCTACGAGGTGCACCTGGGCAGCTGGCGGCGCGAGCTCGGCGAGGGCGGCCGCTATCTCACCTATCGGGAGCTGGCCGAGCAGCTGGTGCCCTATGTGAAGGAGCTCGGCTTCACCCACATCGAGCTGATGCCGGTCTCGGAATACCCATTCGACGGCTCCTGGGGCTACCAACCCACGGGTATGTATGCGGCGACCAGCCGCTTCGGTGAGCCCGAGGATCTGGCCTACCTGATCGATCGCTGCCATCAGGCCGGCATCGGGGTGCTGATCGACTGGGTACCGGGCCATTTTCCGGCCGATCCGCACGGACTCGGCCTGTTCGACGGCACGCACCTCTACGAGCATGCCGACCCCCGTCAGGGTTTCCACCAGGATTGGAACACGCTGATCTACAACTACGGCCGCAACGAGGTCCGCAACTTCCTCGTCGCCAATGCGCTGTTCTGGCTCGATCAGTACCACATCGACGGCCTGCGCGTGGACGCCGTCGCTTCCATGCTCTACCTCGACTACAGCCGCAACGCCGGCGAATGGGTGCCGAACCGCTACGGCGGCCGGGAGAATCTCGAGGCGATCGACTTCCTCAAGGAAACCAACGAGCTGGTGTTCGGCAGCTTCCCTGGCGCAACCACCATCGCCGAGGAATCCACCGCCTGGCCGGCCGTCTCGCGGCCGACCTACGCCGGCGGGCTGGGCTTTGGCTTCAAGTGGAACATGGGCTGGATGCACGACACGCTGGAGTTCGTCCGCCACGACCCGGTCTACCGGCGTCATCACTACCACCAGCTGACCTTCGGCCTGGTCTATGCCTTCAGCGAAAACTTCGTGCTGCCGCTCTCGCACGACGAGGTGGTGCACGGCAAGGGCTCGCTGATCGGCAAGCAGCCGGGTGATCGCTGGCAGCGCTTCGCCAGCCTGCGGTCCTACTACGGCTTCATGTTCACCCACCCGGGCAAGAAGCTGCTGTTCATGGGCGCCGAGCTGGCGCAGGAGCGGGAGTGGAACCACGACCGCGGACTGGATTGGCACCTGCTGGACGACGACCTGCATCGCGGCGTGCAGCGGCTGATCCGCGACCTCAACCACCTCTATGCTGCCGATCCGGCGCTGCACCGGCTGGATTGCGAGGCCGAGGGCTTCGAGTGGATCGAGGCGAGCGATCCGGACAACACCGTGCTCGCCTACGTGCGCCGGGCCGAGGCCGGCGGCCTGCCCACAGTGATCGTCTGCAACTTCACGCCGATCGTGCGGCGGGGCTATCGTCTGGGCGTGCCGGTGGCGGGACGCTATCGCGAACGACTCAATACCGACGGCGCTGATTACGGCGGCAGCAATGTCGGCAACGGGGGCGGCATCGAGACCGAGGCGGTGGCCTGGCATGGTCGACAGCAGTCGCTGTGTCTGACGCTGCCGCCGCTGGCCACGCTGGTGCTCACGGCCGAACCCTGAAGACGCCGGGCGCCGCGCTGGCGCCCAGCCGATTGGCTCAGAACCCCGCCGGGCCCGCCATGCCGGCGCCCGTGGGGCCAGCGCCACGCGACGCGCCGCCGAGGCCAGACATGCCGCTCATGCCCATGCCGGACATGCCGCCCATCATGCCCATGCCGCCGAGGCCGCCACCGAGACCGGCCCCACCGCCCGCCAGACCACCGAGGGCGGCACCCGGGCCGGCCATCGCGCCAGCGCCGGCCGGCTGGGCGGCCGGGCCGCCCATGGCCCCGGACATGCCGGGCTGGAAGGTGTAGAAGGCATCATTCGGACTGCGGCCCATGCTGCCCGGGCCGCCCAGGCCGCCACCGGCCATCGCCGCCATGCCGCCGGCACCCATCATCCCGCCTGCGCCACCTGGGCCGTTCTGGCCGCTGCGCCCCATGCCACTGCCGGCCGCGAAGTCGCCCGGGCCCATGCCGCCCATGCGCTGGACGGCGCCGCCGCCAGCACCGGGCCGGTCGGCACCGAATGGCGTACCCTGGCCGCCGCCGGCGCGTCCGGGTACCTGGGGCCCGGCGCCCATGCCCATGGCCGCCGGATCGAAGCCCCCGCTGGCTCCCATATCCATCGACATGCCGCCGCCCATACCGCCCATGCCACCGGCCATGGCGGCTGGATCCATGTCACCCATGGCCGCCTCGGGCGGCATGCCGCCCTGCGGGCCAGCTCCGGGCGGCATGGCACCGGGAGACATGGCCCCCGGTGGTATCCCGGCGGCGCGGGGATCGCCGCCTTGGGGACGGCGCGCGGGCGCCGGCGCGGGCGGGCGCTCCCGCATCGCGCCGCCGCCGCCCCCGCCCATGCCCGGGATGAGCTGGGCATGGGCTACCGGGCCGGCCATCGCCAGTGCGAGGGCGGTGCAGGTGCCCAACCGGATGAGCGATCGAAACATGCTGTTGCTCCTATGCGCGGGGGTCGAGCCGGCCGCGATCTGAACCACTCGCCCAGGCCGGAGTCGTACCGGCATCGGACGCAGATGACGTCCGCAGTGTAGCGGAGCCGCGAATGCGGGGCAGCGTGGGAATGTGGCGGAGCGGCGTGCGGATGGCGACGGCGGTAGCGGCGCTCGGTGTCGCCGGGGCCGCTCTCGGCGGGGTGACGGACGTGGAGATCGTCTCGCACGTCTACAAGCCGGCAGCGCTGGCGCCCACGCCGGCGCGGCTGGCGCAGCTCTCGCTGCCAGCGGGCTTCGCCGTCGCGCCCTTCGCCCGCGACGTCAGCGGGGCGCGGATGCTGGCCATTGGTCCGGATGGCCGGGTGCTGGTAACTCAGCGCGAGCAGGGCCAGGTGATGGCGCTGCGCGACAGTGACGGCGACGGTGTGGCCGATAGCCGCGAGGTGGTAGTTCGACTGCCGGCGGTGCACGGCATCGCAGTCGATGGGCGGCAGGTTTATCTGGCCACCGTGGATACCGTCTATCGTCTGACGATCGATGCGCAGGGCGCGTTTGGCGAGCCGGTCCCGGTACAGCGTGATCTACCCGATGGCGGCCAGCATGCCAATCGTACGCTCGCCATCGGCCCGGACGGCGCGCTGTACCTCACCGTCGGCAGCACCTGCAACGCCTGTCGGGAGACCGATGAGGAGAGCGCGACGATGCTGCGCGCCATGCCGCCCGCTGGCGAGCGGCAGGTATTCGCCTCGGGCCTGCGCAATACCCTCGGCTTCGACTGGTCGCTCGCCAGCGGTGAACTCTACGGCTTCGATCACGGTATCGACTGGCTGGGCGATGACGCGCAGCCCGAGGAGTTCAATCGGCTGGAGCAGGGGGCGCGCTACGGCTGGCCGTATGTCTATGCCGACGGCCAGATCAACCCGCAGGATGAGCCGCCTGGGACGACGGCGCAGGCCTGGGCCGCGCAGTCGGTGGCACCGGTGCTGACCTACGATGCGCACGCGGCGCCGATGCA
>JAASSS010000109.1 GCA_021767745.1 Pseudomonadota bacterium
CTGCAGAAGTACCGCAACGGCGAGCGCGGCGAAGGCGCCCGCGGCGCGATGATGCAGGATGTCGCCAGCCGCCTGAGCGAGGAAGAGGCCCGGGCCGTGGCCTCGTTCATCGAAGGTCTGCACTAGCAGCCGGGAGGACTCATGCGCCGGACTATCACCGCCCTGCTGGGCCTGTGCCTGCTGATGGTTTCGCTCGGGGCCGCGCAGGCAGCCACCGAGGGCCAGGACTACGAACGCCTGCGCCGGCAGAACCTCGCCGAGCCCGGCGCCGACAGGGTCGAGGTGGTCGAGGTGTTCTGGTATGGCTGCCCGCACTGCTACACCCTCGAGCCCATGGTGGCCGAGTGGCTGGAACGCCGTGGCGATGAGGTCAACTTCGTGCGCGTCCCGGCGACGCTGAACCGCAACTGGGAGCCGCACGCACGGGCCTTCTATGTGGCGCAGGCACTGGATGTGTTCGAGCAGGCGCATCCGGCGCTGTTCCGGGCGCTGCACGAGGAGAACAAGCGACTGGACGATCGCAAGTCGCTGGCGAAGTTCTTCACCCAGTTCGGCGTCGAGCCCAAGGCCTTCAATGAGGCATGGGATGCGTTCGGCACGCAGACGCGTCTGCGGCGCGATCAGGGCCTGATCAAGAAGTACCGCCTGTTCGGCGTGCCGGCGATGGTGGTGGATGGCCAGTATCTGGTGACCATCGACAAGGCCGGCAGCTATCCCCGGATGCTCGAGATCGTCGATGAGCTGATCGCGCAGGCGCAGCCCGCCGCGGCCGCCGCCAGCGCCGACTAGCCGCCGCGCCGGGCGGCGGCCACTGCGCCGACGCCCGGCGTCCCTTATGCTGGGCCGACCTGTCCGGCCGCCGTCGCGGTCTTTCCACGCCAGCGGGCGCCGCTCATGGACCACGGCATCTTCCTCGAACTGCTGATCATCCTGTCCGCCTCGCTGGCGGTGATCGCACTGTTCAATCGGCTTGGCCTGCCGCCGACGCTGGGCTATCTCGGCACCGGCCTGCTGCTCGGCCAGCTCGCCGACGGCGTCTTCCACGATCCGGAGGCGATCCAGCACCTGGCCGAGTTCGGCGTGGTGTTCCTGCTCTTCTCGCTGGGGCTGGAATTCTCGCTGGCGCGCATGATCGCCATGCGCCGCTTCGTCTTCGGCCTGGGCGCAAGCCAGGTCGGCATCACCGTGCTGCTGCTGTTCGTGGGCGCGCTGCTGCTCGGGCTTTCGGCAGCCGGCGCATTCGTCGCCGCCGGCGCGCTGGCGTTCTCCTCCACGGCCATCGTCATCAAGGAGCTGGCGGCGAAGCGCCAGCTGCACGTGCGCTTCGGTCAGCTGACGATCGCGGTACTGCTGTTCCAGGATCTGGCCGCCGTGCTGTTCCTCGTGGCGGTGCCCGCGCTGGCCGGGGGTGGCGAGGGCCTGGCGCTCTCGCTCGGCGTGATGCTGCTGAAGGCCGTCGTGCTGTTCGTCGTGCTGCTGGGGGTCGGGGCCACCGTGCTGCCACGGCTGTTCCAGGAAGTCGCCCGCATGCGCTCGGAAGAGCTGTTCGTGCTGGCGGCGCTGGTGGTGGTGCTGCTGACGGCGGGCCTCACCGCCGCGCTCGGCCTGTCGATGGCGCTGGGCGCCTTCCTCGCCGGCATGACCTTGGGCGAAAGCCGCTATCGGCATCAGATCGAGGCAGAGATCCGGCCCTTCCGCGATGTGCTGCTGGGCATCTTCTTCGTCAGCATCGGCTTGCTGGTGGATCTGTCGCTCCTGGTCGAGCACGTCGGCCTGATCGTGCTGCTGACCCTCGGCCTGATGGCGCTCAAGGTGGCGCTGGTGGCGGCGGCCACGCGGCTGCTGGGCGAGTCGCTGGATACCGGCCTGCGCGCCGGCATCGCGCTGTCCCAGGGCGGCGAGTTCGGGCTGGCCATCCTGGCCCTGGCGGGACGTCACGCGCTGCTGCCGCCGGTCGCCGCGGCGGCGGTGCCGGCGGCGATCATCCTCAGCATGGCGCTGACCCCGGTCCTGCTGCGCTACGGGCTGCCGCTGGTCTCGCGCCTGACCGGGCCACGCCAGAGCGCGCCGCCGCCGACACCGAACGTGGACGCGCTGCGCGAGCACGCGGCCGAGCTGGAGGCGCCGGTGATCATCTGTGGCTACGGCCGCGTCGGCCAGGCGGTGGGCCGCTTCCTGAAGCAGGAGGAGATCCCCAGCGTCGCGCTCGACGCCGACCCGGTGCGCATTCAGGAAGCGGCGGGCGCCGGCGAGAACGCCTATTTCGGCGACTGCCGCAATCTCACCGTGCTCAAGGCCGTGGGCCTGGAGCGCGCGCGCCTGCTGGTGGTGGCCTTCAACGACCACCACGCCGCGCAGACGGTGCTGGAACGGGTCCGCAACGTGCGTGCCGATCTGCCGATCCTGGTGCGCACGGCCGACGATACCGGCCTGGCTGGCCTGCGGGCTGCCGGCGCGACCGAGGTGGTGCCGGAGACGCTGGAGGGCAGCCTGATGCTGATCTCCCACGTGCTGACGATGCTCGGCGTGCCGGCCTGGCGCATCCGCGATCGTGTACAGGCGGTACGGGCGGCGCGCTACCAGCTGCTGCACGGCTACTACCACGGCGAGCGCTCGCGCGTGATCGACGAGCAGGGCCGGCCACTGGAGGCCCTGCATGCCGTCACGCTACCGGACGATGCGTGGGCGGTGGGCAAGCGCGTGGGTGAGCTCGGCCTGGAAATGGTGGAAGTGAACCTGCAGGCCGTGCGGCGCGAGAAGACCGCCTTCGACCCGCCGCAGGCAGACCTGACGCTGGTGGAGGGCGATGTGCTCGTCCTGCGCGGCGGCACGCCGCAGATCGAGCAGGCAGAGCGCCACCTGCTGCTGGGCGAAGTGCTGCCGGCCGCCTAGGCTTTCACGGGATGGTCAAGCCGCTGTCATGAAGCGGTTGCCGGGCGCCTGCAGAATCCGCCGCGATGCAGCAACGGCCGCCCGGCCGGCCAGGAACCGAGCATGGCCGCCACGATCCTTCCCTTTCCTCGCCGCAATCGCATGACGGCGTCCCTGCCCACCGGCCACGAGACGCTGGTGATCGCCCACCGCGGTGCCAGCGGCTACCTCCCGGAACATACGCTGGCCGGCTACGCCATGGCCCATGCACAGGAGGCGGACTTCCTGGAGCCGGATCTGGTGCTCAGTCGCGACGGTGTGCCGGTGGCCCGTCACGACCTGACACTCGATGAGACCACCGACGCCCGCCGCCGCTTTCCGCTGCGCACCCGTCGGGACGGCAAGCGCTACGCCATCGACTTCAGCCACGCGGAGCTGCGCCAGCTCCGCGCACGCGCGCCGCAGCCGGGCCGCTTCGGTCTGGACCTTGACGGCCTCAGCGTGCCCAGCTTCAAGGAGATCATCGGTCTCACGCGCGAGTTGAACCGCCTGACCGGTCGCCGCGTCGGCCTGTATCCGGAACTCAAGGCACCCGCCTTTCATGCCGCGCAGGGACAGGATCTGGAGCGGATCGTGCTGGCGCGGCTGGCCGCCGAGGGGCTGCTGACTGCCGACGCCGACGTGCCGGTGATGCTGCAGTGCTTCGATCCGGCGGCGCTGCGGCGGCTGCGGCTCGACCTCGGCTGTCCGCTGCCGCTGGTGCAGCTGATCGACGACAGTCCGGCGATGGCGCACATGGTCTCGCCGAGCGGGCTCGACCGCATCGCCGCCTACGCCGATGCCATCGGTATCTGCCGCCATCTGCTCGAGGGCCCCGGCCGCCGGGCGCGCGAGGCGCATAAGCTGGTCGCCGAGGCGCACGCCCGCCACCTGGCGGTGCATGTCTGGACCTTCCGCGCCGACCAGGACACCGACCCGGCGGGCACCATCCAGCGCTTCGCCGCCCTCCACGGGGTGGACGGCGTCTTCAGCGATCACCCCGACCTCGCCAAACAGGCGCTGCGTGCCCTGCAAGGGCTGCGCACCGGCGCCTGAACCGGCGCGCGCGCCACCGGCCCGGGCCGGTGGCCGTCCTCACACGTCCGCAAGCTGCGCCGCGCTTGCGGTGCCGCGGCGGGCATAGCCCCCACCGGCCCAGGCGCCGAGGAGCATTGCCGGCACGAACACCCATGGCTCCCAGAAGCCGAGGGTGAGAGCGGAGAGCGCCGGCCCGGGGCAGTAGCCGGTGAGCCCCCAGCCGATGCCAAAGGTCGCGGCGCCCAACACGAGCGGGGCATCGATGTCCTGCCGAGTCGGCAGGCTGAAAGAGGCACCGGACAGCGATGCCGGCCGGCGCAGGACCCACGGGAACAGCAGCGCGGTGACCACGACGGCGCCGCCCATCACCAGCGCGAGCGAGGGATCCCAGTCGCCGGCGAGGTCCAGAAATGCCTGCACCTTCTGCGGCTCGACCATCTGCGAGAGCGACAGGCCGAAGCCGAACAACAGCCCGGACGCCGTCGCGCCGATCAGTTCCAGACGTGTCATGCGAGCACCCAAAGATGGCGCACCGCGTAGGTCGTGATGACAGCGGTGCTCATGAAGACGACGGTGGCGAACAGCGAGCGCTTCGAACGCCGGCCAAGACCACACACGCCATGACCGCTGGTGCAGCCATTGCCCACCCGCGTGCCGAAGCCGACCAACAGCCCGCCGATCACCAGCAGCAGCGGCGGATAGCCTTCGCGGGCGGCGTAATCGACGCCGGGCAGGGACTGATGGGCCAGCGCACCTGCCAGCATCGCCAGCAGGAACACCCAGCGCCAGGGCCGGTCGGTGGCATCGCTCGGCAGCAGCCGGAAGACGATGCCACTGATGCCCGCGATCCGCCCGTTCATCCACAGCAGCAGTACCGCACTGGCGCCGATCAGCAGGCCGCCGGCGAGTGCGGTAACGGGGGTAAACTCGGTCATGCGCTTTTGCCTGAATTTGAATATAAGAATAAACTAATACATATGTCGGCCCGATACCAGACACCGGCTCTGCCGCTGGCGGAGCTCCAGACGCAGGCCGCCGAGGCGGCGCAGTGGCTGCGCTCGCTCGCCAACGAACGGCGCCTGCTGATCCTGTGCAACCTGCTCGCGGGTGAGCGCACCGTGGGCGAGCTGGCCGAGCCGGTCGGGCTGGGGCAGTCGGCGCTGAGCCAGCATCTGGCCCGCCTGCGCCACGAGGGGCTGGTGCAGTGCCGGCGCGACGGGCAGTACGTCTACTATGGCCTAGCCGATGAACGCGTGGCCCGCCTCATCGGTCTACTGCACGAGATGTTCTGCGCCGGTGAGACCATCCGTCCGCCGGGCCGCGAGGAGGAACCGAGATGAGCGCCATTCCCATTCCCAACGCCCGCCAGCCCGAGCCGGATGTGCTCACCGGTGGTCAGCCCGGCCGTGCCGAGCTCGAGCAGGCCCGCGACGCCGGCTATCGTACGGTCGTGAATCTGCGGCCCAGCGGCGAATTCCACGATTTCGACGAGCGCGAAGTGGTGCGCGGCCTGGGGATGGAGTACGTGAACATCCCGATCGGCAGCGCCGCAGGACTCACGCCGGACAAGGTGCAATCCTTGCAGCGCGTGCTGGCCGACAGCACTGCCCGGCCGGTGATGGTGCACTGCGCCAGCGGCAATCGCGTCGGCGCGCTGTTCGCGCTGTGGGCGGCGCAGATCCAAGGCGCCGATCCCGATGCGGCGATCGCCTTCGGCCGCAAGGCCGGCCTCACCGGCCTGGAGGCCGACGTGCGCAAACAGCTGGAGAACGCCTCCTAGCGGCCAGCATGCGCCGCGCCGGAAGGCGCGACTGCCCGAGCACGATGCGCTGCGCACATCCCGCCCCGCCACCGCCGATCACCCTGGACGCAAGCCCTTGATCCGTCACCCCCTGCGCCTGCTGCTCATCGGCGCGCTGCTTACCGGCCTCGCCCTCGCCTTTGCTTGGGCCGCCGGCCGCTTCGGCCATGACGCGCTGACGCCGCAGCAGATCGTCGATCGCCAGCAGGGCGAGGCGATAGTTGCCGGCTTTCGCCGGGCCCATGCCAAGGGTCTGTGCATCGATGGCGAGCTGCAGGCGAGCGGGGCGCTGGCGCCCTACAGCCGGGCGAGTCTGTTCGCCGCGGGCGCCACTCCCTTCGTCGGCC
>JAASSS010000017.1 GCA_021767745.1 Pseudomonadota bacterium
CTGGCTGATGGCCCGCCTCGCACGCAGCGGACGGTGAGGATCGCGGTCGGTCCGGCCGCCGGCGGGCTGGCGGTGCTGATCGCGTTGGCGTTCGGCGTCGATGCGCTGTGGCCACCGCGCCTGCCCTGGGCTGCCGACGTGCTGCCGACGCTGTTCTGGCTGGCCGCGGCGCTGTGGCTGCTGACCGTGATCTGGCGGCGCCCGCTCGCCCGCGTGCCGTTCGTGCCCCTGCCGTTCGCCGTGATTGGCGGCCTCGGTCTGGTGCTGGTGGACAGCAGCTGGCGCGGTGGCACCGCGCCGGCGCAGGCGCTGCTGCGCGGCATCGTCGTGGTGGGCTACCTGACCGCCGCGTGGTGGAGTCTGGAGGCGGTGCGTGTGCGCCAGCCTTGGACGCTGCCGCTGGCGGGTCTGCTGACGGCGGCCGGCGCAGCGCTCGGTGGTTCACCGCTCCTGCTGCGCTGGAGCCTGATCGTCACGACGGTAACGGGACTCGCGATGAGCATCGGCGGCCGCGGGATCGGCGCCAGTCCGTCGCTGCAAGTGCCGGTGGCTGCGCTGCTGCTGCCGGTGCCCGCCGTGGTCTGGCTGCATGGCGCACTGCCCGGCCGCTGGCTGCTGCCGTTGGCGCTCTGGCCGGTGCTGTTGCCGCCGCTCGCCGGCGCCGCGCGCTGGACGCCGCTGGTGGCAGGCGTGCTGGTGCTGGCGGCGCTGCTGCTGACCGCGCCGATCACGCGGCTGGGGTGGCTCGGCGGCTGAGCCGGTTGTCCCCGGCGGCGGCGAACGGCATGCTCGCAGCATTGCCATCCCAGCCGTGCCGATGCCCAGCCAGCCACTGCCTGCGACCGCCGTGCCCGCCGCCGATGACGCCCTCTGGGACACGCTGCGGCGCATCGGCGCGCATTTCGCCCGCCCCGGCGCTGGCCCATGGCAGGGGCTCCTGGCCGACGGTAGCCGCCTCGACGTCGCGCCGGGCGGCCGCTGGCAGGCCAGCCGGCGATTGCCCGAACCGGTGGTCGCGTGGTTGGAGCTGTATCTGCCGTTGGCGGCCGCTGCCGGCAGCTTCGTGATCGCGCATCTCGGCCAGAGCCTCGACGGCTGCATCGCGACTGCCAGCGGCGACGCCTGCTTCGTCACCGGACCGGAGAACCTGGATCATCTGCACCGGCTGCGGGCACTGGCCGACGCCGTTCTCGTCGGCGCCGGCACCGTGGCCAGCGATGATCCGCGCCTGACCGTCCGCCGTTGCCGCGGTACGCATCCGGTCCGTGTGGTGCTGGACCGGCACGGTCGGGCGCCGCGGCAGGCCCGCGTGTTCACCGATGGCGCGGCGCCGACGCTGTGGGTACGGCCGGCCGCCGCCGCGCCGGCACCATGCGTCGACAGCCTGGATGTGCCGATGGCAGTGGGCGGTGACCTGGATCTGCGGGCGCTGCGGGCAGCGCTCGCCGCGCGGGGTCTGCCGCGCATCTTCGTCGAGGGGGGCGGCGTGACGGTTTCGGCCTTTCTCGCACAACGGGCACTGGATCGCCTGCACCTGACGGTGGCCCCGGTGCTGATCGGCGCGGGCCGGCCCGGGGTGGTGGTGCCGCCGGCACCGCAGATGGCCGATGCCTGGCGGCTGCAGGGGCGCGTCCATCGTCAGGGCACGGACGTGCTGTTCGACTGCCTGCCGCCATGAGCCGCTCCGGGGCAGCACACGCGGCCGCCCTGTGGGTGACCGGGCCCGGCACGGCGGAGATCCGCGCCGAGACGCTGCCTGCGCTCGCTCCCGGCCAGCTCGGCGCCCGCGCGCTCTACAGCGGCATCAGCCGTGGCACCGAGCGGCTGGTCTGGCGCGGGCAGGTGCCCGCCTCCGAGCGCGAGCGGATGCGCTGCCCGCATCAGGCGGGCGACTTTCCCTGGCCCGTCAAGTACGGCTACAGTTGGGTCGGCGAGACCGACGAGGGGCAGCGTGTGTTCTGCCTGCACCCGCATCAGGACCGCATCCACGTCGCGCGCGAGGCCCTGCAGCCGATTCCCGCGGGCGTGCCGGCGCGCCGGGCGGTGCTGGCGGCGAACATGGAGACCGCGCTGAACGCCATCTGGGATGCGCGCGCCACCGCCGGACAATCGATCCGGGTGATCGGCGGCGGTGTGGTCGGCATGCTGGTGGCCTACCTGGCCGCGCGGCTGCCGGGCGCCGAGGTGCAGTTGGTGGATCGGCAGGCCGATCGCGGGCCGGTGGCCGCACGTCTGGGCGTGCCCTTCGCCCTGCCGGCCGCGGCGACGCCGGCGGCGGATCTGGTGCTGCACGCGTCGGGCCACGCCGACGGGCTGGAGCTCGCCCTGTCCCTGGCGGGTGAGGAGGCAACGCTGGTCGAGCTGAGCTGGTATGGCGAACGGCCGGTCGCGGTGCCGCTCGGGCACGCGTTTCATCCGCGCCGGCTGCGGCTGCTCTCCAGCCAGGTCGGCACCGTCGCGCCGTGCCAGCGGCCGCGCTGGGACGCCGGCCGCCGCCTGCGGCTGGCCCTCGAGTTGCTGGCCGATCCGGCGCTGGAGGCGCTGCTGGAGCCGGATATCGACTTTCATGCGCTGCCGGCGATGGCCGCGCTGTTCGCCGGTCACGGGGGAACGCCGGTGGTCGCCTATCCGCCGCCAGGGGAGGCGGCCGCGCGAGGTGGGTTGAACCGGTAGATGTAAGGAGCCGCTGGTGTTCGAGTTGACGGTCAGCGATCACGTGATGATCGCGCACAGCTTCACGGGGGCGCTGTTCGGCCCCGCCCAGCGCCTGCACGGCGCGACCTACGCGGTGGAGGTCGGCTTCATGACGGAGCGGCTGGACGCCCATGGTCTGATTGTGGACATCGGTGCGGCGCAGCAGGCACTGGCGGCGGCGCTGGCACCGCTCGCCTACCAGAACCTCGATGAACTGCCGCAGTTCGCCGGCCGCAACACCACCACCGAGGTGCTGGCCCAGTACCTCGCCCAGTCGCTGGCCGAGGCGGTGCGCGCTGGCGCGCTGGGACCCTCCGCACCGGCGCGGGTGCAGCGGCTGGCGGTGACGCTGCGCGAATCCCCCCGTGCCTGGGCCCGCTACGAGCAGGTCCTGTGAGCGAGACCCTGCATGTGGCCGTGCCCGGTGCGCTGGATCAGCCGACCGGCGGCTACCGCTACGACGCCGCGCTCGTCCGCGCCCTGCGCAACCGCGGCTGGCAGGTCGTGGTGCACGAGCTGCCCGGGTGCCATCCGCTGCCGGACCCCCCTGCCGTGGCCGGCGCCGAGCGCACACTCGCCGCGGCGGCGGGGTCGACGCTGGTGGTCGACGGCCTGTGCCTGCCGGCATTTGCGCGTACGACTTGCGCCGGCGTGCGGCTGGTGGCGCTGATCCATCACCGGCTGACCCGAGAGACCGGCACGCCGGCCGCCAGCATCGCGCCGCTGGTCCGGTTGGAGCGGGACGGCCTGCAGCGGGCGCAGCTGATCATCTGCACCTCCGCGGCGACCGCCGCGGATCTGCAGCGGGCTTACGGTCTGCCCAGTCCCCCGCTGGTCGCGCCACCGGCGATCGAGACGACGGCGCCGCGGACGCCATGGGCGCGGGCACCGCGGCGGTTGCTGGCCGTCGGCGCACTCGTGCCGCGCAAGGATGTGCTGCTGCTGATCGAGGCGCTGGCGCCGTTGCGTCATCTGCCGTGGCGCCTGGACATCGTCGGCGACGACAGCCGCCATCCGGCCTACGCCCGCCGTGTGCGCAGCCGGTGTCGCCGCCACCGCCTGGTCGGTCGGATCCGGCTGCACGGCGCCATCGCCGACTGGCGCCGCCGCCGCCTGTTGCGCCAGGCCGACCTCTTGTTGGCCGCCTCGCGGCACGAGGGCTACGGCATGGCGGTGGCGGAAGCCGCGGCCGCCGGGCTGCCGATTCTGGCGACGGCGACGGCCGCGGTGCCGGCGGTGTTCGCTGCGGCGGCCGTCACGCGCGTGCCGGCCCGGGATCGGCTGGCAATGACACAGGCACTCGCCGTGCGCGCGCCGGCGGCCTGGGCGCCGCGATACCGGCGGGCCCGGCGCCACGCCCCGCGGTGGGCGACGCACGATCCCGCCGCGTGCATCGCGCCCGCGTTATGCGCCCTCGCGCGGCCTCGGGTGATCGGCGCGTGAGTGCGCTCGCCCACACCAGCTTCGGCGCCGACTGGCTGGAACTGCGCGAACCTCTGGATCTGGCGGCTCGCGATCCCGGCCTGCTGGCGCGGTTCGGGAGCTGCGTCGAGGACGGGGTGGTGCAGGAATGCGGCGCGGGGCACGGCGCACTGCTGCGGGCGGTGGCGCCGGCCCTGCGCGGGCGGGTGCACTGGCACGCCTACGATCACGACACCGCCCTGCTGGCCGAGCTGTCGCCGCGCTTCACGCGCTGGGGCGAGCGGCAGGGGGACTGGCGGCCGCTGGCGACGGACGAGGACGGCGAGCCGGCCGGCAGCGCCACGGGCCGCTGGCAGGGGCGCCGGGCGCAGCTCGCCGCCCAGACGCATGTGGTCGACCTGGCGCAGGGGCTGCCGATGCTCGAAGCCTCGGCCATCGCCTGCAGCGCGTGGCTGGATCTGGTGTCGGCGGACTGGCTGACCGCGCTGGGGCGGCAGCTGGCGACGGCGCAGGTGCACACGCTCTATCTCAGCATGACGATCAACGGCGAGATCCGCTTCACGCCGGCCTCCGGGGAGGACGAACTCCTCGTTTCGGCCTATCTTCGTCACATGGAGCAGGACAAGGGTTTTGGTCCGGCGCTCGGCCCGGCGGCGCAGCCCCGGCTGACCCAATGGCTGGATGAGGGCGGCTACGCGCTGGACTGGGCACGCAGTGACTGGCGGCTGGATTGCGCGCATGCGGCCGCGACCCGGCATTGGCTGCGGGGTCTGGCAACGGCCGCCGTGGCGCACTCGCCGATGCTTCGGGAAGTGGCCGAGGCGTGGCTGCATCGGCGGCGCGCAGAACTGGCCGGTGGCTGGCTGCAGGTCGAAATCGGTCATTTCGACCTGCTGGCGACGCGAAACTGAGACATGCCCAGGCGGTCGCCGACGGCACTGCGGCGCGCGACGGGTGGCTGGCTGCTGGCCGGCGCCCTGGGACTGGGGCTTGCCGATCTGGTGGCAGCCGCCGTCCTGCCCGACCTCGCCCTCGCGGGCGGTTGGCTGATCTATCTGCTGGCCGCCGCTTGGGTGGCCGGTAATCTGCATCGACATCCCCACCTGCGCTTCGGCGCCGGTAATGCCGTCTCGCTGCTGCGGCTGGTGGTGTTATGTCTGCTGGTGACGCTGCTCGCGGGCGCCAGGCACGGCAGCTGGCTGGCGTTGACGCTGGCCATCCTCTTCCTGCTGCTGGACGGCGTGGACGGTTACGCTGCGCGACGCGACGGCACCTGCTCGGCGTTCGGCGCACGTTTCGACATCGAACTCGATGCGCTGTTCGTGCTGCTCGCCTGCGGCTGGCTGTGGTGGGCCGGCAAGGCGCAGGCCTGGGTGCTGCTGGGCGGCCTGCCGCATTACCTCTTCGTGTGCGGCCGCTACTGGCGGCCCGGCTGGCGCCGCTCGCTCGCGCCGAGTCGCCGGCGCGGCACCATCGGCATGGTGCAGGCGGGCGTGCTTGCCGGTTGCCTTGCGCCCATCACCGGCCCGCCGCTGACGACGGTGGCGCTCGGTGCGGCCCTGTTGCTGGTGGCGGTCTCGTTCTGGCTGGACCTGTGGCCGCTGGCCCGGCACGGGCTCAATGCCAGTGCAGCAGGTGAGCCACCTGCGGCAGCACGAGGGCTGTAGCGGCCCCGGTGAGGCTGAGACCGACGGCGGCCAGGGCGCCCGCCCGGACATCCCGCTCGAAGGCCAGCGCCGTGCCGAAGCCATGGGCGCCCACTCCCAGCGCGAGGCCGGCCGCAGCGCCATCCTGCCCGGCGGCCCGCCAGACCAGAGGGGCGAGCAGGCAGCCCACCAGCCCGGTGAACAGCACTGCTCCTGCCGCCAGGGCGACATCGCCCCGCAACTGGGTGGTGATGGCGATGGCGATGGGCGTGGTGACCGATTTGCTGGCGATCGAGCGCAGCGTGACCTCGGACAGGCCGAGCAGCCAGCCCAGCGCCAGGGCACTGGCGGCGGCGACGAACGCGCCGGCCAGCAACGCCCCGGCCAGTGGCCAGAAGATCCGCCGGATGCTGCGCGCCTCCTGGAACAGCGGCACGCCGAGCGCGACCGTGGCTGGCCCCAGCAGCGCATGCAGCGGGTAGGCGCCGGCAAAGTAGGTGTCGTACGGGATCCCCGCCGCCAGCAGCGCCGCGATCAGCAGGCCGATGGCGACGAAGGCTGGATGCCACCACGGGCTGCCGCGGCGCCAGCGGTACAGGCGGCGTCCCAGGGCGTAAGCGAGCAGCGTCGCGCCACAGGCGGCGAGAGCCAGCAACGGCCAGCCGAGCTCCACTCCGGCCATCAGCCGGTGGCGGCCCGCAGCCGGCGATAGCACCACACGGTGGTCAGCATGGCCAGCAGGGTGCTGATCGACAGTACCGCCACCAGCGCCACGCCCTCGCTGGCCAGGCGTTCGCGCTGGGTCATCAGGCCCACCCCGGCCGGGATGAACAGCAGGGCCAGGTGGCGTTGCACCAGTCCGCTCAGCCAGGCGAGGGCCGGCGGCAGTTCACCGCGCCAGCCGAGCCAGCCGGCCAGCAGCAGCATCCCCGCCACCGGTCCGGGCACGGCCAGCTGCGAGAGCATCACCAGGGCCGTGCCGGCGGCCTGGAACAGGAGCAGGCGCAGGCACTCCCGCAGCAGCGCGGAGATCGGTGGCACCCCGGCCAGCGCCGCCGCGGACCGGTGCCTCACCGGCCGCGCATGCCCCGCACGAGGTGGGTCATGGTGCCGAACACCTTCAGCCGCCGCGACTGCGCGCCGTAGATGTGCACCTCGTTGTGCGTCAGGCCGCCCTCGCGCCGGCAGGTCCGGCTGTTGGCCACCAGTGCCTCGCCGCGCGCCGGCTCGATGAAGGCCGCCTGGATAGTGAGCGTCACCGCCATGCCGAACTCCTGCGCCAGCGAGGCGCCGGAGCTACCGCCGGTGTTGTCGAGCAGCATGAGCATCTGGCCGGCGGCGATATTGCCGTCGCTGTCGTAGTGATCGGCGACGTCCTGCTGGACCATCTGGGCCTGCCCGTCGCCCATGAAGGTGACCTCGGCGCCCGGATGCAGCCGTGACATCGCGCGGTTGAACATATCGACCATCATCTTCATCCGCGGCTCGCGCATCTCGTCGAGCGTGCGCAGCGGCAGCGCTTCGGCCGGCTCGTTGTGATGGGTGATCGGCGCATCCCCGTCGAGCGGCAGGCAGCGGAACAGCAGCGCGCTGCGGGCAATCTGCTCGCCTTCGGCATTGTCGACGTGGCAGTGGACGAACAGGAATTCGCGGGTCTGGCGAACCACTCGCGCATGGGCAATGAGCGTCTCCCGGCCCCCGCCCTTGAGGTAGGAGACCTGGAAGTCCAGCAGCCGCGCCTCGCGCCCCGCCGGTGCCAGCAGGCCATGGGCCAGCAGCCGGCCGGCATCCACCAGATAGGTGGCGATCTTGCCGCCGTGCGTGCGCCCGCCGGGATTCATGTTCTGAGCGCGGAAGGGCAGCGTCATCTCCAGCGCCGGCGTCTGCGCCTCGGAGGTGGCCGTGACGCTCGCGCCCAGGGCACGTCCCCAGGCGTCGCCCGCGTAGCGTTCGTTCAGGTCTTCCGGCGTGAGCATTGATAACATCCCGGGCAAAACGGCCATCATACGCGGCGGGATTCGCCCGCACGGGAGGACGCTTGGACCGGGACATCTACAGGGGCCGCATCTTCACGGTGCGCGAGGAAACCCACGAGCTGCCGAACGGGCATCGCGAGACACTCGATCTGGTGCGCCATGGCGGCGCGGCCGCGGTGGTGGCCGTGGACGCACAGGACCGCATCTGCCTGTTGCGCCAGTACCGCGTGGTGGTGGACGAATGGCTCTGGGAGGTGCCGGCCGGCCGGCGCGAACCGGATGAGCCGCCCGAGGCGACGGCCCGGCGCGAGCTGGCCGAGGAGGCCGGCCTGCAGGCGGCGCAGTGGGAGGCGCTGGGCCCGATCCTGCCGACGCCGGGCTTCTGCGACGAGCGCATCCACCTGTACCTGGCACAGGACCTCGCGCCAGCGCCGCTGGCACGCGAGCCGGGAGAGATCATCGAAGTGCACTGGCTGACACTGGCCGAAGCCGAGGCCGCGATACACGCCGGCGAGCTGACGGACGGCAAGACTCAGTGCGCGTTGTATCGCTACCGTCTCTGGCGCAGCGCCGCGCCCTGAGACCGGCTCAGCGCTGGTAGATGCCCCGTCGGCGTGGCACCCACCAGACGAAGCCGAGCAGCAGCGTCTTCAACACGACGTTCGGCGGCGAGACGTTGCGCCCGCGCAGGGCCAGAAAGGCGATCGGCACCTCCAGCACGTGAATGCCCAGCACGATCAGCCAGAGCGTGGCGAGCGGGTGCGCGAAGCCCGCAGCACTGAACAGGCCGAAGCCCAGTCCGAGCAGATGGAAGGCGAGGGTGGCGGCGCCTTGCACCTGCCAGAAAGCGCGGGACTCGAACATCGACGATCCTTCGTCATGGCGACGCAGGAACGTTAGCAGAATCCGCCGGCGGCGCCAGCGCCGGCCTAGGCTTCGGCGGGCGTCAACTCCACCGGTTTGCCATGGCTGTTGACCGTCTGCAGCCGCACCGGGCGGCGCCAGACCGAGTGAATGTAGCCGAGCACCTTGCGGGCTGATTCCGGATCGAGGCCGCGGCCGTCCACCCGGTGGTCGTGATGCAGCCGCAGTTCCCCGCCGCTGCCGAGCTCGGTGACGCTGATCCGCGGCGCGCCGAAGTGATACTTGGGCGCCAGCAGGGCCTCCTTGATGGCATCCAGGTCGTAGTCGCCGACGGCGACCTCGCGTTGCCGCCGCCGCGTCCGGAACTGGAACAGGTTCAGCTCCCGGGCGAGGGCGTCGTCCAGATGATTGCGGATGAAGCTGAAGTCGTCCTCGAGCGACATGATCTGCCGGGCGGCTGCCATTCCCTGCGCCTCGATGATCTTCTCCCAGAGCCGGAATCCCAGATGGTAGGGATTGACCTGCAGGGCGATCTGCTCCTCGCCGCCGTAGGGGCGCACCACGTCGGAATGCGTCTTGATGGCGTCGACGTACATCTCCTGCGGCAGGAAGTCCGCCTCGCGCAGCAGCCGCGCATGCCAATACGAGGCCCAGCCCTCGTTCATGATCTGGCAGGCGAAGATCGGCTGGAAGTAGAACGACTCCTCCCGCACGGCGAGGAAGATGTCCCGCTCCCAGCCTTCCAGCTCCGGCGCGTAGTGGGCGATGAACCACAGCAGGTCCTGCTCCGGATGCGGCGGCACGGGTGCCCGCGCCGGCGCCGATCCCCCGGCCTCCGTAGGGGCGTCGTCGGCCAGGCTACGATAGCGGGCGGTGAAGGGATCCTCCGCGTTGGGCGGTGCCTCGACGGGACGGACGCCGGGATAGCGCGTCCGGTGCAGGTCCTGGTGGATGTCGACGTGCTGTTCCAGGGCGAAGGCGGCGTCGAGCAGCCGTTCCACCCGCTGCTGGCCGTGCCGCTCCATGGCGTCGGTGATCTGCTGCGCGTGGCGGGCGGCCTGCTCGACGATGTGGTAGCCGGCCTGATCCTGCACGCGGCGGAACAGCAGGTTGTTCTTACTGAAATCGGCATGGCCCAGCACGTGCGCGGTGACCAGCGCATTTTCGGTGTCCCGGTTGCTGTCCATCAGGTAGGCGTGGCCGGGATCACCCGGAACCACCACCTCGAAGATGTGTGAGTGTCCCATCCGGTGCTGGATCAGCTGATGGATGTAGCGCACACCGAAGGACCAGTGCGGCATGCGCACCGGCAGTCCGTAGGAGGCGATCTCCAGCATGAATTCCGCCGGCACCTGCTCGAACTGCACGGGGAAGTAGTCCAGCCCGAGGCTGCGGCCGAGCGCTTCGATCTCCTGCTGGTAGACCAGGGCATTGCTGCGCATGGCGATCAGACCTCCGCCTGCCGGGTGAAGAAGGCGCGGATCGCCTCCCAGACATCATCCTCGGTGTGCAGGGCATAGCGCCCGCCGCGCCCGTTGTCCCCGATGACCTCATCGAAGATCCGCGAGGTTTCCGGATAGCGCGGAATGTGGCCGTGCGCGCCGACCTCGACGTAGCCGCTGAAGTTCGCCAGCCCCTGCAGGCGGGTGAGTGAAGCGACCGCGCCTTGATGATCGTCCGGAAAGTTCTCGCCGTCCGAGGCGTAGAAGAAGTAGATGTTGTAGCTGGCCGGATCGTAGCGCTCGTCGAGGATCTCCAGCGCCTTGTCGAAGCAGGTGGAGGCCACGGTGCCGCCCTGGCCGCTGACCTGGAAAAATTCCTCCTCCGAGAACTCCCAGGCTTCCACCGTGTGGGCGATGAAGGCGGTGTCCAGCCGCGGATAGCGCCGCCGCACGCCCTGCAGGGCCCAGAAGAAGAAGCTCTTGGCCAGCACGCGCTCGCGCTCGCCCATGGAACTCGAGGCATCCAGGCCGAACAGCACCACCGCCCGGCTTTCCGGCTGCGGGCGTCGGCGCAGCTGGCGGTAGCGCAGATCCTCATCGATGAAGGCGGGCTGCCCCTCGGTCACCGCACGGCGCTTCACGGCCTCCTTCAGCGTGCGTCGCCGGTCGAGCCGGGCCCGGGCGCCGCGCTTGTTCCAGCCCTCCCGCTGCCATTGATCGTCCTCGATCTCGCTGCTGTGGCGCGGCTGCAGATCCGGCAGGGCGAGTTCTTCCCAGAGCCAGTCGATGATCTCGTCGAGCTTCATCTCCAGCACGAAGTCGAAGCCGCCGTTGCCGCTGCCGCCCGCCCCGGCGCCTTCTTCCCCCTCACCCTGCTGGGGCTGGGCGGGTTTGAGCACATCGCCGGGTTTGACATTGCTGCCCTGGCCGACGCCGCTCTGCTCGCTCTCACGGGCGAGCCTGAAGCGATAGTGCTCCAGAAAGCGCACCGGCATGCGAACCCGCCGTTCGCCGTCCGCGGTGATGACGTCCGCCTCGGCGATCAGGCGCGGCAGGTTCTCCCGAACCGAGGCCCGGATCTTCTGGTTGTGCCGCAGCCAGTCGCGCGCGCCGCGCGAGAACAGGCCGTACCAGCGATCTTCATGATGATCGTGCATGGCTGCGTATGCCGTTGCTGGTGATCGTGCCGACGGCCTCGCGGCCGGCGGTGCCTACTCCTGCGAGAGCAGGGTCGTCACATAGTTGAGCGCCTCCTCGGCGCTGTAGTCGTCATAGCCGTACTCTTCGACGAGGCGCTGCTGCACGGTGCTGATCTTTCTGCGGGCCTCTTCGTCCGGCCGGGCGGTGGAGCTGACCAGGCGCAGCACGTCGCGCCGTTCCTCGAACAGGTACTGCTCGATGGCCTCGTGCAGCCGGGCGTGGTTGTCCAGCGTGAAGTGTTCCCCCTGCTTGAAGGACACCATCGCCTTGCGCACGACCTCCTGGCGAAACGACTCCTTGCCCGAGTCGGAGATGCGGATCTTCTCCTCCACCTGACGCAGGAAGCGCTCGTCCGGCTTGCGCTGCTCGCCCGTGACCGGATCGGCCACCTCGCGCTGATCGAGCGACGCCTCGACCTCGTCGAGGTACTTGTCCAGCAGGCTCTGGGCCTCGTCCTCGAACGAGGCGAACAGGGCCTTGTGGACGTCCTGCTTGACCCAGCGGTTGTAGAAGTCCTTGCGGGCGAGCACCAGGAAGTCGATCCACTGCCGCTTCTGCTTGGGATCCATGCGTGCGTCAGACTCGATCGCGTCCTTCAGCGCCAGCAGGACCTCCATGCTGGTGAGGCTGCGGACGCGGTTGCGCACGATCGCGTTCGACAGCGCGTTGATGACGAAGCGCGGACTGATGCCGCCAAGGCCCTCGTCCGGCGCCTCCTGATGGACCCGCTCGGCATCCTGCACACCGATGCCCTCGACATCCTCGCCGGCATACAGCCGCGCCTTTTGCGTCGGATCGAGTTTCTCGCTCTCCGCCAGGCGGGTCATCACCGCGAACACGGCGGCCACCTCGAGCGCGTGCGGGTCCAGGTGTACATCGTGGAAGGCGCTGGCGTGAGCGATCAGCTTCTCGTAGATCTGCGCTTCGTCGCGCAAAGACAGCGTGTAGGGCACCTGCACGATCACCATGCGATCGAGCAGCGCCTCGTTTTCCTTCTCCTGCAGGAACTTGCGGAATTCGGCCAGGTTGGTGTGCGCCAGGATCGTCTCGTCCAGGTAGATCAGCGGGAAGCGCGAGACCTTGACGTTCTGTTCCTGGGTCAGCGTCAGCAGCAGGTAGAGAAACTCCCGCTTCACCTTGAGGATCTCGATCATCTCCAGCACGCCGCGGCTGGCCGCGTACACCGCGCCGGACCACGACCATGCCCGCGGGTCACCTTCATCGCCGTACTCGGCCACCTTGGACAGGTCCACCGAACCCACCAGGTCGGCGATGTCGGCGGTGGTCGGGTCGTGCGGCGCGTAGGTGCCGATCCCCATGCGGTCGGCCTCGGCGAGGAAGATTCGCTCGACCGGGTACTGCATGAAGTCGCCGTCGTATTCCTCCTCCAGCCGGGCACGCACGAAGGGGGAGACCTCGCCGCGGATGGAGATGCCGTAGCGCTCGCGAAACTGGGCGCGCAGGCTGTGCGGGATCAGGTGCAGGGGATTGCCGTGGATGGGGTCGCCTTCCAGGCCATAGAGCGCACCGGCGTCGGTATGGCTGTACTCCTCAAGGCCGCGCTTGAGCATGATCACCATGCTCGACTTGCCGCCGGAGGGGGGGCCGAGCAGTAGCAGCAGGCGCCGACCGACCTCGGTGCCGGCGCTGGCGGCCTTGAAGTAGTCGACCACGCGTCCCAGCGCCTTGTCGACGCCGTAGAGTTCCTGCGTGAACAGCCCGGTCGGCGGCGCATCCGGATCCTCATCGCCGGTCAACTCGCGATGCTTCCAGCGCAGCATGTCCCAGATGTACTGGTGGCTGTTGCGCGCGACCTCGTAGGGCGCGCGGGGCAGCACGTCGTTCAGGAACTCGCGCAGCGTACCCCGCCAGCGGGTGGCATGGTGCTGACGGGTGTACGCCTCGAGCGAGGCGATCAGATCCGCCGCGTGGTTACGGCTGCTCTCCGACATGCTTGCCTCCTCCCGTCGCCGCGCGACGGTTTGTCGTCGTCTTCAATATGAGCGCGTGCCCCGCTCCGGTGCAACCCCCGGGATCGCGACGCCAAGATATTGAATTCCCATGGGCGACGGCGGTCTTCATCGGTTCGGCGGTCGGCTGAGAGCCTCGCTTTCGGTGCGTTGGCCAGTGCCCGGAACGCGCTTCGTCAGCGGGATATGCAGGTTTCCTGCCAGCGCCGCCGGGCGGTGACGGACGGCCGATCCTCGGGTGCCGGCACGGCAGTTGCTTGGCTAGTGCCATGTCGCACGCTTCTCGTCCGCCACCGGAGCCTTCGCCTGATGCGTCAGCGGTGCGGGCGACCGCGCTGGCGCAGGGGGCAAGGCGGCGGCGTACGGCGCGTCAGGCCATCCTCAGCGCCGCCGGCATCTGGCTGCTCCTTGGCGGGCTGTTCGGAATTCTGGCGGGTGCCGGCCTGACGACCATCGGGTTGCCGGCGCTGCTGCTCACGGCGTCTGCCGGGGTCGCGCTGGCGGTTCTGCAGTGGCTGTCCCTGCCACTGCTGGCCCGCCGCGGCAGTGCCGAGGTCTGGAAGCTGATGCGTACCACGGTGCCGTGGTCCCACGCCCTGGTCGGCATGGCCCTGATCTGGCTCGACCATCTAAGCCTTGCCAGTCTCTACGGCATCACGGCGGGCCTGCCGGCGCTGCTGGCCTACTACGGGCTGAGCAACGGCTTCGGCAGCACCTTGCTGTTCGGCGTATCGATCATGGGTGTGATCGAGCTCCTGCGGCGCCTGGCCGCACCCGAATACCTGCAGCCGGCGTATCCCGCCTTCGTCCTGCTCTGGCTCGCCAGCGTGGCGACGATGGCGATCGTCAACGGTCGCGCCCTGGCGCAGAAGCGCCAGATCCTGCAGCTGTACCGTCAGCAGCGCGAGCAGAACGCCCTGATCCGCGAAAAGAACAGCGTGCTCGATCGCCAAGGCTGGGAGCTGATCGCGATGAATCAGCGGTTGCAGCAGATCTCGCTGGTGGATGGTCTGACGGAGCTGGCCAACCGGCGTCACTTCGACGAGGTGCTGCTGCGGGAGTGGAGCCGGGCAGTGCGAGGCTGGCGGCGTGGCAGTCATGGCGACAGGTCGCCGACCCTTGTCCTGCTAATGCTGGATATTGACCAATTCAAGCATTACAACGACCGTTTTGGTCATCAGGCGGGTGATCTGTGCCTGCAGACGGTGGCGGCCGCGATCGGCGGCAGCCTGCAGCGTCGAACCGATCTGGCCGCTCGCTACGGTGGCGAGGAGTTCGCTGTATTGCTGCCGGATTCCGGGCTGGCAGGGGCGCAGCGAGTTGCTATGGAGATCCTGGCCAGCGTCCGGGTGGCGACCCGCCGCAACGTCCAGCTGCCCGAGCCGGTGACCGTCAGCATCGGCATCACTCGCTGCCTGGGACCGCAGGACAGCCGCCAGGCCCTGATCGAGCGTGCGGACCGGGCGCTCTATGCGGCCAAGGCCGCGGGCCGCAATCGTCTGCAGCTCGCGCCGGAGCCCACGCCCGCGATTGCCAGCGGCAAGTCCTGAGCCTACTGCCTGAGCCGTTCGCTCCCTGCACAGGAGCGAACGGCCGCGCATATCAGCCGATGACGTCGATCAGCAGCAGGATCAGGCCGAGCGTGGCGATGCCCCCGTGCATCATCACCATCGCCTTCGGCCGGGGCTTGTTGCGATAGAGCACGCCGAACAGCAGCGCACCGCCGGCAAAGCCTGCCGCCAGCACGATGAAGGCGATCCAGCCGAGTGTCGTGCCCGCCTGCAGCAACGCGATCAGCAGCATGATCAAGGCCAGGGCGGCGCCGGCACCGTGCATCGGCCCCCAACTGGCGGGGTAGGGCGTGCCGGCGGAGATCCGCGAGCCCATCAGGCTGCCGAAACCGGCGACACCCAGCAGTAGTACAACCGCAAGTATCTTCATCTGCTCCTCCTGAGCGAAAGTGCTGGTCCGCATCGCCGACTGTAGCCGGTTGGCGACAGGTCGGCATAAAAAACGGCCGCTAACCGTGAGGCCAGCGACCGTTCCTGCACCAGAATGGTGAGCTGAAGGCTAGTCGAGTTCCTGCTTCATCTCGTCATAACCTTCTCGCACGTTGTCACCGGCCTTCTCTGCGGCGCCCTTGGCGCGCTCGCCAGCGTCGTTGAGCGAGTCGCGCGCATTGCCAGCGGCCTCGCCGATGCGATCACCGGCCTCATCAAGCGCCTCTCCGGCCTCCTCGCCGAGTTCCTCGCTCTCACTCTGGAATGGCTCCTGCATGGAATCGACGGCATCCTCGCCCGAATCCTGCATCTGGTCCTTGGTCTCTTCCCAGTTTTCCTGGAGTGACTCGTTCTCGTTGTCATCACCGCCGCCGCAGCCGACCAGCAGCCCGGTTCCGGCAAACAACGCGATAAGCGAAAGCTGCTTGATGTTCATCCCTACTCAGACTCCTTGTCTAATCGAAGTTGAATCGAATCGGCCGACTCGCCAGCGGCAGTTTCCGAACTGGCTCTTGCGCCGACAATAAGTTTAGAGCATGACCATGGCGAATGGTTCCTCAGAAGCGCACGCCGCCGCGCAATCCGGCAACGTATTCCTCATCACCCGCGCCGGCCGCCAGGTCGAGTTGCACTGGCCCGGCCGCCAGCCCCAGGCCCACCGTACCGATCGTCTCGCTGGTCTGATTGTCGGCCAGATTGGTGCGGGCGCCGGCCCGCAGCCAGAGCCCCGGTACGGCCCGTACCTCGCCACCGACCGATACGTACTGGGTCGCGGAATCCAGCGTGCCCAGCGGATCGTTCTCCAATACGTCGACGTCGGCCGTGAGTGTCCAGGTGAGCTGTTCGTAGGCGATGCCGGCACGCAGCTGCGGCTGCAGTTCGATCTCGTTGCCGCGTACCGTATCGTAGGTGCGGCTCGCCAGGTTCTTCGCCACCAGGCCAGCCCGCCAGGCACCCCCGAAACGACCGGCAAGGCCGACATCGACGTTCATGTCGTCGAAGTCCTTGTTCCCCTCATCGATGTCGAGGTCGGCATCGGCCACCGTTTGGCGGTAGTCGAAGGTCTCCACTCGCTGGTACTTTGGCGTCACACCGATGGCCCAGTTCGGGGCAGGCGCGAACGCAAAGGAGACGCCGGCTTCCAGCAGGGTGGCGCCCCGCCACTCGATGCTGGATTGCAGCGCCTCTTCCGGCGGCAGCAGCGGCACGCCGCCGATACGCACGGCCGCCTGGGCGGCATCGAGGTAGATGCGATCGGCATCGGCGTAGCGCGCCTCGGCCGTGGCGTAGAGCTGGTCGCTGGCAAAGACGCCAACGCCGAAGCGTTCGCCGGGCACGCCGACGGACAGGCCGGCGAAGGCGTCGACCGTGCCGCGATCATCGTCGATATCCTCGAGATTGCGCTCCAGACGTTGAATCTCCCGCAGCGTCGCCTCCCGCTCCAGCGACTGATTCAGGCGCCGGAACCCGGTCAGCAGGTCGAACAGGGTCGCCGACTGCCGGAGTTGCTCGAATTCGGCTTCCGCCGCCTGGTAGCGATCATCGAGACGGTTGATGAGCTCGTCGATCTCATCGACTTCATCTCGTGCCTTGCCCTTGTCGGACACGCGGGCCGTGATGGTCGGCGTGTGCAGGTCGAAGTCCCGCGCCGGCGCGCTGGCGGCGAGCAGGGCCGGGTTGAAGAACGGGGCACTGGCCGGTGTGGCGGCGGCGACGCCGGCACCTCCCATCGCCAGGATGCGGGGGTCGAAGGTTTCGAAGGGCTGCGCCCAGAGGGGCGAACCGCCCGCGGCAAGGCAGGTGATAACGGCGAAGCGTAGGGGCCGATCCATCGGAAACTCTGCAGACGACGCGAGCGGCCGAGTCTGCCGTGTGCGGTCGATCCCGTCCAGCCTGCCGCGTTACTCGCCGCTAGGCTTCTCCGGCGGCCGGGATTCCCTGTCCGGCGCGGGCTCGCGCCCCTCCCAATGCCGGAAGCGGTCGAGTTCGCCGCGCAGGCGCTGGATGACGAACATCAGCACGGTCGCATCATCCAGCAGGCCGAGGCCGCTGATGAAGTCCGGCATGGCATCGATCGGCGTGACGAAGTACAGCAGCCCACCGGCAATCAGCAGCAGGCTCTGCCAGGGGATCGAACGGTACTGGCCACTGATGTAGCGCTGCAGCAGCCGGATCATGGTGAGCAGATCCTCCCAGATCCGGCCCAGCGGCCCGTCATCGTCGACCTGCTCGGTCTTCTCGCGTGCCTCGTTCACCAGCGCCTGCGCGCGCTGTGGGTCCTGCAGATAGCCGGCCGCGCGCGACCGCTGCTGCGCCAGGGCCTTTTCCGTACGCGCACCCTCGGCATCGCGCCTCTTGATCCAGTCGAACATGCGTTTCCCGGTCGCTCGCGAATCCTCAGCCTATCTTGCGGTCATAGTAGCCAGCCACAAGTGGCAGGCAGATCCGGTAACGGCCGGGAGGAAGGTCATGAGCAACGAATTCATCTACGTGGTCGCCGACGATCACACGCAGGCGGTCCGCGTCGTCGAGACGCTGCGCGGGGTGGGGCTGGGCGATGAGGCCATCCACGCCGTCGCCAGCGATCGCCAGCAGCTGGCCGATCTGCCGGAAGCCGACCTGACGGCGAAGTCCGACGTGGTGCCGGCCATGGAGCGTGGCCTGGCTGCCGGCGGTGTCGCCGGGCTGCTGGCTGGGTTGGCCGCAGTCACCTTCCCCCCGGCCGGGCTGGCCCTGGGTGGCGGCGCCGTGCTGATCACCGGGCTGGCCGGCGCGGGCGTCGGCGCGTTCTTCGCCTCGTTGATCGGCGTGAGCGTGACCAACACCGAGCTGCAGGCCTATCAGGAGGCGCTCGATGCCGGCAAGATCCTGATCCTCGCCGAACTCGATGCCGACCGTGCCGGCGCCGTGGAGGCCGAAGTCCGCAGCGAGGTGCCGGGGGTGGAAGTCACTCGCCGGACCTCAGGCTCCCATCTGACGCCCTAGCCCGACGCGGTGCCGCGGCCTCGGGCGGCGGCAGCGAGAAGCGGGAGAGAAACGCCCAGATGATCTGACCGGCGTCGATCGTCGGCGCCTCGGCGCGCGTCAGCGGTGCCTGCCAACCCGGCAGCTCGGCCCCCGGCCAGACGTGCCCCGGCCCGTCCAGCACCCACAGCGCCACCGCCGTGTCTGCCGCACACGGCTCCCAGCGCCGCTCGAGCGCCTCGGGCGCGGGGTCCGGTGCCAGCTGATGGAAGCGCTCCACGGCTGGCGTGGCCGGACAGTCATTGGCCTCGCGCCACTGG
This sequence comes from Pseudomonadota bacterium, assembly GCA_021767745.1. Classification (GTDB taxonomy): domain Bacteria; phylum Pseudomonadota; class Gammaproteobacteria; order UBA5335; family UBA5335; genus JAASSS01. Next base: position 18,499 of record JAASSS010000017.1, read on the forward strand.
CCCACCACCGACTCGACCGCCGGCAGGTCGAACAACGGCCGGCCGCGCAGCGGCACCAGCGGATCGTGCAGCGCATGCACGTGAATCAGCGAAATCGGTGCGCTGGGGCGGAAACTATCGGTCACCATCGTGCCGGCCACCGCGCCGATGGCGGCGAAGTGCTCCGGCGCTTCCATTGCCAGGCGGTAGGCCATCATCGCGCCGTTGGACATGCCGACCAGGTACACCCGCCGCGGCTCGACCGGTACCTGCTGCTCGGCCGCCGCCATGGCGGCCAGGACGAAGCCGACATCGTCCACGTCCCGCCAGGCCGGCAAGCCGCAGCAGGTACCGGCGTTCCAGGTCTGCAGGCCGACGGTCTTCATCGCCAGCGGATAGAGCACGTAGAAGTGTTCATGCGCCGCCAGTGGTTCGAGCGTGGCCTGTCGCCGGAAGTTGTCCAGATGCAGGCTGACCCCGTGCAGCGCCACCAGCAGGGGCCGGGGCCCGGCCGGCATGTCCGGCGGCACGTGCAGCAGGTAGCGTCGCGGCGCCCCATCGTGTGTGAGCTCGAGCAGATGATCGCCGGCCGCCAGCGGTTGGCGCACGGCCTGGGCTGGCGCTGCCAGCAGCAGCGCCAGCAGCGCGAGGATCAGCGGACGGGTGTCAAACATGCTTCACCGGAACGGACTAGGCTGAACGGATTCGCGTTGCAGGAGCAGAACATGGGCGATATCAGCAGGCGGCGACTGCTCGCCTGGATGGCGGCCGGCGCGGCCGTGCCTTATCAGATCACCTACGCGCGTGGTGGCAAGGGTGCCGGCACGGTGCGCGATGCCCTTGGCGCCCGCTTCCCGGGCGGCGAGCCGGATAGCGTCTTCCCGCAGTCGATCATGTCTGCCGATCCTACCGCCACCGGCGTGCTGCTCTGGACGCGCATCGCGCCGGGCGCCCATCGGCCGCGTACGCCGCTGCGCTTCGAGGTGGCGCGCGATCGCTTCTTCCGCCGCCCGGTGCTGGCCGGGGAAGTCGCGCCGGAGCAGATCGGTCCGGCCAGCGACTACACGGTACAGGTGGATCTCGATGGCCGGCTGGATAGCGACGAACGCTACTTCTACCGCTTCGTCTACGGTGAGCAGGCCAGCCGCACCGGCCGCTGCCGCACGGCACCGGCGGCCGGCCGGCTCGTGGCGCGGCTGTCCTTTGCGCTGCTGTCCTGCCAGGACTACACCAACGGCTATTATCGTGCCTTCGCCGCGCTGGCCGCGCGCGATGATGTGGACTTCGTGCTGCATCTGGGCGACTTCATCTACGAGACCGCGGGCGATCCCAGCTTTCAGGCGCTGCCCTTCGCCGATCGCACCCTGATCCTGCCCAGCGGCGGGCAGGTAGCGCTGGATCTGGACGACTACCGCTTTCTCTATCGGCGCTACCGCTCGGACCGCAACTTTCAGCGGGCGCTCGAGCAGCATACGTTCATCGTCATCCAGGACGATCACGAAACCGCCAACGACTGCTACTGGGACAGCGCCCGCGACACCCTCGGCGCGCCGGACCACCCCTATACCATCGATCCCGCCTTCGGCAACGACCCGGCCCGGCTGCGACAACTCTTCCTCGATGCCCGCCGAGCCTGGCTCGAATACGTGCCGGCGCGGGTGCGGGTGCGCGAGGACGCCGCCAGCCCGCAGGACTACGTGCAGCTCTATCGGCGGCTCAATTTCGGTTCGCTGGTGGACCTGTTCCTGACCGACGGGCGCACCTTCCGCGACCCCCATCCCTGCGGCGAGGGCAGCTTCGGCGAGCGCTACCTGCCCTTCTGCGACGACTGGCGCAATCCTGGCCGCTCCATGCTGGGCCAGCGCCAGCGTGAGTGGCTGATCGAGGGCCTGCTCGGCTCACGCACGCAGTGGCAGGCGTGGGGCAACCAGACGTTCTTCGGCGAGCTGTCGATCGGCGAGGGCGAGCGCCGCATCCCGCTGAACGTCGATGCCTGGGACGGCTTCGCCGGCGAGCGAGCGCAGATTACCGCCGCGCTGGCCGAGGCGGGCCGGCGCGATCTGATCGTGCTGACCGGCGACTTCCACTCCTACATCGCCGCCGAGGTGCGCACCGATTACAGCCGTCAGCTGCTGCCCCGGCCGGGCGAGCTGATCGGCGTCGAGTTCATGACCACCTCGGTCACCTCCGCCAGCGGATTGGACCAGCTCAACGCGGCGATCGGCCGGTCGCAGGCCGATCCGCGCCTGCCGCTGCCGCTCGGCAACCGCCTGGTGCAGACCCAGAACCCCCACGTCGCGCTGTTCGACGCCGCGCTGCACGGCTATTCCGTGGTCACCTTCACGCCGTTCTGGTGTGAGTGGACGGCCTACCCGGTGGACAAGAACGACCCGGCCGCGGACATCACGCCGCGGCCCTGGCAGCGCCTGCGCAAATGGGCGGAGCTGCCGGGCCTGGATCGGCGCCGGCTTTCCCTGCTGCGGGACCGGCTGCGCTGACGGCGGCCGGTCCGGTCCGGCTGGGGCTGATCGCCGACACCCACGGGCAGCTCGATGCGCGCGTGGCGGCGGCGCTCGATGGCCTCGACGGCATCGTGCACGCCGGCGATGTCGGCAGCGGCGCGGTCATCGCCGCGCTGCAGGCGGTGGCGCCGCTCACGGTGGTGCGCGGCAACAACGACGTACCGGCCAAGTGGCCGCCCGCCGACCGGGCGCAGCTGGCGCGGCTGCCGGCGTGCGCCGAACTCGACCTGCCGGGCGGGCGGCTCGTGATCGTCCACGGGGACACCTTCCCCGCCGCCCGCCGCCACGGCGGCCTGCGCGCCCGCTGGCCGACGGCCCGTGCCATCGTCTACGGCCACAGCCATCGACTCACGCTGGAGACCGAGACGCTGCCCTGGATCGTCAATCCCGGCGCCGCCGGCCGGGCCCGCACCCACGGCGGCCCGAGCTGGGTACTGCTGGAAGCCGGC
>JAASSS010000110.1 GCA_021767745.1 Pseudomonadota bacterium
CAGGTGGGTCTTGCCGAGTCCGGTGTCCCCGTAGATCAGCAAGGGGTTATAGGTGAGGCCGGGATTGCTGGCGACCTGCTGGGCGGCGGCCAGCGCCAGCTTGTTGGATTTGCCCTCGACGAAGTTGGCGAACAGGTAACGCTCGTTCAACTTGTCGCCCCGGCCCCAGCTACGGCGGCGGGCGGCGACCGGTGGCGACGGTGACGGGGTGGGCTCGCTGCCATTGAGCGGTGGTCGGGCCGGGGCGGCGGTGGGCGCCGAGCCGATCTTCAGCACGACCCGCATCGCGGCCGGCGCCAGGCGTTCGGCGAGCGCATCCTCGATCGCCTGCAGGTAGTGTTGACCGACCCAGTCGCGCACGAACGGGTTGGGCGCGTAGAGCTGCAGCGTCTGCTGGTCGTGCACCGCCTGTAGTGGCCGGATCCACATGTTCATCTGCGTTTCCGGCAGCCGTTGTTCGAGGTCTGCCAGACATTGCCGCCAAAGATCCACGCGCGCTCCCAACTCTCGTCAAAGCCACTGCCCCGGCGCCGCTGTCGTTGCCGCCGGGACCGGGGGAGCCGGTCAGTCTAGCGAGCCGCTCAGCCAGCGACCACTACGGCACATTGCGTCGTGGTTGACACATCAGCCGCGCCCTCCGTAGCATTCGGCGGCTGAATCGCGCGCGCACGTTCGCGCCAAGTTACTGATTTGCAAAGCCGCCAGCCGGGATAGACAGCATGAAACGTACCTTTCAGCCGAGCGTGATCAAGCGCAAGCGGACGCACGGTTTCCGCAGTCGCATGGCGACCAAGGGGGGTCGGCGGGTCATCAATGCCCGGCGTGCCCGTGGCCGGCATCGGTTGACGCCCTAGCCGGTCATCGGCATCGACGCGCGGTCGACGGGCTTCTCCCGCCGGCAGCGGCTCGTCGAGGCACAGCGGTTCCGGCAGGTCTTCCGGCATGGCAGGCGGGTGCGCGGCGAGCTACTGGTGGCCGTGGTGTTGCCCGGCGCCTGCGCGCACGCCCGGCTGGGCATGGCGATCTCGCGGCGGCACGCCGGAACCAACGTGGCCCGCAACCGCATCAAGCGACACATCCGTGAGAGCTTCCGGCAGGTCCAGACCGAGCTTGGAGCCGTGGATGTCGTCGTGACCACCCGTCCCACCATCGTCCACGCCGACGCCCGCGCCCTGCGGCACGAGCTCGACCGCCTCTGGTCGCGCGTCGCGCGTGGCGGTGGCCTGCAACGGCAGTCGCTATGAGCGCCTATCTCGACAATGCCCGCTTCTTCCTGATCGCCGCCGTCGTGTTCTGCGGGTTCCTGATCTGGGACGCGTGGCAGACCGACTACGCCGCGGCGCCGACCGAGGTCGCCACCACCGAGCGTCCGGCGGCCACAGCCACGGCGCCGGCCCCGGTCGAGGAGACCGACCTGCCGGCGGTGGGTGCGCTGCCCGCCGGCGAGGACTCACCGGCGCCGCCTGTCGCCACCGCCGCTGCGGGCGGCGATCACATCTCGGTACGTACCGACGTGCTGGCCCTGCGGATCGATACCGTCGGCGGCGTGCTCGACTACGCCGCGCTGCCGGGCTACCCGGTCACGCCCTCGCAGCCGGACGAGCCAGTGGTGCTGCTGAGCGAGGCGCCGGCGGAGTTCTTCATCGTCCAGAGCGGCCTGCTCGGCGAGGGCCTGCCCGATCATCGGCAGACCTGGCAGGCCGAGCGGCCACGTTACGTGCTGGCCGAGGATGCCGAAACGCTGGTTGTGCCGCTCACCTGGCAGCAGGACGGCCGCACGGTCACCAAGCGCTTCGTCTTCACCCGCGGCAGCTACGAGGTGGAGGTCCAGTACGAGATCCGCAATGCCGGCGAGGCGGCGCTGGCGCCGCGCCAGTATGCCCAGCTGCAGCAGCGGGCGCGGGCCTCGGGCGGTACCTTCTTCGTCCGCAAGTTCCGCGGCGCGGCCTACTACGACGGCAAGTACCACCAGCTGAGCTTCGAGGATCTCGGCGAAAGCCCGGTGGATGCTGGCGTCCAGGGCGGCTGGGCGTCGATGCTGCAGCACTACTTCCTCGCGGCGGCCATTCCGCCGGCGGACTCGCTGAACCGCTACTACAGTCGCGGCCTCGGCGAGAATCGCTATCTGATCGGCTTCGTCGGCGAGGCGGCGCAGATCGCTCCGGGGGCGCAGGGGCGGCTGTCCCACCGGCTCTATCTCGGGCCGAAGGCCCAGGATCATCTGGATGAGGTCGCGCCGGGGCTGTCGCTGACGGTCGATTACGGCTGGCTGACCATCATCGCCCGGCCGCTGTTCTGGGTGCTGGCGCTGATCCACGACCTGATCGGCAACTGGGGCTGGTCGATCGTGATCCTCACGCTGCTGATCAAGCTGGCCTTCTACAAGCTCTCCGAGGCGCAGTACCGCTCGATGGCGAAGATGCGTCGCTTCGCCCCGCGCATCCAGGCGCTGCGCGAACGCTTCGGCGACGATCGCCAGAAGCTCAACGAAGCGATGATGGATCTGTATCGCAAGGAGAAATTCAATCCGCTGGGCGGCTGCCTGCCGCTGCTGGTGCAGATGCCGGTGTTCATCGCGCTCTACTGGGTGCTGATCGCCAGCGTCGATCTGCGCCACGCCGGTTTCATGTTCTGGATCGACGATCTGTCGAGCCCGGATCCGCTGTTCATCCTGCCGGTGCTCTTCGGCATCTCGATGCTGGCGCAGCAGAAGCTCTCCGCCCAGACCATCACCGATCCGATCCAGCAGCGCGTGATGATGTTCATGCCGATCGGCCTGACCATCTTCTTCGCCTTTTTCCCGGCCGGCCTGGTGCTCTACTGGCTGGCGAACAACCTGCTCAGCATCGTGCAGCAGTGGTACATCATGCGCAAAGTCGATGCCGAGGCCCCGGGCGGCCAAGCCGCCAACGCCTGAGCCGGCAGCCGGGCGGGCCACCGGCATGGTCGCCAGCGAGACTATCGCCGCGATCGCCACGCCGCCCGGCTTCGGCGGCGTCGGCATCGTGCGCTGCTCCGGCCCGGGCGTGCCGGCGCTGATCGATGGCATCGTCGGCCGCCCGCTCCAGCCGCGACTGGCCACCTTCGCCACCTTCCACGGCGAGCAGGGGCCGATCGATCACGGCCTCGCCCTCTACTTCCGAGCGCCGGGCTCGTTCACGGGCGAGGATGTGCTCGAACTGCAGGCGCACGGGGGCCCCGTGGTACTCGATCTGCTGCTGGCCCGCTGTCTTGCCCTGGGGGCCAGACCGGCGCGGCCGGGCGAGTTCTCCGAACGTGCCTTCCATCACGGCAAGCTTGACCTGGCACAGGCGGAGGCCGTCGCCGACCTGATCGCCAGTCGCTCGGTAGCCGCCGCGCGCGCGGCGCAGGCGAGCCTGACGGGTGAATTCTCCCGCCGCGTGCAGGCGCTGGGCGCCAGGCTGATGACGCTGAGAGTCCAGCTCGAGGCGGGCCTGGACTTCGCCGACGAGGACATCGCGCCGGCGCACGCCGGGGAGCAATGGCAGACGCTGCAGGCCCTGCGCGAGGCGCTGGCCGCGCTGCAGCAGGATGCCGCGCACGGCGAGCGCCTGCAGCAGGGGCTCACGGTGCTGATCGCCGGGCCGCCCAATGCCGGCAAGTCGAGCCTGCTGAACCGGCTGGCCGGCAGCGAGAGCGCGATCGTCACCCCCATCGCCGGCACCACGCGCGATGTCCTGCGCGAACAGTTGCTGCTCGACGGGCTGCCGCTGGAGGTGCTGGATACCGCCGGTCTGCGCGAGAGTTCCGATCCGATCGAGCAGGAGGGCATGCGCCGGGCCCGCGCCGCCGCGAGCCGTGCCGACGTCATTCTCTGGGTCACCGAGGCCGGTGCGCCGGTGCCGCCCGATCCGGCACTGGCCGCGAGCGCCGCCACCCTGCTGGTGCTGCACAACAAGATCGATCTGACCGCGCCAGCCGCGCCGCCCGGCGAAACTCTGCCGCTGCGCTGTTCGATGCGCACCGGCGAGGGCATCGAGGCGCTGCGCCAGCGGCTGCGCCGGCTCGCTGGCGTCGAAGGCAGCCCCGAACGCGGCGTCTTCTCCGCCCGTCGGCGGCACCTGCACGCCCTGACGGCGGCGCAGCAGGCACTGGCGAGGCTGACGCCGGCCGAGTTCATCCATACCCCGGAGCTGGCGGCCGAGCAGCTGCGCCTGGCCCAGCGTGAACTCGGCACGATCACCGGCGAAGTCACCACCGAGGACCTGCTCGGCGAGATCTTCGCCAGCTTCTGCATCGGCAAGTGATTGTTTAAACTCGCAGCCCCCACCTGCTTCGACCCGCGAGGCCCGGCACCGCCGGTGGCACGCCGATGACGACGGACATGTATCGCTATGAGGTGATCGTGGTGGGCGGCGGTCACGCCGGCACCGAGGCGGCGCTCGCCAGTGCCCGCAGCGGCGCGCGCACCCTGCTGCTGACGCAGAATCTCGACACGCTCGGCCAGATGAGCTGCAACCCGGCCATCGGCGGCATCGGCAAGGGCCACTTGGTGCGCGAGATCGATGCCCTCGGCGGTGCCATGGCGGCGGCGGCGGACACGGCGGGGATCCAGTTCCGTACGCTGAACGCCCGCAAGGGACCGGCGGTGCGTGCCACCCGGGCGCAGGCGGATCGGGTCCGCTACCGTCAGGCGATCCGCCAGCGGCTGGAAGCCGAGCCGCGGCTGACACTGTTCCAGCAGGGCGTGGAAGATCTGTGCGTGACGGGCGGCGAGGTGACCGGCGTGCGCACCCAGCTCGGTCTCACCTTCTCGGCGCGTGCGGTGGTGCTCACCGTGGGCACTTTTCTCGGCGGGCGCATCCACGTCGGCGAGGCCAGCCACGCCGGCGGCCGAGCGGGCGATCCGCCGGCCAATGCGCTGGCCGCGCGCCTGCGGGAACTGCCGTTGCGCGTCGGCCGGCTGAAGACCGGCACGCCGCCGCGGCTGGATGGGCGCAGCATCGATTTCTCCCGCCTCGCCGAGCAGCCCGGCGACACGCCGGTCCCGGTGTTCTCTTTCCTCGGCCGGGCGCAGGATCATCCGCCGCAGCGCCCCTGCCACGTCACCTACACCAACGCGGCGACGCATGCGGTGATCCGCCGCGCCCTGCACCGCTCGCCGATGTATGCCGGGCGCATCGAGGGCACCGGCCCGCGCTACTGCCCCTCCATCGAGGACAAGGTCGTGCGCTTCGCCGAGCGCGAGGCGCATCAGATCTTCGTCGAGCCGGAAGGGCTCGATACCGCCGAAATCTACCCCAACGGCATCTCCACCAGCCTGCCCTTCGAGGTGCAAGTCGAGTTCGTGCGCACGATCGCCGGCTTCGAGCAGGCCGTGCTGACCCGCCCGGGCTATGCCATCGAGTACGACTATTTCGATCCACGCGAGCTGCAGCCCTCGCTGGAGACCCGTCACCTGCCGAATCTGTACTTCGCCGGTCAGATCAATGGCACCACGGGCTATGAGGAAGCCGCGGCGCAGGGGCTGGTGGCCGGGCTCAATGCCGCGCGGCGGGCCCGTGGCGAGGCGCCCTGGTGCCCCGGTCGCGACCAGGGTTACCTCGGCGTGCTGATCGACGATCTGGTGACCCGCGGCACGCAGGAGCCCTACCGCATGTTCACCAGCCGTGCCGAATACCGGCTGTTGCTGCGCGAGGACAATGCCGACCTGCGGCTGACGCCGATCGGCCGCGAGCTCGGCCTGGTGGACGCGCGCCGCTGGCGGCTGTTCTGCGCCAAGCGCGAGGCGATCGAGCGCGGCCAGGCGCAGCTGCGTGAGACGCTCGTGCGGCCGGATTCGCCCGCCGGCTATCGGCTGGCGGCGGCGCTGGGCGAGCCGCTCGGGCGCGAGCAGTATGCCGACGCCCTGCTGCGGCGCCCGCAGCTGGACTACGCCACGCTGTGCGCGGCGCTGCAGGTTTCGCCGGCCGAGATCTCGGTGGCGGACGCGCCGGCACTGGCGCCGGCACTGGCCGAGCAGGCGGCGGCGCAGATCGAGATCCAGGCCCGCTACCACGGCTATCTGGCGCGCCAGCAGGCGGAGATCGAGCGCCAGCAGGCGCACGAGCA
>JAASSS010000111.1 GCA_021767745.1 Pseudomonadota bacterium
GAAGCCGAAGCCAAGCGCCAGGCCGAAGCCGAAGCCAAGCGCCAGGCCGAAGTCGAAGCCAAGCGGCAGGCCGAAGCCGAAGCCAAGCGGCAGGCGGAAGCCGAAGCCAAGCGCCAGGCCGAAGCCGAGGCCAAGCGGCAGGCGGAAGCCGAAGCCAAGCGGCAGGCGGAAGCCGAAGCCAAGCGCCAGGCCGAAGCCGAGGCCAAGCGCCAGGCCGAAGCCGAGGCCAAGCGGCAGGCGGAAGCCGAGGCCAAGCGGCAGGCGGAAGCCGAGGCCAGGCGACAGGCCCTGATCGCCGAGGAGGAGCGCGCGCGTCAGGCAAGCCAGCTGAGCGCCTATGCGGCCGAGGTGACCGCGGCGATCCGTCGTGCCTGGCGACGCCCCCCCTCGGCGCCACGGCAGTTCGAGTGCCGCGTTCGCGTGCGGCAGTCGCCGAACGGGGAGGTCATCAGTGCCAGCATCGTCAAGAGCTGCGGCGATTCGCTGTTGGACCGCTCGGTGGAGCAGGCGGTCTTCCGGGCCTCGCCGCTGCCCACGCCCCGTGGCGGCCTTCCCGTCCCGGCTGAACTCGACGTCACCTTCCGGCCCTGAACAGGCAGATCAATCCGATGCGTCAGATCAAGCTAGCCCGTCTCCTGCTCGTCCTGTTGCTGGCCGCATGGGCCGGCGCCAGCCATGGCGAACCCCTGCAGATCGAAGTGACCCAGGGTCAGGTGGCCGCCCTGCCGGTAGCCATCGTGCCGTTCGGTGGCGTTTCGTTGCCGGTGGACATGGCGCAGGTGATCGACGACGACCTCGGTCGTAGCGGTCGAATCCGCACGCTCGAGCGCGGCGCGCAGCCGCAGCGCACCGCCGATCCGGAGGCCCTGCGCTGGAGCGCCTGGCAGCAGGCGGAAGCGGATTACATCGTGCTCGGCCAGGTGCAGCCGGCGCAGGGCAAGGGCGGGGATTACCAGCTGGTGCTGCAGATCTTCGACAGCTACCGGCGCCGTCGCGTGGCAGGCTTCCGGATCCCCGTGGAGCAGGGCGATCTGCGCCATGCGGCGCATATCGGCAGCAACCTGATCTATGAGGAGTTGCTCGGGCTCCCCGGTGCCTTCGACGGTCGCATCGCCTACGTCAGCGCGCAGGTGCCGAGCGGCCAGGTGGCTGCCAGCGAATATCAGCTGATCGTGGCCGATGCCGACGGCCAGAACGCCCGCACCATCCTGCGCAGCGACCAGCCCATCCTCTCGCCGCGCTGGTCTGCCGACGGGAGCCGGCTGGCCTACGTCTCCTACCGCGACGCCGAACAGACCGTCTTCATCCAGGATCTGCGCAGTGGCCAGCGCCGGGCGCTGCCCAACACGGTCGGCATCAACGGTGCGCCGGATTTCTCGCCCGACGGCAACCAGCTTGCGCTGGCCGTCTCCGAGGGCATGGACACCAACCTGTACCTGATGGACCTGGGCAGTGGGCAGATGCGCCGGCTTACCCGCACCTCGGGCATCGATACCGAGCCGGACTTCTCGCCGGACGGGCAGCGGCTGGTGTTCACCTCCGATCGCTCGGGCGCCCAGCAAGTCTATGAAATGGAGCTGTCGAGCGGTAGCGTGCGCCGTGTGACGCGGCAGGGCCGTGCCAATCTCAGCCCCCGCTACAGCCCGGACGGCCAGTCGCTGGTGCTGGTGCATCAGGATGGCGGCTACCGCATCGCGCTGCTCGACCTGGCGGGCGGTGGCCTGGACATCATCGGCAGCGGGCCGCTGGACGAGTCACCCGATTTCGCCCCCAACGGCGATATCATTCTGTTCGCTGCCAAGCAGGGCGGGCGCAACCAGCTGTTCACGGTGTCCAGCGATGGCGCCGTCCGCCAGCGCATGGTCGGGGGCGGCCAGATCCAGAGTCCGGCCTGGGCGCCGGCGAGGCCGTGAACGCGCGGGCCCGACGCCCGTCGCGGCGGGTTTTCGATCATCAACCTGAGGGATACGCAATGCGCAGCTTACGTTGGAGTGTCTTCGGCCTGGCCGCCTTGCTGCTCGCCGCCTGTGCGAGCACGCCGACGGTCGAGGACGTCGCCATGGACGAGCAGTACGACTCGGCCGACCAGACCACCGGCTTCGATACCCGTCTCGGCGGCGATTACGAGTCCTTCGGTGAGCAGAACTACGGCAGCGAGGGCGCCGGTGGTGCCGGCGGTGCCGGTCAGGACACGGTCGCGAGTCTGGAAGCCGGCATCGTCTACTTCGATTACGACAGCAGCGTGGTCGCGCCGGAATATCTCGACCTGATCCGACGCAATGCAGCGTATCTGGCCAACAATCCGGGCGCGCAGCTGACCGTCGAGGGCCACACCGACGAGCGCGGCTCGCGCGAATACAACCTGGCGCTCGGGCAGCGCCGGGCCGAAACCGTCAAGCAGCTGCTGCTCGCCCGTGGCGCCAGCAGCGCACAGGTGCGCACGGTGAGCTATGGCGAGGAAAAGCCACAGACCTATGGCAGCGGCGAGAGCGACTGGGCCCGCAATCGCCGGGTCGTGTTTGATTACTGAGATGCGTCCGCCCAGCCGTTTGCTGCTGCTGGCGCTGCCGTTGCTGGGCGGTTGCGCCAGCTTCCAGCCGACCCAGGAGCCCACGCCCGAGCAGCTGCGCCTGGAGCGGCTGGAGACGCGGGTGGACGAGTTGGAATCGCGCCTCGGCACCGGCGAGCAGCTCGAGTTCGTCTCACGTCTGCAGGCGCTGGAGGAACGGCAGCGGGAGCTGCGCGGCCAGGTGGAGACCGCGACCACGGCAGGGCCGGATGAAGACCGGCTGCGGCAGGTCTATCTGGATCTCGATCGGCGTCTGCGTGCCTTGGAGGCCGGGGCGCCGACCGCCGGCCCGGTGGCGGCGCCAGCGGCCGACGGGGCTGCCGGCACCGCGCCGGCCGGCGAGGAAGCGGCTGCCTATGACGCTGCCTTCGCCGAGCTGAAGGCCGGCAACTACGAAGCGGCTGCCAAGGCGTTCGAGGACTTTCTGCAGCGCTACCCACAAGGCGGGTTCGCGCCCAATGCCTGGTACTGGCGGGGTGAGTCGCGGCTGGCGCTGCAGGACTACGACGCGGCGCTGGAAAGCTTCCGGCAGGTGGTCGAGCGGTTCCCCGACAGCGGCAAGGCCGCCGACGCCTTGCTGAAGAGTGGCTTCGTGCAGCTCGAGCAGGGCCGGCAGGCCGCGGGCCGGGAGGCGCTGCAGGCGGTATCGGAGCGCTATCCCGATACGCCCGCCGCGCGGCTGGCGAGCGAACGCCTGGCGGGCCTTGCGCCCTAGGTGGACACAGCCGACTCCCTGCGCCTGACCGAGACCTTCGTCTCGCTGCAGGGCGAGTCGCGCACCGTCGGCCTGCCGACCTTCTTCATCCGCCTGACCGGTTGTCCGCTGCGTTGTCACTACTGCGATACGGCCTATGCCTTCCACGGCGGCAGCCGGGTGGCGCTCGAGGCGGTGGTGGCCGAGGCCTGTGCCGCCGGTGTCAGCCAGGTGACCGTGACCGGTGGCGAACCACTGGCCCAGCCCGCCTGCCTGACCCTGCTGCGCCGGCTGTGCGAGGCCGGTCTGGCCGTGTCGCTGGAGACCAGCGGCGCACTGGACATCACCGCCGTCGATGCCCGGGTGAGCCGGGTGGTCGATCTCAAGACTCCCGGTTCGGGCGAGGCGCATCGCAACCGCTGGGAGAATCTTGCCTGTCTGCAGCCGCACGATCAGCTGAAGTTCGTCCTCTGCAGCCGGCAGGACTATCTCTGGGCCCGCACGCTGCTGCGTCGCGAACACCTCGAGCGGCGCTGCGAGGTGCTGTTTTCCCCCAGCGCCGGCCAGCTCGAGGCGCGGCGGCTGGCGGACTGGATCGTGGAGGACCGGCTGCCGGTCCGCTTCCAACTGCAATTGCACAAGCTGCTGTGGAACGATGAACCCGGACGCTAGCGGGAGGAGCCGATGACGGCCGATGTCACCGATGCCGTGGTGCTGTTCTCCGGCGGGATGGATTCGGCGACGGTGCTGGCCATCGCGCGGGCCCAGGGGTTCCGCTGCCATGCCTTGAGTTTCGACTACGGCCAGCGGCACGAGGCCGAGCTGGCCGCGGCCGCACGGCTGGCGCCGCGGCTGGGGGCGTTGGATCATCGCTGTGTGCGCCTGGACCTGCGCGCCATCGGCGGCTCGGCGCTCACCGATGCGAGCCTGGCAGTCCCGGAGGCGCCGGGTGAGGGTATTCCGGTCACTTACGTGCCGGCGCGCAACACCATCTTCCTGAGCTACGCCGTGGCGGTCGCCGAGGTGCTCGGCGCCGGGGCAATCTTCATCGGCGTGAACGCCGTGGACTATTCTGGCTATCCGGACTGCCGACCGGCCTTCATCGAGGCATTCGAACGGGTCGCCAACCTCGGTACCCGGGCGGGTGTGCAGGATCGGCCGCTGCGAGTGCATGCGCCGCTGATCGCGCTCAGCAAGGCCCAGATCATCCAGCAGGGTACCCGCCTGGCCGTGCCCTATGCCGAGACCGTCTCCTGCTATCAGGCAGACGCGGCCGGGCGGGCCTGCGGCCGCTGTGATGCCTGCCGGCTGCGGGCCGCCGGCTTCGAGGCGGCCGGTATCGCCGATCCCACCCGCTACCGCTAGGTCGCCGGCGCGGCGCTGCGTTGGCCTCGGCCAGCCGGGCCGGTATCATGGCGCCCCCGCCGGGGCTGTTAGCTCAATGGTAGAGCAGTGGCCTTTTAAGCCATTGGTTCTGGGTTCGAGTCCCAGGCAGCCCACCATCCCCTGATCTCTCGCCACCAGTGGCCGCTGGTGGGTGTCGTCCCGGCTCGATTCACCCGTTGGTCTCATGTACAGGTAGGGGTGGCGCTGCGCCTGCGGATATGTATAAATATGCACATGGATGAATTGACACTCCGTCAGCAACAGGTGCTGGCCTTCATTCGCTCGCATCTGGTCCGTACCGGCCGGCCGCCCACACGGGTGGAGATCGCCGCGGCCCTGGGCTTCAAGTCCGCCAATGCGGCGCAGCAGCATCTGCGGGCGCTGGCCGCCAAGGGAGCGATTGCGTTGCATCCCGGGCATGCCCGCGGCATCAGCCTGCCCGAGGCGGCAGCCGCGGAAAACCTACCCGAGTCCGGCATCCCGCTGATCGGCCGGGTGGCGGCCGGCATGCCGGTACTGGCACAGGCGAATATCGAGGCTCGCTATGCCCTGGGCGAGGCGCTGTTCCGGCCGGTGCCGGACTATCTGCTGCGAGTGCACGGCATGAGCATGTGCGAGGCCGCCATCGTCGATGGCGATCTGGTGGCCGTGCATGCCACGCCGGAGGCGAGCAATGGCGAGATCGTGGTCGCCCGGCTGGATGATGAGGTCACGGTCAAGCGCTTCCGTCGCGATGGACCGCACGTCTGGCTGTTGCCGGCCAATCCGGACTTCACGCCGATCGAACTCGACCTGCGCGAGCAGTCGCTCGCCATCGAAGGTCGCGTGGTCGGGGTGATCCGCTCGCTCGACTGAGTCCGCTTTCCCCACGTCAAGGAGTCGCCGTGTCGCAGCCTGCCCGCACCGAAGTTCGTCCGACGCTGGAGACAATGCTTGCCCGCTCCGATCTCTGGCGGGCCCATGGCCGGGTCGAGGGTGCCGGCCTCGCCACCGGCGAGCCCTTGCTCGATGCCTTGCTGCCCGGTGCTGGCTGGCCGCGAGGCGCGCTGGTCGAAGTGTTCAGCCAGCGGGCCGGCATCGGCGAGTTGAGCCTGCTGTTGCCGGCCTTGGCGCCGCTGTCGCGCCAGGGACGCTGGCTGGCCTGGGTCGCGCCACCACATCTGCCGTATGCCCCGGCGCTGGAGGCGGCCGGCATCGATCTCGCCCGGGTGCTGATCGTGCATGGCCGCGGTCCGGCGGCGGATCTGTGGGCGCTGACGCAGATGCTGCGTGCCGGTACCTGTGGCGCCGTGCTCGGCTGGCCGGGCGCGGCCTCGGCGCAGGATCTGCGCCGTTTGCAACTGGCGGCGGAGCAGGGCGGCTGCACCGGCTTTCTGTTCCGCCCGCCGGCAGCGGCA
>JAASSS010000018.1 GCA_021767745.1 Pseudomonadota bacterium
CCCTGGCGGGTGTGGGTTACCTCCGGGTGGAACTGCAGGCCGTACCAGTGGCGGGACGGATCCCCCATCGCCGCGACCGGCGTGCTCTCGTTCTGCGCTAGCACGACGAAGCCCGGCGGCAGCTCCACCACCCGATCGCCGTGGCTCATCCACACGTCCAGCAGGCCGTGGCCTTCGGCGTTGGTATGGTCCTCGATCCGCTCGAACAGCGGGGCGTGGCCACGCAGGCGCAACTGGGCGAAGCCGTATTCGCGATGATCGGCGATCTCCACCCGGCCGCCGAGCTCGGCCGCCATCGCCTGCATGCCGTAGCAGATGCCGAGGATCGGCACACCGAGCTCGAAGATCGCCTCGTTGATCGGCAGACGATCGTCCGCCGTGGCCGAGCCCGGCCCGCCGGAGAGCACCACGCCCCGCGGCGCGAACTCGCGCAGCTGCGCCTCGGTCATCTCCGGGTCGCGAATCTCGCTGTAGACGCCGAGCTCACGCACGCGGCGCGCGATCAGCTGCGTGTACTGCGAGCCGTAGTCGAGAATCAGGATGCGGTCGGCGGCGATCGGCTGTCCGGCCGGCGGGGTCGGCGTCGCCATCAGTTCGGGGTGCTCCGGTAGTTCGGCGCTTCCTTGGTGATGACCACGTCGTGCACGTGGCTCTCACGCACCCCGGCGCCGGTGATCTTCACGAACGACGGCTGCGTGCGCATCTGCCCGATGGAGGCGCAGCCGGTATAGCCCATCGCGGCGCGCAGGCCGCCCATGAGCTGATGCACGATGCTGATCAGGCTGCCCTTGTACGGCACGCGCCCCTCGATGCCCTCGGGCACGAGCTTTTCCACATCGCTGGTGGTGTCCTGGAAGTAGCGATCCTTCGAACCCTGGCTCATGGCGCCGAGCGAGCCCATGCCGCGGTAGGACTTGTAGGAGCGGCCCTGGTAGAGCTCGACCTCGCCGGGCGCCTCCTCCGTGCCGGCGAACAGGCCGCCGACCATTACGCTGTGGGCGCCGGCGGCGATCGCCTTGGCCAGGTCCCCCGAGTAACGGATGCCGCCGTCGGCGATCAAGGGTACGCCGCTGTCGGCCAGTGCCCGCGCCACGTTGCCGACCGCCGAGATCTGCGGCACGCCCACGCCGGCGATGATGCGGGTGGTGCAGATCGAACCCGGCCCGATGCCGACCTTGATCGCATCGGCACCCGCCTCGGTCAGCGCCAGCGCGCCCTCGCCGGTGGCGACGTTGCCGGCGATCACCTGCAGGTCCGGGTAGTGCGACTTGACCCAGCGCACCCGCTCGATCACGCCGCGGGAGTGTCCATGGGCCGTGTCCACCACCACCACGTCCACGCCGGCCGCCACCAGCGCTGCCACACGGTCCTCCGCCTCCGGGCCGGTACTCACCGCCGCGCCGGCGCGCAGGCGCCCCTCGCCATCCTTGCAGGCGTTGGGGAAATCGCTCGCCTTCTGGATGTCCTTGACCGTGATCAGCCCGCGCAGCTTGAAGTGATCGTTCACCACCAGGATCTTCTCGATGCGGTGGGCGTGCAGCAGCCCCACCACCTCCTCGGTCGGGGCGCCCTCACGCACCGTCACCAGGCGGGACTTGGGCGTCATCACGTTGGCCACCGGCTGATCGAGTTCGGTGACGAAGCGCAGGTCGCGCCCGGTGACGATGCCGACCAGATCCTCCCCCTCCACCACCGGCAGCCCGGAGATGCCGTTCGCCCGCGTGATCTCCAGCACCTCGCGCACGGTCTGCGTCGGCGCCACGGTGAGCGGGTTGTCGATGATGCCGCTCTCGAATTTCTTCACCCGCCGCACCTCGGCGGCCTGCCGCTCGATCGGCAGGTTCTTGTGGATGATGCCGAGGCCGCCCTCCTGCGCCATCGCGATCGCCAGCCGCGATTCGGTGACGGTATCCATCGCCGCCGACAGCAGCGGGATGCGCAGGGTGAGATCGCGGGTCAGCGGGCTGGAGAGGTCGACCTCGCGGGGCAGGACGGCCGAGTAGGCGGGCAGCAGCAGCACGTCATCGAAGGTGAGCGCTTCATCGGCGATACGCATGGTTTCAACCGCCCCTGATCGAAATTAGCCGGCCAGTCTAGTGCACCCGCGCACGTGGGGAAAGCCACGGGCGGGCGAGTGCGCCTGCTATGCTCCGCCCATGGATGTGACTGCCACCACCCCGCGGGAGGGCGAGTCCGCCGGCGAACTGCCGGTGCTGACGGTCAGCGAGCTCAACGCCCAGGCCCGCGCCCTGCTGGAGCGTGGCCTGCCGGCACTGTGGCTGGAAGGGGAAATCTCCAACTTCGTCCAACCGCGCTCCGGCCACTGCTATTTCTCGCTGAAGGACACGCAGGCCCAGATCCGCTGCGCGCTGTTTCGCACCCAGGCCCGTCAGCTCGACTTCCGGCCGCAGGATGGGGCCCACGTGCGGGCACGGGGGCGCGTGAGCCTCTATGTGCCACGCGGCGACTACCAGTTCATCGTCGAACAGATGCAGCCGGCCGGCGCCGGCGCGCTGCAGCAGGCCTTCGAGGCGCTCAAGCGGCAATTGCAGGCGGAGGGCCTGTTCGAGGCCGCGCACAAGCGGCCGCTGCCGGCCTATCCGCGGCGGATCGGTGTGATCACCTCGCCCACCGGCGCCGCCATCCGCGACATCCTGCACGTGCTGGCGCGGCGCTTCCCGGCGGCGCGGGTGTGCCTGTACGGCATTCCGGTGCAGGGCCAGCAGGCGCCGGCGGCGATCGTGCAGGCGCTGCAGGCAGCCGGCGCGCGTGGCGATTGCGATGTGCTGATCCTCGCCCGCGGCGGCGGCTCGCTGGAGGATCTGTGGGCTTTCAACGATGAGCAGGTCGCCCGCGCGCTGCGCGCCTGCCCGCTGCCGGTGGTGAGCGGCATCGGCCATGAAATCGACTTCACCATCGCCGACTTCGCCGCCGACCATCGCGCGCCGACGCCCTCGGCCGCCGCGGAGGTCGTGGTGCCGGCGGCGGACGAGCTGCTGGCCAGACTGCGGGCACACGAACACCACCTGCGGCGCTGCCAGCAGCACCGGCTGCACCGGGCGGCGGAACGGCTCGATGCCCTGCGCCGGCGACTGGCGCTGTGTCATCCCGAGCGCCGGCTGCAGCAGCAGGCCCAGCGCATCGACGAGCTGCAACGCCGCCTCGACCGGGCCACCCAGGCCCGCCTCGTGCAGGCCGAGCATCGTCTGCAGCGGCTGAGCGGGCGGCTGCGGGCCGCCACCCCCGCGCATCGGCTGGCACAGGCGCAGGCCCGCGCGCGCGCAGCGGGCGCCCGCCTGCTCGCTGCCGGCCAGACCCGCGTGCAGCACGCCGGCCAGCGGCTCGCGCTCGCCAGCCGTGGACTGCAGGCGGTGAGTCCGCTCGCCACGCTGGAGCGCGGCTATGCCATCGCCCGCACGGCCGAGGGGCACGTGCTGACCGACGCCGGACAGGCGCGGCCGGGGCAGCCGCTCACCATCGATCTGCGCCGCGGGCGGCTGCACGCCACCGTCACCGGCATCGAACCTGTCAACAAGGAGACCGCTTCATGATTCGCATGGCTCGCGCGCCGCTGCTGGCCGCTTGGCTGCTCTTCGCCCTCGCCCTGCCGACGCTGGCCACGGCCACGCTGCCGGCGGAAGGACGCTATCCCGGTGGCATCGCCCGCATCGCCCTGACCGGCACCGGCTTCGCCGGCGAGGGCGAGGTCCGGTTCCGCGACCGGCGGGTTCTGACACTGGCCGAGAATGGACGCTGGTACGCGCTGGTGGGCCTGCCGCTCGACCTCGCGCCCGGCGACTACGCCGTCACGGTCTCACCCGCCGGCGGTCCGTCCACCTCGATCGACTTCGCCATCGGCGACAAGCAGTACCGCACGCAGACGCTGACGGTGAAGCCCGGCATGGTGAACCTCAGCGCCGAGTCGCTGGCGCGCGTGCAGCGCGAGACGCCCCGCATCCGCCAGGCACTCGATCACTGGGACGCGGCCATGCATGCCGACTCGCTCGCCTTCCACGTACCCGTTCCCGGCCGGCGCAGCAGCTCGTTCGGCCTGCGGCGGGTGTTCAACGGCGAATCGCGCAAACCGCACAGCGGCATGGACATCGCCGCGCCCACCGGCACTGCCGTGGTGGCGCCCGCCGCAGGCGTGGTCACCGAAGCGGGCGATTTCTTCTTCAACGGCAACACGGTGTTCGTCGATCACGGCCATGGCCTGGTGACGATGTACTGCCACCTGAGCGCGATCGATGTCGCCCCCGGCCAGCAGGTGGCGGCGGGCGAGCGTCTGGGCGCGGTGGGCGCGACCGGCCGCGTGACCGGGCCGCACCTGCACTGGAGCGTCAGCCTCAACGGCACCATGGTCGATCCGGCGCTGTTCCTGGCCGCCGGCTCCTAGTGCCGGTCGCGCTCGGGCGGCGCCAGGGCGTTGATCTTCGCGGCGAGGATGAAGTCGTTCTCGTGCAGGCCGCCGATCCGGTGCGTGAACAGCTCGACGGTCACATAGCCCCAGCCGAACTTGAGATCCGGATGGTGGCCTTCCTGCTCGGCCAGCGCGCCGATGCGGTTGACCAGCGCCAGCGCGGTGGCGAAGTCCGGCCGGTGGATGCAGCGCACGATGCGTTTGGCGCCGTCGGCGAGCTGCCAGCCCGGCAGCCCGGCCAGGCGCGCCGCGGCGGCGTCCTGCGTCAGCGGTGCCACGCCGCCGCGGCAGGGCGTGCAATGTCTGTCGGCGAGTTCCATGGTGGACCTCCGCAACGGGGAAACCCTGTTCGACCCACCGTGGGAGCGGCGGGTTCACCGGCGGTTAGGACTTGCGCCGCTTGATCAGCCGCTTGCGCCGCGCCTGCTGTCGCGGCGTCAGCGGATTGCGGCGCCCGGCGTAGGGGTTCTCGCCGGTGCGCAGCTCCAGCACGATCGGGGTGCCCTGCAGCCCGAGCGCCTCGCGGAAGGCATTGTTGAGATAACGCCGATACGCACCGGGCAGACGATCGGTCTGATTGCCATGGATGACGATGACCGGCGGCTGGCGACCCCCCTGATGCGCATAACGCAGCTTCACCCGTCGGCCGCGCACCAGCGGTGGCGGATGCGCCGTCACCGCATCGGCCAGGATGCGGCTCAGCCGCGAGGTCGGCAGGTCGGCGGCGGCGGCGGCGGCCGCGCCTTCCAGCAGCCCGAGCAGCTCGCCGACGCCGGTGCCGTGCAGCGCGGAGATCCGATGCACCCGCACGAAGTCCAGGAACGGTAGCCGCCGGCCAATCTCGGCGCGCAGCCGCTCACGCGCCTCGGCGCTGAGTCCGTCCCACTTGTTGACCGCGATCACGATGGCCCGCCCATGCTGCAGCAGCAGCCCTGCCAGGCTCGCGTCCTGCTCGGTGACCCCCTCGTGCGCGTCGAGCAGCAGCAGGGCGACGTCGGCCGCATCCACGGCCTGCAGCGTCTTGACGATGCTGAACTTCTCCACCGCCTCGTGCACCCGCGCCCGGCGCCGGATGCCGGCGGTATCGATCAGCGTGTAGTGGCGCCCGTCGCGACTGAAAGGTACGGCGATGGCATCGCGCGTGGTACCCGGCACGTCCGAGACCACCATGCGCGCCTCGCCGAGCAGCCGGTTGGTGAGCGTGGACTTGCCGACGTTCGGCCGGCCGACGATGGCGATGCGAATGCCCGCATCCGCCTCGGCCGCCGGCGCGGCCACCGCCGGCAACGCCTCGAGCAGGCGCGTCGCGGCGGCTCGCACGCCGCGACCCTGGGCGGCGACGATCGGCTGCACGGGCGCGAGGCCAAGGGCGTGGAAGTCGGCCGCGGCCTGCGTCGCGTCGACACCATCGACCTTGTTCACCAGCAGTATCGCCGGCTTGCCGCTGCGCCGGACGGCGTCGACCAGATGGGCATCGGCGGCCGTCGGCCCGTCGCGGGCGTCCACCAGCAGCATCACCGCGTCGGCCTCGGCGAGTGCCCGCAGGCTCTGCTCGGCCGTCAGCGCGTCCAGCCCGGCATCATCGCCGGTGAGCCCGCCGGTATCGATGACGATGCAGGCCGCCTCGTCCAGCCGCGCGATGCCGTACTGGCGATCGCGCGTCAGGCCAGGGTAGTCGGCCACCAGCGCATCGCGCGTGCCGGTCAGCTGGTTGAACAGCGTCGACTTGCCGACATTGGGCCGCCCGAGCAGGGCGACGACCGGCAACACCGCCCTAGTCCGCCGCCAGTCGCAGCGCCGCCAGCTTGCCGCCGCGGCCCAGCGCGAACACTCGATCGGCACCGACCAGCGGCGGCGCCGTGATGCCGTCACCATCGAGCCGATAGCGTGCGATCGGGCGGCCGTCCGCCGGATGGAGCCAGTGCAGATAGCCTTCGTAGTCGCCGACCACGGCGCCCTCGCCGGTCGCCGCCGGTGCCGTGAGCTGACGTCGGTACAGCGCCTCCTGACGCCAGAGCGAGCCACCGGAGAGGCGATCGAGCGCCAGCACGCGGGAGCGATCGTCCACCACGTAGAGCATCGCGCCACTGGCGGTGATGCCGATGGCGCTGGACACGTCGCGGCTCCAGCGCGGCTGCCCGGTCTGCAGACCGATGTTCAGCAACCGGCCCTGATAGCCCACCGCGTAGATCTCGGTGCCGCGAATCGCCGGCGTGGCATCGACGTCAGCCAGCCGTTCCACCTCCGACCGCCCGGAGGGCAGCGACAGCACCTGCTCCCACAGCACCCGGCCGCTGCCTATCTCGATGCCGACCAGCCGGCCGTTGTCCAGTCCGATCACGGCGACACCGGCCTCGATCAGCGGCGCGCTCGCACCGCGCAGGGTCAGCGCCGGCACCGGGCTGCGATACTCCCAGCGCTGCTCGCCGTCGGCGGTGAAGGCCGTGACACGCCCATCCAGCGCCCGCACGACCACCGCCCCGGGACTCACCGCCGGCGGGGCTACCACCTCGCTGGTCACCCGCGCCTGCCAGCGCTGCTCACCCGTCTCCGGATCCAGGGCGAAAACCTCGCCGTCGGCCGAACCGACCACGACCAGCGACAGGCCCGCCGCCGGACCGCCGGTCAGGCGGCGGTCGAGATCAACCCGCCAGAGCTGCTCGCCAGTTTCCGTCGACAGGGCCAGCACCTTGCCATCGGGCGTCGCCGCGAACAGCCGGGCACCGCCAAGCGCCAGCTGCAGGCCATCCTCCCGGGCTGCCGGGCCATCGCCGATGTCGACCTGCCAGAGGCGCTCGACTTCACGCTCCGGTTCGAAGTCCGGCAGCTCGGCAGGTGGGTCGACGGCCTCGTCGCCCCCGCGGCCCAGGAGGCTGCAGCCGCCGAGCAGTACCGGCGTGAGTGCCAGCGCCAGGACCAGCCAGGGCCGAAGGATCTTGCGCTGCATCATCATTGCTCCTCTGCCGGGGCGGGGTCGGTGGCCGGCGCGGCAGGTTCCGCCGCGGGCAGCGCGTTCAGCTTGAGTTGGATGAACTCGCGCGCCGTGCCCGTGCTGCCCGCCAGTGCCAGCCGGTAGGCCTCACGCGCGCCGTCGAGGTCATCCAGAGCCAGCAACGCATCGCCCCGCACTTCGGCATACAGTGGATCGAAGCTCGCCGCGGGCGCCGAGGACACCAGCTCCAGCGCGGCCTGCGGCTCGCCCTGCGCCAGCCGCACCTCGGCCAGACGCAGTGCCGCCAGCGCCTGCAGTTCCGGCCCGTCCGCCAGCGTCATCGCCTGTTCCAGCCAGCGGGCGGCCTCGGCCAGCTCGCCGGCCAGGGTGCGCTCGCGCGCATAGCGCAGCGCCGCCAGCGCTGCATAGGGCGTGGCGGCATAGTCCGTCACCAGTTCCTCGGTGATCGCCTCTGCCAGTGCCGGGTCGCTATCGAGCGCCTGCTGCAGCGCGAGGTACTGGTCCGACGCCGCCACCGTCCGCGATTGCTGCCGATGGTCCCAACTTCGCCAGCCGAACAGCAGCAGCGCGCCGATCACCACGCCGGCCACCACCCAGGTGCCATAGCTCGACCACCACTCGCGCAGCCGCGCCAGCTGTTCTTCGTCCTCGTACGCCATGCTCGTCGTCTCGTTGCTAGCCGCGCTCGGCCAGGGTCAGGGTCGTGCGCAACCACTCGATCGCCTGCGTGAGCGCCACCTGCTGCTGCGCGGCCTCGCTGCGCAGCGGTTTGAACTGCACCTGCCCGGCTGCCAACTCGCTCTCGCCGAGCACAGCCGCGTAGGCAGCGCCACTGCGATCGGCGCGCTTGAACTGGGCCTTGAAGCTGCCGCCGCCGGCATTGCTCACCAGCCGCAGGTCAGGCAGCGCCTCGCGCCAGCGCTCGGCGAGCTGCAGGGCCCGCGGCATGACCGCCTCGCCCTGCCAGACGAGGTAGACATGCGGCGTCTCGGGAGCGGCATCGCCGGCGTCCAGGGCAAGCAGCGCCAGCAGCCGCTCGAGGCCGATGGCGAAACCGAAGGCCGGCGTCGCCGGGCCGCCGAGCTGCTCGACCAGCCCGTCGTAGCGTCCGCCGGAGCAGACGGCGTTCTGCGCGCCGAGCCGGTCGGTGGTCCACTCGAACACCGTCCGGCTGTAGTAATCGAGGCCGCGTACCAGCCGGGGATTGCAGACATAGTCGATGCCCAGCGCATCGAGCCCGGCCCGCAGCGCGGCGAAGTGTGCTGCGGACTCCTCGTCCAGGTGCGCGATCAGCTGCGGCGCCTCGGCGATCAGCGACTGCAGGTCCGGGTTCTTGCTGTCGAGGATGCGCAGCGGGTTGCGGTGCAGCCGACGCCGGCTGTCCTCGTCCAGCGCCCCCTCGTGGGCCGAAAAATAGGCTTGCAGCAGGTCGCGGTAGCGGGCGCGCGAATCCGGCGTGCCCAGCGAGTTCAGCTCCAGACGCAGACCGGACAGACCCAGGCGCCGCCACAGCCGCGCGCTGAGCGCGATCTGCTCCAGGTCGATATCCGGCCCGGCGCAGCCGAACGACTCCACGCCGAGCTGATGGAACTGCCGATAGCGCCCCTGCTGCGGTCGCTCATGACGGAACATCGGCCCGCGATACCACCAGCGCTGCTGCTGGTTGTAGAGCAGCCCATGCTGGATGCCGGCCCGCACCACGCCGGCCGTACCCTCCGGCCGCAGGGTGAGGCTGTCGCCGCTGCGGTCGAGGAAGGTGTACATCTCCTTCTCGACGATGTCCGTCACCTCGCCGATGGAGCGCTCGAACAGCGCCGTCGGCTCGACGATCGGCAGGCGAATTTCCTGATAGCCGTAGGCGGCGAGCACCTGCGCCAGGCACCGCTCGACCCGCTGCCAGCGAGCCACTTCGGCCGGCAACAGATCATTCATGCCGCGGACGGCCTGGAGCGAGGGGGCCATGTCGGTCGGGAGGGTCAGTTGGCCGGGAGCGTGAAGCGCGCCACCGTACCACTGGAAAGATAGGGCGTCACGTCGTAGGGCTGGCCGTTGACGCGGATGTCCACCGCCGGGGCATTGCCCAGCACCACCCGCACCGGCAGGCGGGCGGTCACGCTGCGCTCGGTCCCGGGCGGCAGCGTCTTGTAGATCAGGCGCTGACCGCCCTGGCCACTGACCTCGGTCCAGGAGGTCTCGGCGAAACGAAGTTCGATCCGCACGCTGCCGGGCGGCGGCAGGTCGGCCGCCGCCGTGGTGGCGGCCGCCTCCTCGGCAGCCTGCCCGGGCGACGCGGGGGGCCCAGGCGAGGCGGGCTCACCCGCCGGCGACTGTCCGGGCGGCGGCGCACTGGCCAGCTCGTCGGGGGCGTCATCGGCGCCGTCGACCTCGGTGCCGGCCTCTGCCGTAACGGCCGTCTCGTCCGCCAGCGGATCGCCCGGCGCCCCCTCGACCGCATCAACGCCAGCCGTTCCGGTCTCGCCCGCCTCGGCACCTGTGCTTGCCGGCGGCGCGGACGGCGCTTCCATCGGCGGCAGCAGCTCGCCGTTGAGCTCGGCGAACGGATCGTAGACCGGCTCGCGTTCGACCGGCGGACGCATGAACCACCACCAGCCGGCGAGACCAATCGCGATCAGCAGGATGAACACCCCGGCCAGCTCACGCCCGCGACCCGCGTTGCTGATATCCGGATCGAGGCGTTCACGCCGCACCTGGGTGGGCGCTGGCGCCCCAGCCTGCCGATCGTAGGCCGCCACCAGCGGCTCGGGGTCGAGCCCGACCAGCTGCGCGTAGTTGCGCAGGTAGCCCCGCGTGAAGATCGGTGGCGGCAGCCGCTGAAAATCATCCGCTTCCAGCGAGTGCAGCAGCGACCGGCTCAGCCGCAGGTCGCTGGCGGCCTCCTCGACGCTGATGCCCGCCGCCTCGCGTGCCTGACGCAGCTGCGCGCCGATGCCGCCGGTGGCGACGTCGGCCGATTCGGGTTCCCGCTCCGTCTGACTCATGGCTCCGTCCCGTCCTCGGCAGGTGCGGCATCGATGGCCGCCTGCGCAATGTCACTTGCCAGCTCGCGAACCTGTGCCGAGTCGGGGGCCACGCTGCGGTAGCGCCGCAGGTAGGCCTCGGCCACTGCCGGTTCATCCAGCGTCAGATGGACCTTGGCCATCTCCCACAGGGCGCTGGGCAGCAAGGGGTCGATCTGCAGGGCCTCACGCAGCAGCGCCTCGGCCTGCCGCGGCTGGCCGGCGTCGGCCGCGCAAATGCCGGCGTTGGCGTAGGCGTAGGCCGGCGTGCCGTAGTCCGGATCGCGGGCAGCGGCGAGGAAGTAGCGCTCGGCAGTGTCGAACTCGCCCTCGGTACACAGGTAGGCGCCGAAGCTGTTGCGGATCGCCGGATCGTCCTTGCTGTAGGAAAGCGCCTGCTCGAAATGGTGGCGCGCCTGCCGGTCCTGCTGCAGGCGGCCGTAGAGCTGGCCGAGCCCGGCATGCGCCTCGGCATCGCGCGGCGACTGCTCAAGGGCCTTCTTGAACTTCGCCAGCGCCCGCTCGTACTGACCCTGGCTCATGTAGCCGTAGCCAAGCTGCACGTTGTAGGCGGCGGCCGCGCTTCGATCGCTCTCGAAGGGCCGGTCGGTGGCACAGCCGGCCAGCAGCATCGCCAGCAGGATGCCAGCCGCCGGCCACACGGTCCCTCGGCTGCACCACCCGGCGCTCACGCGCGCGCCTCGGCACGGCGACGACGCGCCATCACCTGCCCGGCCAGCTGGCCACAGGCGGCGTCGATCTCATCGCCCCGGGTCCGGCGCGTCGTGGTCAGCAGACCTCGGGACTGCAGCTGCCGCTGGAAATCCGCCACCTGCGCCGGCGCCGGTCGCACGAAACGCGCGCCCGGAAAGGGGTTGAACGGGATCAGGTTCACCTTGGCCGGCACGTCCTGCAGCAGCCGGACCAGCGCCCGGGCATCGGCCGGCCGGTCGTTCACGCCACCGAGCAACACGTATTCGAAGGTGATGTGCATGCGTCGCTCGGTCGCCGCCACGTAGCGGCGGCAGGCTGCCATCAGCGCGGCCAGCGGATACTTGCGGTTGATGGGCACCAGCTCGTCGCGCAGGGCGTCCTCGGCCGCGTGCAGCGAGACGGCCAGTGCGACGTCGGCGCCATCGCGCAGTCGGTCCATCGCCGGCACGATGCCGGAGGTGCTGACGGTGACTCGCCGCTTGGACAGCCCGTAGCCGAGATCGTCGACCATCAGCCGCAGTGCCGGCAGCACGTTGGGCAGGTTCAGCAGCGGCTCGCCCATGCCCATGAACACGACGTTCGTCACCGCCGTGCCCTGCTGCTGCAGGCAGCGGGTCGCCCACCACAGCTGGGCGACGATCTCGCCGGTCGTCAGATTGCGATTGAAGCCCTGCGCGCCGGTGGCGCAGAACGCGCAATCGACGGCGCAGCCGACCTGGGAGGACACGCACAGGGTGCCGCGGCCGGTCTCGGGGATGAATACCGTCTCGACGGCGTTGCCACCCTCCAGCGCGAACAGCCACTTGCGTGTGCCGTCCGGGGCGATGTTGTCGGCGAGCACCTTCGGTACACGCACCTGCGCCAGCGCCTCGAGCTCCTGGCGAAAGGCCTTGCTGAGATCGGTCATCGCGGCAAAGTCCGCCTCGCCGCGACCATGGATCCACTGCAGCAGCTGGCGGGCCCGGAACGGCTTGTGACCGCGTTCGAGGCAGAACCGCTCCAGTGCCGCCCGATCCAGGTCCAGCAGGTTCTGCCGCGGCGCGGGCGCAGGAGCGGCCATCAGGAGCGCGGGCAGAGCTCGGCGGCGGCGAAGAAGTAGGCGATCTCGCGCTCGGCGGAGGCCGGCGAATCGGAACCGTGCACGGCGTTGGCGTCGATGGTCTCGGCGAAGTCGGCGCGAATCGTGCCGGCGGCGGCCTCCTTCGGATTGGTGGCGCCCATCAGCTCACGATTGCGGGCGATCGCGCCCTCGCCCTCGAGCACCTGCACTACCACCGGGCCGGAGGTCATGAAGCCAACCAGGTCGTTGAAGAACGGACGGCCGGCATGCTCGGCATAGAAGCCCTCCGCCTGCTGGCGGCTGAGCTGCATCATCCGCGCCGCGACCAGACGCAGACCGGCTTCCTCGAAGCGGCTGTAGATCTGCCCGATCACGTTCTTGGCGACCGCATCGGGCTTGACGATAGACAGGGTGCGTTCGATGGCCATCAGCTTCCTTCAAGAGCAGCGGGGGAGACAGGACGGGCGGCCCGGCGGGGACCGGCGCGAGCGCCATGTCCCGGGCCGCCGAAGCCCGTTCTGGGCGGCGAGTTTAGCGGTCTGCCGACGGCCGGGCAATGCGCCCTAACGGGCGGCGACGCTGAAGCTTTCGCCGCAGCCGCAGAGCGCGTCGACGTTGGGATTGCGGAAGTGGAAGGACTCGTTCAGCCCTTCGCGGCCGAAGTCGACCTCGGTGCCGTCCAGCAGCGGGATGAACTGCGACTCGACGATCACCTTCACGCCGCCATCCTCGAACACCGCGTCATCGTCGCCGACGGCATCGGCAAATTCGATGACGTAGGACCAGCCCGAGCAGCCGGTACGCCGAGCGCCCAGCCGCAGGCCGACGCCGTGACCGCGTCGGTGCAGCTGATCGCGCACCCGCTGGGCAGCCGCCGCCGTCAACTTGATCGTCATGATGCTCCACTCCCGCGTTGTCGACGCGTGCAGATGAATCCAATCACTCAGGATAGGGGCGCAGCGTCTCGCTTTCCAGCGTTCCCATGCCGCCGCGCGTGCGCCTCCAGCTCGGCGAGCGCCGCGTGCAGGGCGTCCTCGACCACGAGCGCCAGCCCCCGTGTCTCGGCCGGCAGGCGCAGAGCCTCGGCCCAGCCCAGGGCGCCGCTGTCGACGGAGGCCGCGAGCCCCAGCGTGCCGAGCGCATGCGCCGCCAGCCGTGCCAGCGCCGGCGGGCCCAGCACCCGGTAGCGCGTCGCCACCAGCCGGTCGTGCACCCAACGCAGCTGCAGTTGCACACGCACCTGCCCGGCCCCGGCGCTGCCGGTGGCGACGCCGGGGCCGGGTGGCCAGCTGCCGACTTCGACCGGCAGCCGCCGGGGCGCGCCACACGGACCAGCCTCGGGTGACACGGGCGACGCAGTCCCCGCGCGCGTCGCGCCTTCGATCGACTCTGCCACAGCCGGGATCGGCTCGGGCGCCGCCGCGCGCAGGCGGGTGATCGCCCGGCGCAGCAGGGCCGCGGCCTGCCGCAGCTGCGCCGGCGTGCTGTAGCGCCCGAACGACAGGCGCAGGGTCGCGGCCGCAGCGGCATCGTCGTGCCCCAGCGCCCGCAGCACCGGCGAAGGCTCGCCACTGCTCGCCGCACAGGCCGCGCCGCGCGAGAGCGCCAGCCGCGGCGCCAGCGCTGCGACCAGCGCCTCGCCGTCGACCCCGGCCACGGTCAGACTGACGATGCCGGGCACCGCCGGGCCGTCGCGGCCATTCCAGCGCAGCCCGCCGACCCGGCGCAGCTCACGGCGCAGCAGCGCGTGCAGGGCGTCGGCAGCGGCCGCATCCGTCTGCAGCCGGGCGCGGGCGAGGCGCGCCGCCGTGCCGAAGCCGATGGCCTGATGCACCGCCGGCGTCCCCGGCCGAACACCGCCTTCCTGTCCACCGCCGTAGGTGAGCGGCAGGACCCGGGCCCGCGGCCGCCGGCGCAGCCACAGCGCCCCGATGCCGCTCGGACCGTATAGCTTGTGGGCTGACAGACTCAGCGAATCCACCGGCAGCTCGCGCACCTCGATCGGGCAGCGCGCCGCCGCCTGGGCCGCGTCGAGGTGCACCCGGATACCGCGTTCACGGCAGATCGATCCGAGCGCCTGCAGCGGCTGGAGCACGCCGAGTTCGTTGTTGACGTGCGTGAGGGCGACCAGCGCCGTGTCCGCGCGCAGGGCGGCGCGCAGTGCGGCCGGCAGAATCCGGCCTTCGCCATCGGGGGTCAGCAGCGTCACCGCCCAACCCTCGCGCGCCAGGGCCGCCAGGGGCTCTCGGATCGAGCTGTGGTCGATGCTGCTGGCGATGAGGTGTCCGGGCGGCTCGCCGGGCCGGCGGCAGACCCGGGCGCCGCCAATCAGCGCGAGGTTGTTGGCCTCCGTGGCGCTGCCGGTGAAGTGGATCGCCCGGCTCTCGGCGCCGATCAGCGCCGCGACCTGCGCCCGGGCCCGCTCCAGTGCCGCCGCCGCCTCGGCACCGTAGCGGTGCGGCGAGCCCGGGTTGGCCGCGCGGCCGGGCTGCAGCGCGGCGGCCATCGCCTGCGCCACCTCGGGCGCCAGCGGCGTGCTGGCGGCATAGTCGAGATAGATCGGGTCGCTAGCGCTCACCGCCCGCCTCGTCCGGGTCCCTCCCCGGCCGCAGTGCCACCCCCGTCAGCCGCGGGCGCCTCGCCCTGATCCGCGGAATCGACCGGCGCCACCTCGCACCGCGCCAGCGGCGGCACGGCAGCGGCGGCCTCCGGCGCCAGCTCGCGCAGCAACGCCGCCTGCGCCTGCAGACGCTGATCCATCAGATGCACGTGATCGAGGATGCCGTTGATCGCCTGCGCCACCGGGTCGGGCATCTCCTGGGTCAGGCCGTAGGCGTCGAAACCCATCTGCCGCGCGATCGCCTGACGCTCGGCGTCCGGCGGCGCGGCCACCCGCTGCACCACGCGCGCGGGAATACCCACCACCGTTGCCCCCGCCGGCACGGCCTTGACGACGACTGCGTTGGAGCCGATGCGGGCACCGCGGCCGACGGTGAACGGCCCCAGCACCTTGGCGCCGGCGCCGACGATGACGCCGGCTTCCAGCGTCGGATGCCGCTTGCCGGGCTTCCACGACGTGCCCCCGAGCGTCACGCCCTGATAGATGGTGCAGTCATCGCCGATCTCGGTGGTCTCGCCGATGACCACGCCGAGGCCATGATCGATGAACAGGCGCCGGCCGATGCGTGCTCCCGGATGGATTTCGATGCCGGTCAGCCAGCGGCCGACGTGCGAGAGCCACCGCGCCAGCACGTACCGGCGGGCCTGCCACAGCCGGTGGCTGAGCCGGTGCAGCAGCACCGCGTGCAGCCCCGGATAGGCGAGCATCACCTCCAGCCGGCTGCGGGCTGCCGGGTCGCGCTCGAAGACGCAGTCGATCTCCTCCCGCAGTCGCTGGCGAATCCTGCCGATCACGTTCATCGCTCCTCTGCCGCCGAGCGGGCACGCGCGGCGGCCGGCGGGCCGCCGGCCGTGGCGGCATCGGCCTCGGCGCGCGCCCGTTCGGCGGCGGTCAGGATGCCGCGCAGGATGTTCAGCTCCAGTGCATCGGGCGCCGCACGGTTGAAGAAGCGCCGCAACCGCGGCATCAGCTGGCGCGGGTTGTCCGGATCGAGAAATTCCAGCGCGACCAGCGCCCGCTCCAGATGATCGTAGAGCGCCTGCATCTGCGCGGCGGTGGCCGGCGGCGCCTCGGGCGTCTCCACCGGCAGGGCCACGTCAGCCAGCGTTGCCAGCTGCAGCTCGTAGGCCAGCACCTGCACCGCCGCGGCGAGGTTGAGCGAGCCGAACTCCGGCGCCGTCGGGATGTGGATCAGTTGGTGGCAACGGGCGACTTCATCGTTGTCGAGCCCGGTGCGCTCGCGCCCGAACACCAGCGCGATCTCGGCCTCGGCCGGCAGCGCCAGCATCTGCGCGGCCGCCGCCCGCGGCGCCAGCGCCGGCCAGCGCAGCGAACGACTGCGGGCGGTGGTGCCATAGACGCGGTGGCACTCGGCAATGGCGGCATCCAGCGTCGGGCAGACGTCGGCAGCGGCCAGCAGATCGTCGGCGCCGGCGGCGCGCGCCGTGGCCTCGGCATGCGGGAACTGACGCGGCGCCACCAGGCTCAGCCGCCGCAGGCCCATCACCTTCATCGCCCGGGCGGCCGCGCCGATGTTGCCCGGATGACTCGGCTCCACCAACACCACCCGCACCCGGCCAGCCAGATCCTGCTCCACCCCTGTCCCCCTGCTCTGCTAAGCTGGCGCCGCTTCCCCGCGCCTCCACTCGGACCTGTTCGCGATGCATCCATGGCTCAACATCGCCGTGAAGGCCGCGCGCCGCGCCGGCGATCACATCGCCCGCCAGAGCGGCCGACTCGACACCGTGCGCGTCGAGACCAAGCAGCCTAACGACTTCGTCACCGATGTCGACCGGGCCGCCGAGGCCCGCATCATCGAGACGATCCACGAGGCCTACCCGCAGCACGCCATCCTGGCCGAGGAAAGCGGCAGCAGCGGCGAGAGCGAGACGGTCTGGATCATCGACCCGCTCGATGGCACCACGAACTTCATTCACGGCATCCCGCACGTCGCCGTGTCCATCGGCATCCTGCACCAGGGGCGCCTCGAGCACGCCGTGGTGTTCGATCCGATGCGCCAGGAGCTGTTCACCGCCAGCCGCGGCCGCGGCGCCTTCCTGGACAACCGCCGCATCCGCGTGAGCCAGAGCCGCGGCCTTGGCGGCGCGCTGATCGGCACCGGCATCCCGGCGCGGGAACCGGCGCATGCCGCCGCCTACTTCGGCATGATGCAGGCCGTGGCCGGCAATGCCGCCGGACTGCGGCGCGCCGGCGCCGCGGCGCTGGATCTGGCCTACGTGGCCGCCGGTCGGCTCGACGGCTTCTGGGAGCTCGGCCTCAAGCCCTGGGACCTGGCGGCGGGGCTGCTGCTGATTCAGGAGGCCGGCGGCGTCAGCGGCGATCTCACCGGCGCGCCGGAGGTGCTCTACCGCGGCCACGTGGTCGGCGGCAATCCGCGCGTGTTCGCCGCTCTGGTGCGCACCATCGGCCCGCACCTGACGCCGGCGCTCAAGGGCGAGGCGCCCGCACGCCCCGGCTAGCCGAGCCTCACAGCTGCGCGTCGGGCTTGTCCTGCCGCTGGGGCTTCAACAGGTTGACGCGGCTGACGCCCAGCCCCAGCGCCAGCACGCTGGCCACGTAGATCGAGGAATACGTGCCGATCACGATGCCCGCGATCAGCGCGATGGCGAACGGCTGGATCACCGTGCCGCCGAACAGCGCCAGCGCAATCAACACCAGCAGCGTGGTGCCACTGGTCATGAGGGTGCGGCTGAGCGTCTGGTTGATCGACACGTTCACCACCTCGGGGGGTGTTGCGCGGCGCATCTCCAGGAACCCGTCGCGAATGCGGTCGAACACGACGATGGTGTCGTTCAGCGAGTAGCCGATCACGGCCAGCACGGCGGCCAGCACACTCAGATCGAATGAGACCTGGGCCCAGGCGAACAGGCCCAGCACCACCAGCACGTCGTGCACCAGGGCGCCCACGGCGCCGAGCGCGAGCCGCCATTCGAAGCGGACCGAGACGTAGACCAGGATCCCGAACAGCGCTACCAGCAGCGCCAGGCCACCTTGATTGGCGAGTTCTTGACCGACCTGCGGGCCGACGTATTCCACGCGCTCCACGGTGATCTGCGCGGCGGCGTCCTGCCGCAGCGCCTGCAGCACGCGCTCGCTCAGCTGCTCGCTCTGCACCGGCGCCCCCTCATCTCCCGGGGCCAGCCGGATCAGCACATCGGTCGGCGTGCCGAAATACTGCACCACGGCGCCTTCGAACCCGGCGTCCGCCAGCTGCCGGCGAACGTCGGTCAGCACCGCCTGCTGCGGATAGCGCACTTCGACCAGCACGCCGCCGGTGAAGTCGATGCCGAAGCTGAGCCCGCGCAGCACCAGGCCCACGATCGCGACCACCAGCAGCAGCGCGGAGAGCGGCAGCGCGAGGCGCCGCCGCGCCATGAAATCGATCTGCGTGGTGCGCTTGAACAGCTCCATCGGATACCTCAGATCGCCAGGCCGCGCAGGCGGCGGTTGCCATAGATCAGGTTCACCATGGCGCGGGTGCCCATGATGGCGG
Source organism: Pseudomonadota bacterium (assembly GCA_021767745.1). Classification (GTDB taxonomy): domain Bacteria; phylum Pseudomonadota; class Gammaproteobacteria; order UBA5335; family UBA5335; genus JAASSS01. The sequence continues at coordinate 18,299 of JAASSS010000018.1, forward strand.
TGAACATCGAGGTGAGGATGCCGATCGAGAGCGTCACCGCGAAGCCGCGCACCGGGCCGCTACCGAGGCCGAACAGCACCACGGCGGCGATCAGCGTGGTGACGTTGGCATCGGCGATGGTGGAGAAGGCCTTGGCGTAGCCGCGCTGGATCGCCGCCTGCGGCGTGTTGCCGATTCGCAGCTCCTCGCGGATGCGCTCGAAGATCAGCACGTTGGCATCGACCGCCATGCCCACCGTCAGCACCAGACCGGCGATGCCCGGCAGCGTCAGCGTCGCCTGCAGCAGCGAGAGCACGGCCACGATCAGCACCAGGTTGACCACCAGCGCCAGATCGGCGATCAGCCCGAAGACGCGGTAGTAGACCACCATGAACACCGCCACCAGCAGCAGGCCGATGGCCACCGCCGTGAAGCCCTGCTGAATGTTGCGCTGCCCGAGGCTGGGCCCGACCGTGCGTTCCTCGACGATGTCGACCGGGGCGGCCAGCGCGCCGGCGCGCAGCAGCAGCGAGAGCGTGCGCGCCTCTTCCTGGGCCAGGCCGGTGATCTGGAAGCGTTTGCTGAACACGCCCTGGATGGTCGCGACGCTGATCACTTCCTCGACCGTACGCCGGCGCTTGACCAGCTCGCCGTCCACGCGCTCCACATCGACCTTGTTCTCGATGAACACCACCGCCATCGGCTCGCCCAGATGCTGACGGGTGGTCTCGCCCATGCGCCGGGCGCCGCGCGCATCCAGCGTCACGAACACGGCGGGACTGCCGGACTGCTGATCGAAGCCGGCGGTGGCGTCGATCAGCTGGTCACCGGTGACGATCACCTCGCGCTGCAGCAGGATCGGCCCGCCGTCGCGCTCGCGATAGAGCCGGCTGCCGATCGGCGTGCGGCCCGTGCGCTCGGCGGCGTAGGCATCGCCCTCGCTGTCGACCAGGCGGAACTCCAGCGTCGCCGTCGCCCCCAGGATCTCCTTGGCACGGGCGGTGTCCTGCACGCCCGGCAGCTGCACGACGATGCGGGAATCGCCCTGCTGCTGGATCACCGGCTCGGCCACGCCGAGCTCGTTCACCCGGTTGCGCAGCGTGGTGATGTTCTGGTCCAGCGCGAAGTCGCGCACCTGCTCGCGGGTCTGCGCGTCCAGCGTGCCGATCAGCCGCAGCGAGTCGGCCTCGCCACCGTCGAGCGTCAGCTCCGGCAACGCCTCGCCCAGCGTTTCTCGCGCCTGCGCCACGTCAGCGGGCTCGCGCAGCCGGATGACGATGCGCTCGCCGCTACGACTGATGCCGGCATAGCGCACGCCGGCCTCGCGCAGCACCCGCCGCGCATCGGCCTCCAGGCTTTCCAGGCGCTGCTGCAGCGCCGCCGCCATGTCCACCTCCATCAGGAAGTGCACGCCGCCGCGCAGATCCAGGCCCAGCGCCATGGGCTCGGCCCCGAGGGCCCGCAGCCAGGCGGGGGTCCGCGGCGCGAGGTTCAGCGCCACCACGGCATCCTCGAACTCGCGCGCGAGCAGCTCCCGCGTCGCCAGCTGCGCGTCCTGATCCGGCAGGCGCACCAGCAGCCGGCCATCCGCCGATTCGAGGCCGCGCACCGGAATGTCGGTACGGCGCAGCAGATCGCGCACCTGATCGGCCATCGCCGCCGGTACCGGCCGACCGTTGGGCGCCGACAGCTGCACCGCCGGATCCTCCCCAAACAGGTTCGGCAGGGCGTAGAGCAGGCCCAGCAGGAAAACGCCGAGCACCAGCAGGTACTTCCAGAGCGGGTAGCGGTTCATGCGGGCGCCTGCAGGCGGAGTCGGGGGTGGATGGGACGGTGAGCGGCCACGCCGGTGACGTCAGCGTTTCGGCTTCAGCGAGCCCTTGGGCAGAATGGTCGAGACGGCCTGCTTCTGGACCTTCACCGTCACGCCCTCGGCGATGCCGAGCTCCAGGAAGCTCTCGCCGACCTCGGTCACCCGGCCGGCCAGCCCGCCGGTGGTGACGATCTCGTCACCCTTGGCGACGGCGGCGATCATCTCCCGGTGCTCCTTGGCCCGCTTCGTCTGCGGCCGGATCAGCAGGAAGTAGAACAGGGCGAACAGGACAACGAGCGGCAGCAGGCTGACCAGGAAGTTCGGCTCACCGCCACCGGCGGCCTGCGCCCAGGCATCGTTGATGAACAAAGACATGATGCAGCTCCCGAAAAGGCAAACGCCGGCGCGGGGCCGACGTGACGGGCGCGATTATGACATAGCCGGCACGGGCAATTCCCGCGCAGCGTAGAAGTCCGCGCGGAAGCGGGCGAAGCCGCCCCCGGCGATGGCGCTGCGCATGCCCTGCATCAGCCGCTGGTAGTAGTGCAGGTTGTGCAGCGAGGCGAGCCGGCTGAACAGGATCTCGCCGCTGCGCTCCAGATGGCGCAGGTAGGCGCGGCTGTAGTGGCGGCAGGTGGTGCAGTCGCAGTCGGCATCGAGCGGGCCGTCGTCCAGCCGGTGGGCGGCGTGACGGATGCGCACCACGCCGCGGTGCGTGAACAGGTGCCCGTTGCGCGCGTTGCGGGTCGGCATGACGCAGTCGAACATGTCCACGCCACGGGCCACCGCCTCGACCAGGTCCTCCGGCCGGCCGACGCCCATCAGATAGCGCGGCTGCGCCGTCGGCATGGCCGGCAGCAGCGCATCGAGCACATGCAGGCGCTCGTGCTCGGGCTCACCGACCGACAGTCCGCCGATGGCATAGCCGTCGAAGCCGATCGCCTGTAGCCCGGCCAGGCTCTGGGCCCGCAGCGCCGCGTACATGCCCCCCTGCACGATGCCGAACAGCGCGTTGGCGTTACCCAGCGCGTCGTGCTCGCGCCGGCTGCGCTCGGCCCAGCGCAGCGACAGGGCCATCGATTCACGCGCCTGTTCGCGCTCGGCCGGATATGGCGTGCACTCGTCGAACACCATGACCACGTCGGCAGCCAACGCGTGCTGCACCTGCATGGAGATCTCGGGGCTGAGGAAAACCTCGTCGCCATCGATGGGCGAGCGGAAGCGCACGCCCCG
>JAASSS010000112.1 GCA_021767745.1 Pseudomonadota bacterium
GGCGTCATCGACCGCAATACGGGCATCAGCGGCGTCATCGACCGCAATACGGGCATCAGCGGCGTCAACGACCGCAATACGGGTCTGGGCGCCATCATCGACCGGAATACAGGGCTTAGCGCCGTCATCGACCGGAATACCGGGCTCGAGACGCTGATCGACCGCAACACTGGCATCGGCCGTCTGCTTGACCTCAAGACCGGCCCGAGCGGCTGGGCGCTGCGCTACATCGATCGCAATACCGGCCTCGAGACCCTGATCGACATCAACACCGGCCTCGGCGCGCTGATCGATCGCAACACCGGTCTCGAGACGCTGATCGACCTGAATACCGGCCTCGGTCGCCTGATCGACCTCAAGACCGGCCCCAGCGGCTGGGTGCTGAGCTACATCGATCGCAACACCGGCCTTGAGACCCTGATCGATCTGAACACCGGCCTCGGCGGCATCATCGATCGCAACACCGGCATCAGCCAGCTGATCGACCGCAACACCGGCCTCAGCCGCCTGATCGACCTCAAGACCGGCCCCAGCGGCCGCGCGCTGCGCCTGATCGATCGCAACACCGGCCTCGAGACGCTGGTCGACCTGAACACCGGCGTCGGCCGTCTGATCGACCTCAAGACCGGGCCCAGCGGCTGGGTGCTCAACGCCATCGACCGCAATACGGGCATCAGCGGCGTCATCGACCGCAAGACCGGCATCAGCGGCATCATCGATCGCAATACGGGTCTCGGTGCCATCATCGACCGGAATACAGGGCTTAGCGCCGTCATCGACCGGAATACCGGGCTCGGCGGTGACCTGCTGGTCGACGGCGCCTTCGGCTGGCGCGAGGGCTTCCTGCCGACTGATGGCGTCTTCGGCCGCCGCGACGGCAACCTCGTGCTCGACCTGATCGATCGCAATACCGGCGTTGACGGCGACCTGCTGCTCGATGGTGCCTTCGGCTGGCGGAATGGGTTCCTGCCCACGGACGGTGTCTTCGGCTGGCGAGACGGATTCCTGCCCACGGGTGGTGCCTTTGGCTGGCGGAGCGGCTTCCTGCTGACTGACGGCATCTATCAGTGGCGCGACGGCGACCGCTACGGCCCCATCCTCGGCTATATCGATCGCAACACCGGCCTTGGCGGTGACCTGCTGGTCGACGGTGCCTTCGGCTGGCGCGAGGGCTTCCTGCCGACTGACGGCGTCTTCGGCCGCCGCGACGGCAACCTCGTGCTCGACCTGATCGATCGCAATACCGGCGTTGACGGCGACCTGCTGCTCGACGGCGCCTTCGGCTGGCGCGAAGGCTTCCTGCCGACTGACGGCGTCTTCGGCCGCCGCGACGGCAACCTCGTGCTCGACCTGATCGACCGCAACACCGGCATCGGCGGTGACCTGCTGCTCGACGGCGCCTTCGGCTGGCGCGCGGGCTTTCTGCCGACCGATGGCGTCTTCGGCCGCCGCGACGGCAACCTCGTGCTCGACCTGATCGACCGCAACACCGGCATCGGCGGTGACCTGCTGGTCGATGGTGCCTTCGGCTGGCGCGAGGGCTTCCTGCCGACCGATGGCGTCTTCGGGTGGCGCGACGATCGTCTCGGCGAACGGGCCGTCCGGCGCCTGCGCCGGGAGATCCGGCGGGAGCTGCTCGCCGAAATCCTGCTCGACCCGATCGACGATCGCATCGGCATCGAAGCGCTGCTGCGCCGCGATCGCAACCTGTTCGACAACAGCCGCCTGCTGAGCATCGGAGAACCCATCGATAACGACGGCATCTTCGAGCCGGGCCTGTTCGACTTCGACGCCGGCCTTGAGGTGTTGACGGTCGTCGAGCCGCTGCGGCCAGGGCCGTTCGAGCCAGGGGTAGCCGGAGTACTCGAGGCCGCCATCCTCGACCAGCAGGGCCTGCCGGACGACCCGGAGTTCATCGAGCTGAACGCAGTGGCGAACCTCGAGATCCTCGGCACCGAAGTGCTGAACATCCGCAACAACATCATCCGCGTTCGGGCACCGGGCGGCGGTCCGTTGCAGTAGGCCTCGCGGCTCAGCGACAGTTGTCAGGCGCCTGCGGGCGCCTGATTCTTTTGGGAGAGGCGTCGGTGCGCTCAGCGCCGAAGCAACGCCCTCGCCCCGTGCGCGACCGCAGCGCAGCGGATGCGTACAATTGCCGATCCGGTCGAACCGGCCTTACCGAGCGCCCCGATAGCTCAGCAGGATAGAGCACGCGCCTCCTAAGCGCGGGGTCGTAGGTTCGAATCCTACTCGGGGCACCACCTACCGACAGGCGCAACACACCAGCCCCTGGCGGCCTTGGTCCTCGGAGCCGGTCCAGCACCATCGGTTAGGCAGCAACTGCCGTTCCGATCCCTACGCCGACTCGCCTCATCCCTACATGGGCATCTGGTTCTTGGCCTCGCGCTCACATCACGCGGCGCGTCGAGCCTGTCCGGCGGAGGCAGACCCGATAGGTCCTGAGCCGTGAGGGGCCAAAGTGGACCCACAGGAAGGCAGTTTGGAGGTCGATGGCAGCGTCAGCGCTTGCCGCCGATACTCTCACCCGAAGCTTCAGAGTTCCGGCGGCTGCTGTCGGCCTGCAGCGAAGGGGATCCGCCCGGATGCGAGGGGGAAATGGCGGAGAGGGTGGGATTCGAACCCACGTGGAGCTTGCGCCCCCAACGGATTTCGAGTCCGCGCCGTTGTGACCGCTTCGGTACCTCTCCGGTGCGGCGCCGGGCCGATACCAGCCGTCACCGCGTCCAGCCGCCTATCATAGCCGGCTCGTGGCCGGGCTCCAAGCCCGCTGCGGTGCAGCGACCCGTCCCCGCTCTGCCTGCAGGCCAGCGCCACCACCGGCGGCCGACATTCGCACGCCCTCACCACCGCTCCCGCGGCGTTTTGTCACATTCCCTCCGCGCGCGCGCCGGCTACCTTTACGCGCCGACGCCATGGAGGTGTCGGCACCACGAAGAGGAACGTATGCACGTCGAGGCTTCAAAATTCACCCGCTCCCGCATCTGCGCGATGGCGCTGCTGGCCGGTCCGCTGCTGGCTCATGCCCATGGTGACTGGGAGTCCGCCCGCGCCGACGCGCACGCGCCGATCGGCGTGATGGGCGATCACGTCCATGACGCCGGCGAATGGATGCTGGGCTACCGCTATATGCCCATGCAGCAGGAGGGCCTGCTGAATGGCTCGGATCGCGTCTCGCGCGAGGCCACCTACAGCAGCGTGGCCGACGGCGGCTTCGGTTATCACAACGCGCCGATCGACATGGACATGGCGATGCACATGTTCGAGGTGATGTACGCGCCGACCGACCGGGTCACGCTGATGGCGATGTTCAACTACATCGACATGGACATGACCGCCGAGCTGCACAGCCACGGCGGTCACCCGCCGATCCGCTACGACATGGAATCCGACGGCCTCGGCGACACGGCGCTGAGCGCGCTGGTGCGCCTCACGCCCCTCGACAGCCCGCATCAGGTCATCGCGAACCTCGGCCTCACCCTGCCCACCGGCAGCATCACGGAGGACGATGACATGCCGCACGGTCCCGGCGGCGCGCCCATGGAAATGCGGCTGGAATACCCGATGCAGCTCGGGTCAGGCACCGTCGACCTGCAGCCGGGCCTGACCTATGTCGGCCAGGCCGCGCGCTGGTCCTGGGGTGGCCAGGGCATCGCGACCCTGCGCACGGGCACCAATGATGAGGGCTACACCCTCGGCAACCGCGCCAATCTGACCGGCTGGCTGGCCTATCTCTGGCGACAGGAACTGAGCACGTCGCTGAGGCTCGCCTACCTCACCTGGGGCAACCTCGACGGGCAGGACGATGAGATCCCGCCGATGATGTCGCCAGCGGCCGATCCGCGTGCCCAGGGGGGCGAGCGGCTGGATGTCGGCGTCGGCACCAACTGGTACCTGTCGGGCGGCGTCCTGCGCGGGCACCGGCTCGGCCTCGAGTTCCTCGTGCCGATCGATCAGCGGCTGGATGGCCCGCAGCTCGAAACCGACTGGAGCGCCGTGCTGGGCTGGCAGTACGCCTTCTGACGCCGGCCCTGGCTGGCGCGCCGCCTGCGTGGCGCGCCAGCCAATACCACCACGGCGGAAGCGAGGCCATGCGGGCGAAGTACGGTAGCACCGACGGACAGCGGGTGCGGTTGAAGCCGCGGGACGGGCAGCAGTGGACGCTAGCCGGCCGAGCGCCGGCGTGCCCGGAAGAAGCGCTGCAGCAGCGCGGCAGATTCTTCCGCCAACACACCGCCCTGCGCCGGCAGCCGATGATTCAGCGCGTTCGCCTCCAGCAACCGGTAGCAGCTGTGCACCGCGCCGGTCTTGGGGTCGGTCGCGCCGTAGACGAGCCGCGCCACCCGCGCGTGGATGATCGCGCCCACGCACATCAGGCACGGCTCCAGCGTCACGTAGAGCGTACTGCCGGGCAAGCGGTAGTTGCCGGCCTGCTGCCCCGCCTCCCGCAGCGCCCGCACCTCGGCATGCGCGGTGGGATCGTGCAACCCGATCGGCCGGTTGTAGCCGCGGCCGATGGCCCGCCCTTGCTGCACCAGCACCGCACCGACCGGCACCTCGCCGGCTGCCTCGGCCGCCGCCGCCAGGCCCAGCGCCTCGCGCATCCAGGCCACATCGGCCGCTGCCTGTGTCGCCTCGCTCACGCCGGCCGGCACCGGCCGAAGCCCGCGATGATCGCATCGCACCCGCGAGCGCAGCCCCGCCCGGCGGTCACCGGCGGCAACACCGCCCGCCGCGCCGTCGACGCGGCGGATGCGCGATGGCCGCATGCATGGGTGACGACTGCGGTATCCGTCCGCATTGAGCCCCTCACTTCTCGCCGATCGGAGCCACTGTGACGGCAGCGGCAGCGCGCGGCAATCCGGCCGCCGGCGAGCCGCATACCTTGGCGAGCCGGCAGCCTCTGCGCCCCGCGCCCTCGCAGCCAGCCGCCCGCCAGGGCGTGCGGTGACTCGCCGCGGGCAACGGCGACGGCGCCAGCCGCTGCTGCATGGTGGCACGTTCGTGGCGGCGTGCCGTCGGACCACGGCAATCGGGCACCCGTCTGCGCCGGCCCGGGCAAACCCCCGCCGCGCTCGTCAGTGGCATTGGGCAGCGCCTTAGCCATCCACGCCAGTGGCGGGCCGGTAGCAACGTGGCCACGGCGGGCGCACCGGCGCGGATGTCGGTCGTCAGTGGCCCATCAGGCGCTCGACCGCCTCCGGCTTATCGTGCACTGCGAAGCGATCCACCATGGTGGCGCTGGCTTCATTGAGGCCGATCACCTCCACTGCGACGCCTGCGCGGCGGAACCTCGCGATCACCTTGTCCAGTGCGCTGATGGCGGTGATGTCCCAGAAATGGGCGCGGCTGACGTCGATGCGGACGCGCTCGACCGATTCGCCGTAGTCGAACGCGTGGATGAAAGTGTCGGCAGAGGCGAAAAAGACCTGTCCGGTGATCTCATACGTGCGCCCGCGGCCCTGCGCGTCGGCGCGCGATCCGATGTGCAGCACCTGCCCGACCTTGTGGGCGAAGAAGAACCCCGATAGCAGCACGCCGGTCACCACACCCTGCGCCAGGTCGTGCGTGGCCACGGTCACCGCCACGGTAGCCAGCATCACCACGCTGGAGCTGCGCGGGTAGGCACGCAGGTTGCGGATCGACTCCCAGTTGAAGGTGCTGATCGAGACCATGATCATCACCGCCACCAGCGCCGCCATCGGAATCTGCGCCACCCATTCGCCGGCGAAGACCACCAGCACCAGCAGGAACAGGCCAGCCGCCAGGGTGGACAGCCGGCCCCGACCGCCGGACTTCACGTTGATCACCGACTGCCCGATCATCGCGCAGCCGGCCATGCCGCCCAGGAAGCCCGCACCGATGTTGGCCACGCCCTGGCCGACGCACTCGCGATTCTTGTTGCTTTCGGTCTCGGTGAAGTCGTCGATGATCGAGGCCGTCATCATCGACTCCAGCAGGCCCACCGCCGCCAGCGTGGCGGA
>JAASSS010000113.1 GCA_021767745.1 Pseudomonadota bacterium
AGCCAGCTGCCCGCGCCGCGCTCGGCGAGGATGCGGCTGGACTGCTGGAGCAGGGGAGAAAGGTGGCTCACTGCATCGCTTCCTTCGGATCGGGCCCGGCGGCGAGCCGGGCGAGGATGTCGGCGCCGACCCTGGCGGTCGGCCGGCGGTCGGCCGCCCCGGCCAGGTCCTGCTGCACGGCCAGGCGCAGGCTCGCCGCGGCGGCGGCACAACCGGGCGTGCCGGCCTCGAGCCAGTCGAGCATCATGGCCGCCGTCAGCAGCATCGCCCGGGGATCGGCCAGGCCCTGTCCGGCGATGTCCGGCGCGCTGCCGTGGGTCGGCTCGAACAGCGCCGGCGCAGCGTCCGACAGGGGGTTGATGTTCATCGACGGCGCCACGCCCATCCCGCCGGCCAGCACGGCGGCCAGGTCGGTGAGGATGTCGCCGTGCAGGTTGCTGGCGACCACCACGTCGAAGGTCCACGGGCACTGCACGAACTTCATGCAGGCGGCATCGACCAGCTCGTGACGGGTAGCGACGTCCGGATAATGCGCCGCGATCTCGGCGAAGATCTCGGTGTACATCTCGCCCCAATGCGCCAGGGCGTTGCGCTTGGTGACCAGGCACACCTCGGCCGGCCGCCCGGCCGGCGCCTCGGCCGCGCGGCGGGCGGCGCGCTGGCGGGCGCGCTCGAAGGCGTGGCGCAGCAGCCGCTCGGTCGCCGCGCGGGTGAAGATCGAGACCTGGCTCGCCAGCTCGCGCGGCGTGCCCGGATGCAGCCGCCCGCCCTGATTCACGTATTCGCCCTCGCTGTTCTCGCGGATCACCAGCAGGTCCACCTGCCGGGCACGGGGGTCGGCCAGGTACTGCGGCGCCCCGGGCAGCAGCCGCGCCGGCCGCTCGCAGGCCCACAGGTCGAAGCCCTTGCGGATCTGCAGCAGTGGCGCGAGCGAGATGCCATCGGGCAGGCGGTAGCGTGCGGCGTCATCGCCCGGCCCGGGATCGCCCAGGGCGCCGAGCAGGATGGCGTCGAAGTCGCCGAGCCGGGCCAGGCCGTCGGCCGGCATCATCTGCCCGTGCTCGCGATGCCAGGCCGTGCTCGGCCAGGGCAGCGTCTGCCAGCTCAGCGGCAGGTCGAAGCGCGTCCGCAGCGCGTCCAGCGCCGGCAGCGTGGCCGCCATCACCTCCGGACCGATGCCATCGCCCGGCGCGACGGCGATGCGGCGCTCCCCGGTGCCGCTGGCCCTCATGCGCCGCCCATGCAGAGGTACTTGACCTCCATGAACTCGTCGAGCCCGTATTTGGAGCCTTCGCGGCCGAGGCCGGAGGCCTTCACCCCGCCGAACGGGGCGGCGGCGTTGGAGATCATGCCCTCGTTGATGCCGACCATGCCGGCCTCCAGGGCCTCGGCCACCCGCCAGATGCGGTGGATGTCGCGGCTGTAAAAGTAGGCTGCCAGACCCCAGGGCGTGTCGTTGGCCAGCGCGATGGCCTCGGCCTCGGTACCAAACCGCGTGACCGGTGCGAGCGGGCCGAAGGTTTCCTCGTGCCACAGGTCCATGGCGGGGGTCACCCCGGTCAGCAGCGTCGGCAGCATGAAGTTGCCGCCGCGCGGGTGGGGTTCGCCGCCACAGATCCGCCGCGCACCCTTGGCGAGGGCGTCGTCGATGTGCGCCTGCACCTTGGCGCAGGCGGCGCCATCGATCAGCGGCGCGAGCTGCACGCCCGGTTCGCTGCCGGCGCCGGTCTTCAGTGCGCCCATCGCATCGGCCAGCCGGCCGACGAAGTCGTCGTGTATGGCCTCGTGTACCAGCAGGCGGTTGACGCAGACGCAGGTCTGGCCGGTATTGCGGAACTTGGAGGCGATGGCGCCGGCGACGGCCTGCTCCAGATCGGCGTCCTCGAACACGATGAACGGGGCGTTGCCGCCCAGTTCCAGCGAAATCTTCTGGATGTGCCGGGCGCTGCGGGCCATCAGCTCGCGCCCGATCTCGGTCGAGCCGGTGAAGCTCAGCTTGCGCACCACGGGATTGTCGGTCAGCTCGCCGGCGATCGCCGCGGCCGAGCCGGTCACCACGTTCAGCGCGCCCGCCGGCAGCCCGGCGCGCTCGGCCAGCACCGCCAGCGCCAGCGCCGAGAAGGGCGTGGCGCTGGCGGGCTTGACCACCATCGTGCAGCCGGCGGCGAGTGCGGCGCCGGCCTTGCGCGTGATCATCGAGGAGGGGAAGTTCCACGGCGTGATGGCGCCGGCGACGCCGCAGGGCTGCTTGATCACCACGATGTGCTGGCCGGGCCGCACCCCCGGGATGGTGTCGCCGTAGGCACGCGGGGCCTCCTCGGCGAACCAGCGCAGGAAGGAGGCGGCATAGGCGATTTCGCCGCGTGATTCGGCCAGCGGCTTGCCCTGCTCCAGCGTCATCAACCGGGCGAGGTCCTCCTGATGGGCCAGCAGCAGCGCGTGCCAGCGATAGAGCACATCCGCCCGCTCGCCCGCAGTGCGCCCCCGCCAGTCGGGCAGCGCCCGTTCCGCCGCCGCGATCGCCCGTGCCGTCTCCGGCGCGCCCATGCGCGGCACGTGGCCGACTACCTCGCCGGTGGCCGGATCGTCCACCGCGAGCGTGGCGCCATCGTCGGCCTCGCACCAGGCACCGTCGAGGTAGCAGCGTTGGCGGAACAGTTCGGGATCATCGAGCGCGGGGACAGACACGGCGGCTCCTGACAGCGGGCGGCAAGGCGGGCGCATGGCGGCGACCGCGGCCCCACCCTAGCAGACCCGCGACCTGCCCCCGCAACCGGCGCCGCCCCGGCCGCCGCGGCGGCCTGCACCGGGCCTTGCCGCCGGCCGCGCGGGGTGTGGGCGGAACACCGCGGCGCCCCGCCGGTCGCAGGACCACGTCCCGGTCGATCGGCCGGGTGCAGCGCCCATCCCGCAGCCGCCGAGGTCGCCCTCCCGCATGCCGGATCGCCTACCCCTGGATGAGAATGTCGCCCAGCGTTTCGTGCGCACCTATCCGTGGGTGCACCTGACGCTCGGGCTGCTCGGCAACGTGCTGTTCGTCGCCGGCAGCGTCAGCCTGTTGCTGGAAGCCCGGCCGGCCGGCACCTGGCTGTTCCTGTGCGGCAGCATCGGCATGCTCATTGGCCGGCTGGGCGAGCTGTTCCGGCTGGAACTCGATCGGCGGCTGCGGGTGCGCCGCTGGTGGCGGGGCCGGGCCCGCAGCGAACTCGCGCGCCGACTGCGGCGGGAGGCGCTGGCCGACGCCGATCCGGCGGCCGCGTTGCGTGCGCGGCAGCGCACCGGCCCGTCCCGGGCGGTGGCGAGCCAGGCGCGGCGGGGTCGCCCCGGTGCCGTCAGCGCGTCGGCCTCGGTGCGGCGCTAGCGCGGGTCGAAGCTCACGCTCTTCAGCAGTGCCCACACCGTCTGCCCCGGATAGAGCGCCAGCCGGTCGGCGGACTCGCGGGTGATGCGGGCGCGCAGGTGTGGCCCGCCGAGGTCCAGCAGCAACTCGGCGTGCGGGCCATGCGGCTCGGCGGTGAGCTGCAGCACCTGCGCGCGCAGCTGATTGCGGATGCTGCTGCCCTCGACCGGCCCGAGCGCCACCGCGACATCGCGCGCCCGCACCCGCACCCGCAGCACCTCGCCGGGCGCCGCCGCCACCCGCGGCAGCGACAGGTGCTGGCCGGCGAGCTCGACCTCCGTCAGCGCATACTCCGGCCGCTGCCGGCGCACGCGCACGTCCAGCACCACGCCGCCCTCGAAGGCGCCGGAGACGGCTTCGGCCTCGGGCCGCTCGAGCACCTCGTAGACCGGCCCGCGGGCGGTGACCGTGCCGGCATGCAGGATCAGCACCTCGCCGGCCAGCTGCGCCACTTCCTCCACGGCGTGGGAGACATACAGCAGCGGAATGCCGAAGCGTGCCGGCAGGGCCCGGATGTAGGGCAGCAGCTCACGCTTGCGCGCGGCATCGAGCGCGGCGAGCGGTTCGTCGAGCAGCAGCAGCCGCGGATTGGCCAGCAGCGCGCGGCCGATCGCCACCCGCTGGCGTTCGCCGCCGGACAGCCCGGCCGGCGCACGGGCCAGCAGCGGGCCGAGAGCCAGCGCCTCGATCACCTCGGCCTCGCCCGGCGCCTCGGTCCCCGGCCGCGCCCGGTCGAGGGCGAAGCGCAGGTTGCCGTGCACCGAGCGATGGCCGAACAGGCGCGCGTCCTGGAACACATAGCCGATGCCGCGCCGGTGCGGCGGACAGCGACGGCGGCCCTCGGCGAGCGTCTGGCCGTCGAGCACGATCCGGCCGCGAGCGGCCGGCTCCAGCCCGGCCAGTGCCCGCAGCAGCGTGCTCTTGCCGCTGCCCGACACACCCATCACGGCGACGATGCCGAGCCAGTCGAGCGTTTCGCGAAACGCCAGCGTGAAGTCGCGACGCGGCACGCGCAGCGCGCAGTCGAGCCTCATCCGGCGTGTACCGGATAGCGCCGGTTCAGCGCGTAGACCACCACCAGCACGAGGAAGGAGAACAGCAGCAGCCCGGCGGCCAGTCGGTGGGCGGCGGCGAACTGCAGCGTTTCCACGTGTTCGTAGACGGCGATGGACACCACCCGCGTGCGGCCGGGGATGTTGCCGCCGACCATCAGCACCACGCCAAACTCGCCGAGCGTGTGCGCAAAGCCCAGCACCGTGGCGGTGAGATAGCCGCGCAGGGCCAGCGGACTTGCCACGCTGAAGAACACGTCGAGCGGCCGGGCGCCGAGCACCGCGGCGGCCTCCAGCGGGCCGCGGCCGATGGCCTCGAAGCTTGCCTGCAGTGGCTGCACCACGAAGGGCAGCGAGTAGAGCATGGAGGCCAGGACCAGTCCGCTGAAGGAGAAGGTGAGCGTCTGCCCGGTGAGCTCGACCCACAGCCCCCCGAGCGGGGCATCCGGCGCGAACAGCACCAGCAGGTAGAAGCCGAGCACGGTCGGTGGCAGTACCAGCGGCAGCGCGGTGACCGCCTCGATCAGCGGCTTGAACGGCGAGCGGGTGCCGGCCAGCCACCAGGCCAGCGGCGTGCCGAGCAGCAGCAGCAGCACGACCGTGACGCCGGCGAGCTGCAGCGACAGCCAGACGGGGCCGAGGTCAAGACCGGAATCCAGGGCGGGCTCCCGAGGCGCTCAGGGCGGGGGGAGATCGTAGCCCAAGCCGGCGATCACGGCGCGCGCCGGCGGGCTGCGCAGGTAGTCCAGCCAGGCGCGGGCGGCCGGGTTGTGCTGCCCGTGCCGCAGCAGGATCGCCTCCTGCGCCAGCGGTTGGTGCAGCCTCGCCGGAACCAGCCAGCGGCTGCCCGGCGTGTCGGCTGCCAGCTGCGCGCGGGCGATGAAGCCCGCCTCGGCGGCGCCGCTGACCACCAGCGCATAGACCTGGCCGACATCGTTGCCCCGCACCAGACGCCCGTCGAGCGGCTGCCACAGCGCCAGCGCGCGCAGCGTCTGGGTGGCGGCGGCGCCGTAGGGCGCGAGTGCCGGATTGGCGATGGCCAGATGTCGCCAGCGGCCGGTCCGCAGCCAGGCGGCGCCGGCGTCGTCGGCGAAGGCCGCCGGGTCCGGGCTCCAGAGCACGAGGCGGCCGAGCGCGTAGGGAAACTGCGTTCCCGCCAGCGCGTGGCCGCTCTGGGCCAGCAGCGCCGGGCGCGCGGCATCGGCAGCGAGGAAGGCATCGAACGGCGCGCCGCGCTGGATCTGCGCGGCGAGTTGCCCGGTCGAGCCCAACGCGAGGGTCAGCTCGTGGCCGGTCCGGGCTTCGAAGCGCGGCTGCAGCGCGGCAGTCGCCGTGGCGAAGTTGGCTGCCACCGCCACCAGCGCGCTGGCGGCCAGCGCCGGGGCGGGCAGGGCCAGCAGCGCGGCCAGCAGGGCAGGCCACAGGGCCCGGGGGATCGAGGCAGGGAGCGGGCGCTTCACGGCATCGGCTTCGGCGGCGAGTAACGGGTGGGCGAGGCG
>JAASSS010000114.1 GCA_021767745.1 Pseudomonadota bacterium
CTGCAGCAGGCGCCGTCGACCCAGGCGGAGCAGCTGCGTCAGGCGGTGCGCGCCGGGGCGGTAGAGCAGCTCGACGAGGTGCTCGCCACGATTGAATCGACCGGGGCGATCGCCTACACTGCGCAGCTCGCGCAGCACCATGCGGCGCAGGCCAAGGCGCTGCTCGGACGACTTCCGGATTCGTCCTGCAAGGCAGCGCTAGGCGACTTGCTCGAATTCGCCGTGCTGCGCCGCTTCTAGGCGGCCGGGCGGTCGAGATACGGGGTGTAGCTCAGCTTGGTAGAGCGCCGCCTTCGGGAGGCGGAGGTCGTAGGTTCGAATCCTGTCACCCCGACCACTTCTTCACTCACGCCGCGCCGGCTCGTGCCTGTGTTCAGGCGTGAGGTCCGGTACCGGATCGACCCCGCACGTTCCCCACGGGTGGCACCGCGCCAGACGGCGCAGCGCCAGCAGGCCGCCGCGGCCGACGCCGTAGCGGGCGATCGCTTCGGCCGCATAGGCCGAACAGCTCGGCCAGTGCCGGCAGCGCGGAGCGAGCCAAGGCGAGATGGCCACCTGGTACAGGCGGATGGCGGCAAGCGCGACACGGCGGGCAAGGAACATCCCATGAGCATAGCAACGCGTTCGCTGCGCCGGCATCACCGGTCCGTGGCCCGCTGCCTGCTCGCCGTCCTGCTGCTCGTCCTGCCCACCTGGGGCGCCGCCCTGGAGGTCGGTGCCACGATCGCGCCGCACGCCCACTTCGTCGAGGCCATCGGCAGCCCGCACGTGAGGGTGGTGCAGATGATCCCGGCGCAGCGGCTGCCGGAGACCTTCGAACCGTCGCCCCGCGAGCTGGCGGCAGCGGCCGACCTCGAGCTGTACTTCGCGGCCGGGCTCGCCGGCGAGGCGCGCTGGCTCGACCGGTTGCAGGGGCTGAACGGCCACATGCGGCGCGTCGACCTCGGCACGCCGGCCGAGACGGCGGGCAGTGCTGCGCCGACGCCCGATGACCACGCGCATGGCGCCGCCGATCCGCACCGCTGGACGGCGCCGGCGCAGGCCGCCCGACAGGTCGAGCGTATCCGGGATGCCCTGAGCGTGGCCGATCCGGCACACGCAGCGCACTACGCTGCGCGGGCGGCCGCCTATCTGGACAGCCTGACAGCCCTGGACCGCGAGCTCGCCATCTGCCTCGAGCCGTTCGCCGGACGCGTCTTTCTCGTCTGGCATCCCGCCTGGAGTCACTTCGCGGCGGCCTACGGGCTGGAGCAGCTCGCGGTCGAGCACGAGGGCAAGTCGCCCGGCCCCCGCGGGCTGATCGCGCTGAAGCAGCGTGTGGCCCGCGAGGGGCTGCACACGCTGTTCGTCCAGCCGCAAAACGCAGGACCGGCCGTTGCCGCGGTGGCCCGCGAACTGGCCGTCGCGACTGACACCCTCGATCCGCTGGCGGCGGACTACCGGCAGAACCTGCGGATGGTGGCGGCACGCCTGGCCGCGGAACTGCAGTGAACACGCTGCAGCTCGACCGGCTCAGCTTTCGCTACGACGGCCGCGCACTACTGCAGGAGGTGAGCCTGCAGCTGAGCGCTGGCAGCTTCATCGGCATCGTCGGCGCCAACGGCGCCGGCAAGAGCACGCTGCTGAAGCTGATGATCGGTCTGCTGACGCCGACGGCCGGCCGGGTGCTGGTCGATGGCGAGCCGCCCACGCGCCGGCGCGGCTGGGTCGGCTACGTGCCGCAGGGCCTGCCGGTGCGGCGCGACTTCCCCCTGACCGTGCGTCAGCTGGTCGCCCAGGGCCGGCTGCAGCGCTGGCCCGGCTGGCCCGGCCCGGCAGCACGCCGGCGCCGCCGCGAGGCCGTCGAGGCCGCCATCGCCCAGGTCGAGCTGCAACCGCAGGCGGGCGCCTCGCTCGGCGCCCTGTCCGGCGGCCAGCTGCAGCGGGCGCTGCTGGCCCGTGCGCTCGCCACCGAGGCGCCGCTGCTGGCGCTGGACGAGCCCACCAGCGGCCTCGACGCCCGTAGTCAGGCACTGCTGCTCGCGGCGCTCGACGCGCGGCGCGGGCGGCACACGGTGCTGTTCGTGACCCACGACGTGCAGCTGCTGACCGGCCGCGCCGATCGCGTGCTGGACGTCGCGGCCGGCCGGATCCAGGAGCGCGCCACCGCATGAGCGCGCTGCTGACCGCCTTTCTGACCCAGCGCTTTCTGACCCACGCGCTGCTCGGCGGCATGCTGGCCAGCCTGGCGGCCGGCCTGCTCGGTCCGTTCGTGGTAGCCCGCCGCATCAGCTATCTCGCCGGCGGCATCGCCCACAGCGTGCTCGGCGGCATCGGGCTGGCGCACTGGCTCGGCTGGCCGCCGCTGCTCGGTGCCGCCGGCGCCGCCGTGCTCTCGGGACTGGCCATCGGCACTATCCACCGGCGCTGGCGGGCGCAGGAAGATACGCTCATCAGCGCCCTGTGGGCGGGCGGCATGGCGGCCGGCGTACTGCTGCTCACGGCCACGCCCGGCTATCAGAACGACCTGTCCAGCTACCTGTTCGGCAACATCTTGATGCTGGACGGACCGGCACTTATGTTGATGGCCGGGCTCGACGGGCTGCTGCTGGTCGTGATGGCACTGCTGCATCGCCACCTGCGGGCGGTGAGCTTCGATGCCGACTTCGCCCAGCTGCGTGGCCTGCCGGTGATGGCGCTGGAGCTGCTGCTGATGACCCTGATCGCGCTCACCGTGGTGGTCATGCTGCAGGTCGTCGGCCTGATCCTGCTGATCGCCCTGCTGACGCTGCCCGCGGCTGGCGCCGAGCGCCTGCTGCGCACGCTGCCGGCGATCAGCCTGGCGACCACGGGGATCGCCGCCGCCTGCAGCGCCTCGGGGCTGGCGCTGGCGTATCTTGCGGACTGGCCGGCTGGCCCGGCGATCGTGCTGACCACGCTGGCCGCCTACGTCCTGTGCCTGCTGGCCCCACGCCGTCTCATGGGAGCGAGTTCATGACGCACGCGCACACCGACAAGCCCTCGCTGGCCACCGATCCCATCTGCGGCATGCAGGTCGATCCGGCGAGCGCCATTTCGCTCGAACGCGACGGCGAGGTCCACTACTTCTGCTGCCAGGGCTGCCGCAACCGCTTCGCGGCAGCCAACGAAACCCCGCCCGAGAGGCCGGCGACGGCGGCGGATGGCTGCTGCCACGGCGGCGATGTCGCCCCGGCCGGCGCCGCCAGGACGCAGGCGCCCTACATCTGCCCGATGTGCCCGAGCGTGGCCGCCGACACCCCCGGCAGCTGCCCGCTGTGCGGCATGGCGCTGGAGCGCAACCCAGCGGCCCCGGCGACCCGGCGCACCTGGACCTGCCCGATGCATCCGGAGATCGTCGAGGACGCCCCGGGCGAGTGCCCCATCTGCGGCATGGCGCTGGAGCCGCGCGAGGTGACGGCGGACGAGGGCCCCGACCCCGAGCTGGTCGACATGCAGCGGCGGCTGCTGATCAGCGCGATCTTCACCGTGCCGCTGTTCCTGATCGCCATGCTGGAGATGCTGCCGGGCGGCGGGCTCGGGCTCGGCGAATCGCTCTCGCGCTGGGTCCAGCTGCCGCTGGCGGCACCGGTGGTGCTGTGGGGCGGCTGGCCGTTTTTCGTCCGCGGCTATCGCTCGCTGCGCACGCGGCACCTGAACATGTTCACGCTGATCGCGCTCGGCACCGGCGTGGCCTTCGGCTACAGCGTCATCGCTACCCTGCTGCCGGGCATCGTGCCACCGGCGCTGCGCGAGCTGGACGGCAGCGTGCCGGTGTACTTCGAGGCGGCCGCGGTCATCGTGACGCTGGTGCTCGTTGGCCAGGTGCTCGAGCTACGGGCGCGCCAGCGCACCGGCCGGGCGCTGCGGGCGCTGCTCGATCTCGCTCCGCCCCAGGCCCGGCGCATCGACGCCGAGGGCCGCGAGCAGGACGTGCCGCTGGAAGCGGTGCAGCCCGGCGACCGGCTGCGCGTGCGGCCGGGCGAGAAGGTACCGGTGGATGCCGAGGTGGTCGATGGCCGCTCCAGCGTCGATGAATCCATGCTCACGGGTGAGTCGATGCCGGTCGCCAAGGAGCCCGGCGATGCGGTGATCGGCGGCACGCTGAACGGCAGCGGCAGCCTCACGATCCGCGCCCGTCACGTCGGCAGCGAAACGCTGCTGGCACGCATCATCCAGCTGGTGGCGGAGGCCCAGCGCAGTCAGGCGCCGGTGCAGCGGCTGGTGGATCGCGTGGCGGGATGGTTCGTGCCGGCCGTGGTCGGCGTCGCCGCGCTGACGTTCATCGTCTGGAGCCTGTTCGGCCCACCGCCGGCGCTCGGCTATGCGCTGGTCAACGCCATCTCGGTGCTGATCATCGCCTGCCCCTGCGCGCTGGGGCTGGCCACGCCGATGTCGATCATGGTGGCCACCGGGCGCGGCGCCCATCTGGGCGTGCTGTTCCGCAATGCCGAGTCGATCGAACGGCTGCGCGAGGTCGATACGCTGGTGTTCGACAAGACCGGCACGCTGACGGTCGGCCAGCCCTCGCTGCACACGCTCACGCTGATACCGTCGGCGCCGATGGACGCCGATGCCGCGCTGGCCTTGGCCGCCGGCATCGAGCAGGCCAGCGAGCATCCGCTGGCAGCGGCCATCGTGCGCGCGGCGCGCGAGCGCGACCTGACGCTGCCGCCGGTGAACGAGTTCGGCGCCGACACCGGCCGCGGCGTCCGGGGCCGCGTCGGCGAGCGGGTCGTCGCCCTCGGCAACGAAGCGCTCCTGGAGCCGCTCGGCATCGACCTGCCCGCCGCGCTGCGCGAGGCTGCCGCCGAGGCCCGCCGCGAGGGTGCGACGGCCATGCTGCTGGCAGTGGACGATGCCGCCGTGGCGATGATCGCCGTGGCCGACGCCATCAAGCCGGACGCCGCCGAGGCCGTCGCCGCACTGCGCGAGCGGGGCCTGCGGCTGGTCATGCTTTCCGGCGACAATCCCACCACCGCCGAGGCCGTGGCGGCGCGTCTGGGCCTTACGGAGGTACACGCTGGGGTGCTGCCGGAACGCAAGCAGGCGATCGTGAAGGAACTCCAGCAGCAGGGCCGCGTGGTGGCCATGGCGGGCGATGGCGTCAACGATGCGCCGGCACTGGCGCAGGCCGACGTCGGCATCGCCATGGGCACCGGCACGGACGTCGCCATGGAAAGCGCCGGCGTCACGCTGGTGAAGGGCGACATCCACGCCATCGAGCGCGCGATCACGCTGTCCCACGCCACGCTGCGCAACATCCGGCAGAACCTCCTGTTCGCCTTCGGCTACAACACCCTCGGCATCCCCGTGGCGGCCGGGCTGTTCTACCCGCTGACCGGCCTGCTGCTGAGCCCGATGCTGGCGGCGGCGGCGATGAGCCTGAGTTCGGTCTCGGTGATCGGCAACGCCCTGCGTCTGCAACGCTTCGGCCGCCAGCCAGGATGAGCGCCGTCCCGGTGCCCCCCGGACCGCCGGCCCCGCCCGCCGGCCATCATGTGGCCGCGTTGGTGGCCACGGCGCTGGCCGAGGATCTGGGCCAGCAGGCACCGCAGGATCCCTCCGCCCTGCTGGTCGCCGACCTGCCCCGGCGCGGCCGGCTGATCTGCCGCGAGACGGCGGTGCTATGCGGGCGGCCCTGGTTCGAGGAAACCTGCCGGCAGGTCGATGCCCGCATCACCCTGCACTGGCAGGCGGCGGACGGCGACGAGCTGACGCCCGGCCAGCCGGTGTGCGAACTGCACGGACCGGCGCGCAGCCTGCTGCGGGCCGAACGCACCGCCCTGAACCTGCTGCAGACACTGTCC
>JAASSS010000115.1 GCA_021767745.1 Pseudomonadota bacterium
ACGCCCAGGATCGGCAGGCTGGTGCGCGCGGCGAGCATGCCGGGCAGGTGGGCGGCACCGCCGGCACCGGCGATGAGGACCCGCAAGCCGCGGTCGGCAGCCGTGTCGGCGTAGTCGAACAACAGCCCGGGCGTGCGGTGCGCCGACACCACGCGGCACTCGTGTGCCACGCCCAGGTCGGTCAGCGTTCGATCCGTGTGCTGCAGGGTTTCCCAGTCCGAGCGGGACCCCATCACCACGCCTACCAGCGCATCCATCGGCGAATTGTACCCTGCCGGCCGTCCGTGGCCAGTCATCGCCGGCCGATCGGCGCTAACGCGCTTGCAAGTCGGCGAGCATGCGCTGCGCCCGCTGTCGGTCCAGCCGCTCGGTGGCGTCCTCGGCCGGTAGCGTGGTGGCGGTGCGCAGCAGGCGCAATGCCTGCGGGATATTGGCCTGGCGATCGAGCTTGAGCAGGCTGTCGGCGTACTCGACGTAGGCGATGATCAGCTGCGGCGCGATCTCGATCGCCTGCTGGTAGGACTCGACCGCTTCCTCGGCCCGGGCACCGTAGGTCACGCGGGCGAGAAAGCCGCCGACCTGGCTCACGATTTCGGCGTGATAGGCGCCGAAGGTCGCCAGCGCCTCGGGATGGCGCGGTGCGAGCTCCAGCGTCTCGCGCAGCGTATCGCGGATGCGCCCGGCCATGCCCTGGGCCAGCGCCGTGGGAATGGAGATGCCCTGGCTGTAGCGGCCCATCACATAGGCCTGCTCGAACAGGATATTGGGATCGCCTGGGTCCGCCTCACCGAGCGCCTGTTCGATGTCGCGCATCTGGCTTCGATAGCGATCGGTCCGCTCCGCCTCGGGGACGAGATAGGTCGTATGGATCGCCCGGGCGCGGCTGGCGGGATAAAGCCCCAGCAGGCCGAGGGGCTCGGCGAGCCGCCATGCCTGTTGGTAGTCGCCGCGGTGATAGGCGCGCCAGGCATCCTGCAGCTCCGCCGCCAGACCGGCGTAGTCCTGACGCCGCGCCGCAGGCAGACTGGCGGCGAGCGCCGGATTCTCTGCCAGCCGCGCACGCACGCGGGCGGCGTCCGGATAGGGTTCCTGATCCCCTGCATGCAGCGCCGGCCAGGCCGCCCGCAGGCGTTCACCGCTGAAGTCCAGCCCCGCCTGTACCTCGGCGGGGGTGGCGTACCAGCGGCCAGGCTCGGCGTGGGCCGTGCCCAGCAGGCTCGTGACGAGCAACGCCATCAACAACAGACCCGGCACGCGGGCGGGCAAGCGCAACATGTTTCTCTCCAGCAGTGGTGCGTCGGCCGTGCAGCCGGCGTTCAATCGCGGCGGGTGAACTCGCCCTCGATCGTCCGCCCGCCGGAGGCCGGCGGCGTAGGGGGTGCACCGGCGAACTGTGGCGGCAGATGGCGGCGGATCAGGGCCCGTCGCAGCGGCGGGACCAGCAGCGCGAAGCCGGCGGCATCGGTCAGGAACCCTGGCGTCAGCAGCAGGGCCCCGGCGATCAGCAGACACGCCGCCTCCAGCATCGGTTCCGCTGGCGGCTGCCCGGCGGCGAGCTGTGCCCGCAGCCGCTGCACGGTGGCCAGCCCCTCGCGCCGCACCAGCCAGCTGCCGAGCGCGGCGGTCAGCAGCACCAGGCCGAGCGTCGGTGCGGCGCCGAGCGCACCGCCCACGCGCAACAGCAGATAGAGCTCGGCCAGCGGCACGAGCGCGAACAGCGCGAACAACACGGTCAATGGACGCATGCGGGCACGGTAGGGCCGGTCGCGACCGGATACAAGGCCGGGCTGCTCAGATGCTGCCCGGGAAGGCGACGCCGGCATCGAGGGTGCGTTGCAGTTCGCGCAGCCGGGGCACATCGGCGCCGAACAGGATCATGGCGCCACCGCCGGTCAGCGGCCGGATCAGGCCGACCTCGCCGGCCGGTGCCGGCGTGAGCGCCCGCGGCGCGGGCGCTGGGCCCGGCAGCAGGTAGACCGTGATCGGGCCGTGGACGCCGCCGCCATAGACCACATGGGCGCCATCGCGCCCACCGACCGTACAGGCGGTCGCGTGCAGCGGGGATGGCAGCGCGCCGCGCACCTCGCCGCCCAGGTGGGCGATCAGGGCTGGCAGCGGTTGTTCGCCGGCCACCTCGCCGCTGAGCAGATGGGTGGGATGCGCGCGCATGTGACGCGCCGCGAGCGTGGCGAGATCCGGCGTCGGGCGCAGCACCGTCACCAGCGTCAGGCCGACCGCGCCGATGGCGGCGGCAGCAGCCAGGGCGGGCAGCCAGCGCCGTCGGTGTGCCCAACCCGCCGGTGGTATGGCAGTGGCGACCGGCACTTCCAGCGCATCGTGCAGCGCGGCTTCGAAGGCGAGCGCGCGATGCTCGAACGTGGCGCAGTCCGGGCACTGGTGCCGATGCGCCGCCCGGGCCTGACGTTCCAGTGGCGTCGCCAGGCAGTGCTCGCGAAACTGCTGGCAGTTCATGGCGACGTGCCCGGCGGGGCGAGCGCGGTCAGCAGCCGGTGACGGGCGCGGAACAGCCGCGTCATGATGGTGCTGGGCGGGAGTTCGAGAATGGTGGCGATCTCGGCCACGCTGTGGCCGAGCAGCGCCTGCAGGACCAACGGCTCACGATAGTGCGGCGGCAACGCCTCGATGTGCCGGCGCAGCAGCGCCCGGTCGGCCAGGTACTGATGCTCGAACAGTGCGCCGTCGATCAGCGCATCCGGCTCGGTTTCCACGCGTTCCAGCCGCTTGCGCTCATAGACGCGGGCGTGCTCGCGCCGCAGCGTGGTGATCAGCCAGCCCTTGAACGCCCCGGCCTCGCGCAGCTGGCCCTGGCTACGCCAGGCGCGCAGCAGGGTTTCCTGCACGAGATCCTCGGCCAAGTGCCGATCGCCACACAGCCAGGCGGCGTAGCGCCGCAGGTCGGCCAGGTGTGCATTCACGTGCCGCTCGAACTCGTTCATGACCCTCCCTGCCGATGAGACCGGATGTAGTGCGATCCGCTTGCACACTGCCGGTGGTGAAAGCCAATCCGGCCTGTGCCGGTCTTGTTGGTTGCCCCGTCAGTATGGCGGGGCGGGAATCAACCTGATGGAGTGAGTTTCATGCGTGGATCTTGGCAGATGGGTGGATTGCTGGTGCTGCTGGCACCGGTCGCGGCACTGGCCGCCAATCCCTTCGAGGTGGCCGAACTCGGCCACGGCTACGGCCTCGACGGCCTCCAGCAGCAGGCCGCCGAGGGGGAGTGCGGCGAAGGCAAGTGTGGTGAGGGCAGCTGCGGGGAGTCGGAGGACAAGACCGGCGAGGGCAAATGTGGTGAGGGCAAGTGCGGCGGCTAGCCGCTGCCACGGTGGGCGTCATCGCGACGCCCGCCGACCTCGCCACCGTTCCGGCCGGCACGGGGATCGGGCTGCGCCGGGCGCTGCTCGACGAGCTGTTGGCACAGCGGCCGGCGCTCGACTTCCTGGAGCTGGCGCCGGAGAACTGGATCGGGCTGGGTGGCCGGTTCGGCGAGCGGTTGACCGAGATCGGCCGCCACTATCCGCTGATCGCGCACGGGCTGTCCCTCTCGCTCGGGGGGCCCGATCCTTTGGATGCGCGCTTCCTGCATCAGCTGCGCACGTTCCTCGATACGCACGGCGTACGCAGCTTCAGCGATCATCTTGCGGCCACCACCGATGGCGCGCAGCTCTATGACCTGATGCCGTTGCCGTTCGCGCCGGCCATGGTCCGCTATGTCGCCGATCGCATCCGCCAGGTGCAGGATGTGCTGGGCCGGCGCATCGCGATCGAGAACCCGTCCTACTATCTCGCGCTCAGCGACGACCTGACCGAGCTCGATTTTCTGCTGGAGGTCCTGGAGCAGGCCGATTGCGATCTGCTGCTGGACGTCAACAACGTCTACGTGAATGCGATGAACCACGGCTATGACGCCGAGGCCTTCATCGCCGCCATCCCCCCCGGGCGCGTGCGTTACCTGCACGTGGCGGGGCATCGTCCGCCACAGCAGGGGCTGCGCATCGATACGCACGCCGAACCGGTCGCCGAGCCGGTGTGGGCCCTCCTGACCGGCGCCTATCGTCGTTTCGGGCCGCTGCCCACCCTGCTCGAGCGCGACGGCAA
This sequence comes from Pseudomonadota bacterium, assembly GCA_021767745.1. GTDB lineage: Bacteria > Pseudomonadota > Gammaproteobacteria > UBA5335 > UBA5335 > JAASSS01. The sequence goes on from JAASSS010000115.1 coordinate 4,117, forward strand.
TCTGCCGCCGCTGACGGCACTGCTGGCCGAGCTGGCGCATTGCCGCGCGTTGCAGCAGCCGGGTCGCACGCAATGAGGGTGTCGGTGCCACCCGTGGCCGGACTGGCCGAGCTGCAGGCACTGCAACGGGATTTCGCGGCCTACCTGCGCGATCCGGCGCGGCCGCTGCCGGCAGGGCTCGACCCGGCCGCGGCGGCCATCTACGCCCAGTTGTTTCGCCGCAACCTGAGCAGCCTGTTGGGCGCCGCCTATCCGATGCTGCGCCGGCTGTTGCCGCCCGCGCAGTGGCAACTGCTGGTGGCGCGGTTCTACGCCCAGCAGCGGTACACCACGCCGCTGTTCCCCGGCATCGCCGGAGAGTTCGCCCGCTGGCTGGCCGAGGCGGCACCTGCCGACTCGCCCGCCATGCCGGATTGGGTTGCCGAGCTGGCCGACTGGGAATGGCTGGAAGGCGACCTGGCGCGGTCGCCCGCGAGGCTCGGGCCGTCGCCGACCGGGCCCCTGCCGCGCGGACCGCTCGCGCTCTCGCCGCTGGTGCGCCGGCGCCGTTACCGCTGGCCGGTGCATCGACTGGCGCCAGAGGCCATTCCGGCGCGGCCTCCCGCGCAGCCGAGCGAGCTGCTGATGTGGCGCGATCGGGGCCAGGCCGTGCGTTTCCTGGCGCTGAGCCCGCTTGCCGCCCAGCTGCTGGCCCGGCTCGAGCAGCGCCCGCACGCCGCCGCAGCGCTCGGCGTCGTCCTGCCCGCGCAGCAGCCGGCGGGCCTGCGCGCGCTGCTGGAGCGACACCTGCCGCCGTTGCTGGAGTGGCTGTGGCGCCAGGATGTACTCATCACGCTGGAGGAGGCCGAGGCATGCCGCTGATCGTCGCCTGGCAAGGCCTGATCGATCGACTGGAGCGCGCCGGTCGCTGGGCCGGCCTCCTGCCCCTGCGCTGGCTGCTGGCCTGGGAATACTTCGAGGCCGGCTGGACCAAGTTCACGGGTGAGAACTGGTTCGCCGGCATCCAGCAGCAGTTCCCCTGGCCATTCGACCTGCTGCCTCCGGCGCTGAACTGGCAACTCGCGACCTGGGCGGAGCTGCTCGGTGGTGTGCTGCTGTTCCTCGGCCTGGCGACCCGGCCGGTGGTGGTGGTGCTGATGGGCCTGACGCTGGTCGCGACCTGGGCGGTGCATCTGCCGGATGCCTGGCCGGGCCTGCTGGCACTGCACGAAGGCTATGCCATCCGCGACACCGGCCAGGGCAACTTCAAGCTGCCGCTGCTGTTCCTGGTGATGTTCCTGCCGTTGCTGTGCTTTGGCCCCGGCCGGCTCAGTCTCGACGCCTGGCTGATGGCCCGCCTCGCACGCAGCGGACGGTGAGGATCGCGGTCGGTCCGGCCGCCGGCGGGCTGGCGGTGCTGATCGCGTTGGCGTTCGGCGTCGATGCGCTGTGGCCACCGCGCCTGCCCTGGAATGCCGACGTGCTGCCGACGCTGTTCTGGCTGGCCGCGGCGCTGTGGCTGTTGACCGTGATCTGGCAGCGCCCGCTCGCCCGCGTGCCGTTCGTGCCCCTGCCGTTCGCCGTGATTGGCGGCCTCGGTCTGGTGCTGGTGGACAGCAGCTGGCGCGGTGGCACCGCGCCGGCGCAGGCGCTGCTGCGCGG
>JAASSS010000116.1 GCA_021767745.1 Pseudomonadota bacterium
CGGGCTCGGCCACGGGCTCGGCCACGGGCTCGGCCACGGGCTCGGCCACGGGCTCGGCCACGGGCTCGGCCACGGGCTCGGCCACGGGCTCGGCCACGGGCTCGGCCACGGGCTCGGCCACGGGTTCAGCGACGGGTTCAGCCACGGGTTCAGCCACGGGTTCAGCCACGGGTTCAGCGACGGGTTCAGCGACGGGTTCAGCGACGGGTTCAGCGACGGGTTCAGCGACGGGTTCAGCGACGGGTTCAGCGACGGGTTCAGCCACGGGTTCAGCCACGGGTTCAGCCACGGGTTCAGCCACGGGTTCAGCCACGGGTTCAGCCACGGGTTCGGCCACGGGTTCGGCCACGGGTTCGGCCACGGGTTCGGCCACGGGTTCGGCCACGCCGGGGCTGTAGGTTCCCAGGCTGACGTTGAGCGAGCCGCCACCGCTATCGAGCGTCGGTGGCGCCGTCTGCGGCCAGCGGATGCCGATCAGCGTCGCATGCAGGACGAGGGCGAGGCCGAGCGCAACTGCCCAGGCCAGCGGGGAGGGCCGGCCTGGCGAGGGCGAGGCCGTGACAGGCAGGGCGCTCACGATTCCCGGCGGGCGAGCAGCTCGACGCGCAGGCCGTCTCCGGCCGTGTTCAGCTCGCCGAGGATCTCCAGCAGCGTGGCTGCCGGCAGCGCCCGGTCCGGCTTCACGAACAGCACGCCCGGCCGCTCGGCATCATCGAGCCGGGCCCGCGCCTGCGCCAAGCTCAGCGGCTGCCCATCCAGCGCCAGGGCGCCGTCCGCTCCGATCACCAGGCTGCGGGCGGGCCGCGCGCTGTCGCCATGCACCGCGGCGGCCGGGGTGATGGTGAGGGCATCGCGGGCCGCCAGGGTGCCGGCGATCATGAAGAAGATCAGCAGCAGGAACACGATGTTGATCAGCGGCGTCAGGTCCGGCTCGGACGCGCGGTGTGAGGCGTCGGGCAGGCGCATGGATCAGTCCGCCGCCGGCGTCTGGCGGCGCAGCAGGCGGACATCCTCGACACCTGCCGCCGCGAGCGCATCCAGCAGGCGCACCACCTGGGTGACGGCCGTCTGCGTCTCCGGCACCACGGCCAGCGGCTGGTCCGGCTGCTGGCGCCGTGCCTGCACGACGGCCTCGGCCAGGGCGGCCGGTGCCAACGTTCGCTCGCCCAGGCGCGCCGTCCCGTCCGGCTGCAGGAAGGCGATCATGCCGCGGTCCGAGGCGCCGGCAGCGCCACTGCCGGTGGCGAGCGGAAAGCTGCGCCACTGGGTCAGGTTGGACACCAGCATGAAGAACACCAGCAGGATGAACACCACGTCGATCAGCGGCGTCAGGCTGATCAGCAGCGGTCGCCGCCGGGGCGCCTCAAGAAGCATGAACCAGGGCCGCAGCCTCGGGTGCGATCGCCTGGCGCGCCGGCCAGGCGGCGCGATCGGTCGTTTCGGGCGGCGAGGCCACCGCGGCCGGCGCGGTGAACACCTGCGTCAGGGCGCTTTCCATGGCGATGCGCTGGCGCTCGACGAGGCGGTCGAACAGCTGCGCGGCGGCGACCGCGGGAATGCCGACGATCAGGCCGACGGCGGTGGTCAGCAGTGCCTCCCAGATACCGCCGGACAGCAGCGCCGGATCGACCTGCGCGCCGGCGTTCTGCAGGGCCTGGAAGGCGGTGATCATGCCCAGCACGGTGCCCAGCAGCCCCAGCAGCGGACTCAGCGCGCCCACCAGTTCGAGCAGGCGCAGGTGGCCGCGCAGACCATCGAGCTCCAGCAGCGCCACGCGCGCGGCCTCTTCGCGCGCCAGCGCCGGGTCGCGGCCGGCCTGCCGCCACGCCAGTGCCACGGCCACCGGCCGCGCCAGCGCCTTGCGGCTGTCGCCGAGCCGCGCGCAGGCGGCCTCGCCCTGGCCCTGCCGCCACTGCGCCAGCGCCGCTTCGACCTCGCCGTGGCCGCCGAGCAGGCGGCCGTACTGCCAGAGCTTCAGCAGGATCAGCGCCATGCTCAGGATCGAGATCCCCAGCAGGATGGCGACCACCGGCCCGCCGGCGGCGAGCAGCTCGGCCAGCGGGGAAGCATCGGCGGCCGCGGCGGTGGGAGAGATCTCGTCCATGGGTACTCCGGCAGGCGGAACAGGTGCGCGAGGTCAGGTTAAATGAGATGGATTCGCATTCGCAACCGGTTCGCGCAGTCGCAGACGCCACGTGCGATGGCGCGTGCTGCCTTGCCCCCGCGCCCCGTGTAGGCTGGTGGCGATGCGGGATCGGGCCGACGCCGGCATCGCCGGTGCCGGCGCAAGCGACAAGAGAGAAACGCGATGTGGCAGAAGTTGAAGGCGCTGTTCGAGGGCGAGGCGGGAGGCTCGGAGCCGATCGATCCGCAGCGACGATTGCAGCTGGCGACGGCGGCGCTGCTGGTCGAGGTGCAGCGGGCGGATCATGAGCTCGACCCCGCCGAGCGCGCCGCCATCGCCGACCTGCTGCAACGGCGATTCGCCCTGTCGCCGGCGGAGGCGGACGAGCTCCTGGCCGATGCGGCGGCCGAGGCCGATGCCACCGTCTCCCTGCACGCCTACACCCAGCTGCTGAAGTCGCACCTGGACGCCGAGGCGCGCAAGCGGCTGCTGGCGATGCTCTGGGAGGCCGCCTACGCGGACGGCGAGCTGCACATGAACGAGGAGGGGCTGGTGCGCAAGGTGGCGGACCTGCTGTACGTGCCGCACCGGGATTTCATCGCCACCAAGCTGGCGGCCGGCGGCGGTGCGGCGGATTCCGAGCCGGGCGTCTGACGGGCGCCGGGGGTACCGGCACCCGCCGGCATCAGCGGGTGTAGAAGCGCTGGGTGAACTCGACGGTGAAGGGGCGATCCTCGCCTTCCGGCGTCACCTCCACGTCGAAGGTCAGCTGTTCCTCGTGGCCGACGCGGAACTGACCGAGGTAGTAGATCGCCGGCCCGTCGCGTACCTCGCGCAGGTCGATGCTGCGGTACTGGCTGTTCTGGTTGACTGCACTGGCGCGCACCTTGGCCGGCACGGCCTCGGCCGGCGCCTGCGGCCGGGTCCGCAGGACGCTCAGCGTCAGCATGCCCTGGCTGCGGCTGCGCGAGATGCCGTAGTTGCGGGCGATCTCCGGTGCCAGCACGTCGGTGGTCAGCGTGCTGTAGTGCACCTGGTAGTCACCGAACTGCTGCATCTGCTCGGCCTGCGCCGGCAGCGCCATGGCCAGCAGCAGCGCGACGAGGAGCGGGAGCAGAAACGAACGGGAACGCATGGCATCTCCTTGCGGCTTGGCGTGGGGAAAGTATAGATCAGCGGCCGGCGCGACCCGCCCCGCTGAGGCTGTAGAGCGCGATCTCGCCGAGCAGGTTCGGCGCCCGCTGCATCGCCCAGTTGCTGCGATGCTGCCAGTCCACCACCCGCCGATGGCGGATCGCGATCGACAGGTTCCGGCACAGCGCCTCGAAATCCTGCACCGTGCACAGGTGGACGTTCTCGGTCTCGTACCACTGCGCGGGCAGGCTGTCGATCACCGGCATGCGCCCGCGCAGGCCGAGCGCGACGCGCGCCTTCCAGTAGCCGAAGTTCGGGAAGGTCACGATGCCCTCGCGTCCCACCCGCAGCATGTCCTCGAGCAGCCGGGCCGGGTGGTTCACCGCCTGCAGGGCCTGGGTCATCACCACGTAGTCGAAGCTGGCGGTGCGGAACTGGCCGAGGCCCTGGTCGATGTCCACCTGCAGCACATTGACGCCGCGGCGGATGGCGGCGTTGACATTGTCGCCATCGATCTCCAGGCCGTAGCCGTGCACCGCGCGCGTGCGCTGCAGGTAGTCCAGCAGCGTGCCGTCGCCGCAGCCGAGGTCGAGCACGCGGCTGCCGGGCTCGATCCAGCGGCTGATGATGGCGAGGTCGGGACGCAGGCTCATCGCGCCAGGTCCGCCGCGATCCGGTCGAAATAGCCGCCGAGCGCCCCCTGGTAGTCCGGGATCGGCATCAGGAAGTCGTCATGGCCCTGACGGGAGGCGATGTCGACGTAGCTGACATCGCGCCCGGCCTCCACCAACGCATCGACGATCTCGCGCGAGCGGGAGGAGGGGAAGCGCCAGTCGCCTCGGAAGGAGATCACCAGAAAGCGCGCCTGGCTCTGGCGCAGGCCCGCGGCGAGATCGTCATCGAACTCCCGCGCCGGGTCGAAATAGTCCAGCGCCTTGGTCATCAGCAGGTAGGTATTGGCGTCGAAGCGCTCGACGAAGGAGCGGCCCTGGTAGCGCAGGTAGCTCTCCACCTGGAATTCCACGTCGAAGCCGAAGTTCAGGCGGCCCTCGCGCAGCTCGCGGCCGAACTTGGCGCGCATCGCGTCTTCGGACAGGTAGGTGATGTGGCCGAGCATCCGCGCCAGCATCAGGCCCCGCCGCGGCAGCACGCCGTGATCGTAGTAGCGCCCGGCGTGAAAGTCCGGATCCGAGAGGATCGCCTGGCGCGCCACCTCGTTGAAGGCGATGTTCTGCGCCGAGAGCTTGGGCGCCGCGGCGATCACGATGGCGTGGCGCAGCCGGTCGCTGGCATCGATCGCCCACTGCAGCACCTGCATGCCGCCCAGGCTGCCGCCGGCCACCGCCGCCCAGCGCTCGATCCCGAGCGCGGCCTGCAGCTCGCGCTGGCTGGCCACCCAGTCGCGCACGGTCACCACCGGGAAGTCCGGGCCGTAGCGGCGGCCGGTCTGCGGATTGATGCTGGTGGGGCCGGTCGAGCCCTTGCAGCCGCCGAGGTTGTTCAGCGCCACCACGAAGAAGCGATTGGTGTCGATCGGTTTGCCCGGGCCGATGCAGCTGTCCCACCAGCCGGGCTTGCGATCCTCCAGGCTGTGATAGCCCGCGGCGTGATGATCGCCGGAGAGCGCATGGCAGATCAGCACGCCGTTGCTGCGCTCGGCGTTGAGCGTGCCGTAGGTCTCGTAGACCAGCTCATGGCTCGGCAGCGTGACGCCGCACTCCAGCTGCAGCGGTGTGGTCACCTGCAGCGTGCGCGGGCTCACCAGTCCGACCGAGTCGGCCGGCAGCGTCGCCGTGCTCAATGGCCTGCCGGCGCCTGCCGGGTGCAGGGCGCGCTAAACCGGGCGAACGACGGCGGCCCGCCGGCCTTCGGCCGCTGCGGCCGGCGGGCAGGCGCGCCCCGCCGTGGCGGTGGCCAGCGCGGGTCGTGACCGGCGCGGCGGCCGGGGTCGGCGGGCCGGCTGGGCATCAGGCCGCGCCCAGAGGCGCGATCAGCAGCCGCAGGACCTGGATCAGCACCAGTGCCACCAGCGGCGAGAGGTCCAGTCCGCCGGTGGCCGGCAGCAGCTGACGAATGCGCCCGAGCACCGGCGCGTTGAGCTGGTAGATCACCGCCAGCGCCGGATGGTAGGCGCCCGGATTCACCCAGCTCAGCACCACCTCGATGAGGATGCTGAAGGTGTAGACGTTGAACAGCAGCAGCGTCAGCTCGACCATCGCCAGGCGAAGCAGGACGCCCGGCGGCACGGCCAGCCCCGCGATCGCCGCGATCAGCGCGTAGAGCGCGACCTGCAGCAGCAGCATCAGCACGATGGCGGCCAGATCGATCCCGCGCCAGGCCGGGATCAGACGACGCAGCAGCTGCAGCGGCGGCTCGGTGGCGTTGACCAG
>JAASSS010000019.1 GCA_021767745.1 Pseudomonadota bacterium
AGGGCGTTGGCGGTGCGGCGTGACCGGCCATCGTCGCGCATCAGGAATAGCAGGGCGGAGCCGAGGCTGATCACGATCGCCGCCAGCGCGAGGAGGATGAGAACGGTCACCAGCATGTGTCGGGTCCTGATCGGTGAAGCGGGCGGTCCGGTCGCGGGGGCGGACCGTTGCCGGGCGCGAGCTCTTGGTCGAGCGCCCTGCACCGCATCATTCTACGCCAGCGGCGCTTGAGGATCGGCGTAGTGCGCAGCTATGTGGTGCCGGCCGCGCTGTTCGGCGCGGCGCTGGTGCTCATGACGGCGTTCATCGGGCTCGGCGTTTGGCAGCTGGAACGCGCCGAGTCCAAGCGGGTGCTGCTGGCTGGCTACGAAGCGGCGCTGCAAGCCGAGGCACCTGAGGTCCGGCGGGCGCAGGCGCTGCAGCAGCTGATGGCCGAGCGGCCATTCGCACGGCTCACGCTTTTGGGCCAGTACGGTGGCCGACATGTGCTGCTCGACAACCAGCTATCGCAAGGGCGGCCCGGCTGGCATGTGCTGACGCCGTTCCATCTGGCTGACGGGCGGGTGGTGATGGTGAACCGGGGTTGGGTCCCGCTGCCGGCCGGTCGGCGCCTCGTTCCGGCGCTGCCGGCACCACCGCCCGTCGAGCGGGTGAGCGGTATTGCGACGCGCCTGGCGCGGCCCGGCCTGCGGGTGGCTCAGCAGCGGACGCAGGGCTGGCCCCGGGTGATGCAGTATCCGTCGGCGGAGGATCTGTCGGCGGCGCTGGGGGCCGAGGTGCTGCCGTGGCAGATTCTGCTCGACCCCGACGCGCCGGGAGGCTTCGTGCGGGTATGGACGCCGGAGGTGATACCGCCGGTGCGGCACCTGGGGTATGCGGTGCAATGGTTTGCACTGGCCGCCACGGTCCTGATCGTGGCGCTGGTGCTGTGGTGGCGTTGGAGACATGAATCGACCTCTGAGTGAAGGCAACCGCCGTTCGGGCCAGGGCAAGCTGCTGTTGCTGGCGCTGGTCTTCTTTGGACCGCTGGCAGCGGCGTGGCTTTACTACGCCGGCCTGGACGAGGGGGCTCTGCCCGGTGATCGGGCCAATCGCGGCGTGCTGATCCGACCGGCCCGGCCCATCGCCGCGACCGACTTGCGCACGCCTGACGGCGAGGCGCTCGGCGCGCAGGCGCTGCGCGGACGCTGGACGCTGGTCTATCTGGACCGTGGCCAGTGCGAGCAGGCCTGCGAAGATCACCTGTACGAACTGCGCCAGGTCGATACGGCGCTCGGCCGCGAATCGACGCGGGTGGCCAGGCTCTACGTCAGTGACGAAGCGCCGGATCGGGATCGGCGCGATTACCTGCAGACCTATCATCCGCGTCTGCAGGTGGCGATGTCGCCGGCCGATGGAGCCTTTCGCGGCTACTTCGAATCACTGCCGGCAGCGGCCGAGGGCGCGCACATCTTCGTGATCGATCCACTCGGCAACCTGATGATGACCTATGGTCCGGATCAGCCTGCCAAGGACGTCTACAAGGATCTGAAGCGGTTGCTGCGAATTTCCCGGATAGGCTGATCGAGATGCGCAAAGCCTTTACCCTGCTTGCCGTGCTCGCCCTGCTGCTGACCACTGTGGTCGTGGTGCTGGGCGGCTACGTGCGGCTGTCCGACGCCGGCCTTGGCTGCCCGGACTGGCCGGGCTGCTACGGTCAGCTGGCCGTGCCGAGCGATGACGAGGTCGCGGCGCGCGCCGGTTTCGACCGGCCCCTCGAGTCCGGCAAGGCGTGGCGGGAGATGATCCATCGCTACGCTGCCGGCACGCTGGGGCTGCTGGTCCTCGCGCTGGCGGTGCTGGCCACCCTCAACCGGCGGCATGATGCCTCCCAGCCGCTCGTGCTGCCCTGGCTGCTGGTGGTGCTGATCATCTTCCAGTCGCTGCTCGGCATGCTCACCGTGACCTGGCTGTTGAAGCCGCTGATCGTCATGGGACATCTGCTCGGCGGCCTGACGACGCTGGCGCTGCTCGGCCTGCTGGTGCTGCGCCGCCTGCCACTGGCGGAGCCGACTCCGGCGGTGCGGCCGCATCGCGGGTTGGCCGTGGCCGCCGCCCTGGGGCTGATGCTGCTCGTCGGTCAGATTGCGCTCGGCGGCTGGACCAGCGCCAACTATGCCGCCATGGCCTGCCCGGACTTCCCGCAGTGCCAGGGGCAGTGGTGGCCGCACACGGACTTCGGCGAAGCGTTCACCCTGTGGCGGGGTCTTGGTACAGACTACGAATTCGGTGTGCTCGACAGCCCGGCCCGCACGGCGATCCAGGTGACGCATCGCCTCGGCGCGTTGACCCTCGCCCTGTACTTCGCCACCTTCCTGACCCTGCTGTTGCGGCGCGAGCGAGACGTCGTGCGGCGGCGCTGGGCGGTGGCGGTGGGCCTGGCGCTGCTGGTCCAGATCAGCCTCGGGATCACCACCGTGCTGAGCCACCTCTCGCTCCCGGTGGCCGCCGCACACAACGCTGGCGCAGCCATGCTGCTGCTTGCCCTGGTCGGACTCAACTACGCGCTATGGAACAACGAGCCGCGTCTGTCATTGCCCTGAGCACGCGCGATCAGCTGCGCGCCTACTTCGACCTGACCAAGCCGCGGGTCGTGGCGCTGATCGTGTTCACTGCGGTGGTGGGCATGCTGCTCGCCGCGCCGGACTACGTGCCGCTCGATGCGTTGATCTTCGGCACGCTCGGCATCGCCATGGCCTCGGCCTCGGCGGCGGCGTTCAATCACGTGCTCGATCGGCAGGCGGATGCCGAGATGGCCCGCACCCGCGGCCGGCCACTGCCCACCGGGCAGCTGAGCGTGGCCCGCAGCCTGGGTTTCGCCGCGGCGCTCGGGCTGGCCGCGATCGGACTGCTCATCTGGCAGGTGAACGTGCTGACGGCAGTGCTGACGCTGCTGTCGCTGATCGGCTATGCCGTCGTCTACACGCTGTATCTCAAGCGCGCGACGCCGCAGAACATCGTCATCGGTGGTGCCGCCGGCGCGGCGCCGCCGGTGCTCGGCTGGTCCGCCGTGACCGGGGAGCTGCACCTCTATCCCTGGTTGCTGTTCCTCATCATCTTTGTCTGGACGCCGCCGCACTTCTGGGCGCTGGCCTACCACCGGGTGGAGGAATACGCCAAGGTCGACATCCCCATGCTGCCGGTGACCCACGGCCTGGCCTACACCCGCCTGCAGATCCTGCTCTACAGCGTGCTGTTGCTGGCGGTCAGCACGCTGCCGTTCGCCCTGGGGATGAGCGGCGGGTTCTACCTTGCCGGTGCGCTGGTACTGGGGGTGAGTTTTCTCTATTACGCGGTGGTGCTCTATCGCGGACATAGCCCGGATACGGCGCTGGCGTTGTTCCGGTTCTCGATCACCTATCTGTTCGGGATCTTTGCGCTGCTGCTGGCCGATCACTACCTCGATTTGTTGGACTGAGTCGGCCGCAGCACGAAAAAGGCCGGCTACGCCAGCCGGCCTTTCTCATCATCTGCGGGCGGAACACGTTCCGCCCCTGTATGCCGCTCAGGCGGCTTGCGCGACCGCCGCCCGCATCTTCTTCAGCGCGCTGCTCTCGATCTGCCGGATCCGTTCGGCCGAAACACCGTATTCGTCCGCCAGCTCCTGCAGTGTGGCCTTGGTCTCGCTGCCCCAGCGGCGGTCGATAATGTCCCGGCTGCGCGCATCGAGCGTCTCGAGCGCAGAGTGCAGCTGGGCCTCGCTGTGCGCCTGCCAGTCCGCAGCCTCCACTTCGGCAGCCGGATCGTTGGCCTCGTCCGCCAGATACTGCGCCGGCGCAAAGCTCGCGTCTTCGCCCTCATCACCGGCCGGCTCGTAGGAGATGTCCTGCCCGCTCAGGCGCGACTCCATCTCGAGCACCGTTTTTGCCGGCACGCCCAGATCCTCCGCCACGGCGTGGACTTCCTCGTCGCTGAACCAGCCGAGGCGCTGCTTGGCGCTGCGCAGGTGGAAGAACAGCTTGCGCTGCGCCTTCGTGGTCGCCACCTTCACCAGGCGCCAGTTGCGCAGGATGTATTCGTGGATCTCGGCTTTGATCCAGTGCACCGCGAAGGAGATCAGCCGCACCCCGACGTCCGGATCGAACCGCTTCACCGCCTTCATCAGGCCGATGTTGCCCTCCTGGATCAGGTCTGCCTGCGGCAGCCCATAGCCACGGTAGCCGCGGGCGATGTGGACGACGAAGCGCAGATTGCTCAGCACCAGCGTCTGCGCCGCGCTGACGTCCTGATCGTCGCGCCACGCGCGGGCCAGCGACTGCTCGCGATCCTGCGCCAGCACCGGAAACTGGCCGATGTGGTTCAGGTAGCTCTGCAGGCTGTCGGTCGGTGCCGGGATCCGCGCCGGCTGGGTGGCAATCATGCTCTGGCTCATCGCAAGCCTCCCCGGGGATTCCCCATGTACTGCAGGTACAATTTAACTCGTTCATTCACAACGGTTAAGACCCCACGAACGGCGTGAGGTTCCCCAGCGGTGCCGGGTCGCGTGAGCGGCTAGATGGGGACGAGGGAAGCGGTTTGCAAGCTCAGGTCGGTTCGATCTGTCGCAGGTGATGACGCACTGACAGCCAGGCGCCCGCCAGCCCGAGCAGAACGCCCCCGCCCAATACGCCGAGCGCCGGTGGATGCATTTGGCGGTCGGGCGTGCCACCGGCGGTGCCGTAGAGATGGCTGAGTTCGCTCACGGCCGGCTGCAGATACAGGCCGCCGAGCCAGAGCAGCGCCAGGGCAGCGATGCCGCCGGCCAGTCCGTACAGGCCACCGAGGTACAGGAATGGACGCCTGACGTAGGCGTCGGTCGCGCCGAGCAGTTTGTGCAGCTCGATCTCCGCGCGCCGGTTCTGGATCTCCAGCCGGATCGTGTTGCCGACGATGGCGACGACTGCCAGCCCCAGCAGCACGGCCGCCAACGCCGCCAGCCGCCCGCCGACCGACAGCAGCGCCTCCAGCCGGCGCAACCACTCTCGGTCCAGCGTCACGGTATCGACCCCGGCATACTCCCCGAGCGCCGCCTGCAGCCGCGTCAGCGCCCCGGCCTCGGTCGGTGTGGGCGTGACCACCACCACCGGCGGCAGCGGGTTGTCCTCCAGCACGCCGAGCGCGGCCTCGAAATCGCCATTGCGCCGCAGCTCCGCCAGCGCCTGCGCACGCGTGATGACGCTGGTCTCGGCGACGTCGTCGCGCTGGACGAGCGTCGACGCCAGCTCGGCTGCCTGCGCATCCGTACCCTCAGGGCGCAGGAAGAGCGACAGCTGGGTCGCCTGCCCATGCCAGCTGCCGGCCCAGTGCTGGATCCGGTCCAGCCCCTGGGAGAGACCCGCCGGCAGGGCGAGGGCGATGGCGATCACGGTGATGGTCATCCAGCTGGTCATCGGCTGGCGGCGCAGCTGCTCGACGGCGTGGCGCGCCGCCCGGCGGTGCTGGCGCTGCCAGCCCTCGCCCAGCCGGGGCCAAGCAAGGGGTCGGAGGGGCCGCGCCCGCTGCGGCCGGGCGGCGCGGGCGCCGGCGGGGCGGGGGCCGGCAGTGCGTCCGTCACGCTTCGGCGGGCCGTGCGATCGCGGCGGCGGCGACGGCGGCCGGCGGGTGGCGCCGGCGCGGCGAGCGCGGTTGGCGGGCGGCTTCCTCACGCCTGCAGCCGGCCATGGTTGAGCACCAGCATGCGCTCGCCCATGTGCTGGATCAGGCTGAGGTCGTGGGAGGCGATCAGCACCGTGCTGCCGGCCTCCCGCAGTCGCTTGAACAGCCGCATGATCTCCGCGGAAAGCGCGGGGTCGAGATTGCCGGTGGGCTCGTCCGCCAGTAGCAGCGGCGGTCGACTGACGATGGCGCGGGCGATGCCCACGCGCTGCTGCTCGCCGCCCGAGAGCGTCTCGGGCAGTGCCCGTTCCTTGTGCAGCAGGCCGACCTGGTCGAGCGCCGGTCGGATGCGCCGGCCGATGTCCGCCTCGGGCAGGCCGGCGATCCGCAGCGGCAGTGCGATGTTCTCGTAGACGTTGCGATCCGGCAGCAGCTTGTGGTCCTGGAAGATCAGCCCGACCTTGCGCCGGTAGAGCGGCACCGCCCGCGCCGGCAGCCGCTCCAGCGCCTCGCCATCGACGATCAGCCGGCCGCGTGTCGGCCGCTCCAGCAACGCCAGCAGGCGCAGCACGGTGCTCTTGCCGGCACCGGAGTGGCCGGTCAGGAAGGCGAGCTCGCCGCGGGCGAGCTCGAAGCTGATCTCGCGGATCGCCTCATCGCCGCCGTAGCGCTTACTCACGCCCTCGAAGCGCACCAGCGGTCCGCCCTGCATCGGCATGCCGCTCAGGCGGCCGAGTCGAAGCCGTCCAGAAGCCCGCCGACGTAGGCCTCGGCAGAGAAGCCGCGCAGGTCCTCGGCACCTTCGCCGACGCCGACGAACCGCACCGGCAGGCCCAACGCCCGCGCGATGGCGAAGATGATGCCGCCCCGGGCGGTGCCGTCGAGCTTGGTCAGCGCGATGCCGGTGACACCGATCGCCTCGGCGAACTGACGCGCCTGGCTCAGCGCGTTTTGGCCGTTGCCGGCATCGAGCACCAGCAGCGTTTCGTGGGGCGCGTCCGCATCGATCCGGGCCATCACACGCTTGACCTTGGCCAGCTCCGCCATGAGGTTCGACTGGGTGTGCAGCCGGCCGGCCGTATCGGCGATCAGCACGTCCACGCCGCGGCTGCGCGCCACCTGCAGCGCGTCGAACACCACCGCCGCGCTGTCGGCGCCGGTGCGCTGGGCGATCACCGGCACCTCGTTGCGCTCACCCCACTGCTGGAGCTGCTCGACGGCGGCCGCACGGAAGGTGTCGCCGGCGGCCAGCATCACGCTCAGCCCCTCATCGCGATAGCGCCGGGCCAGCTTGCCGATGGTGGTGGTTTTGCCTGCACCGTTGACGCCGACCACCAGGATCACGAAGGGGCGCGGCGCCGGTGGGATCACGAGCGGCTGCTCGACCGGCTGCAGCAGCGCCAGCATCTCCGCACGCAGCGCTTCGAGGGCGCCGCGCCCGGCCTCCAACTCGCGCCGACTGAGCCGCTCGGTCAGGCCGCCGACGATCTGCTGGGTCGCCTCCACGCCGACGTCGGCCAGCAGCAGCTGCGTCTCCACCTCCTCCAGCGACGTGGTGTCGAGCTGCTTCTCGCCGAGCAGCACGTCGGCGACGCCGCGGCTGAAGCTCTCGCGCGTGCGCGAGAGCCCGGCGCGCATGCGTCCGAACAGGCCGGAGCGGGCGGAGGTTGCCGGTTGCTCCGGGGCGTCGGCGGCCGGGGCGGCGCCGGGGCGCGACTCGGGCGCGGCCGGTGGCGATTCTCCATCGGCGGACGGCGCGTCGGACGGCTGCGACGCCGCGGGCTGCGACTCGGCAGACGGCTTGTCGGGATCGCCTTTCTTCTTGCGGAAGCCGAACATGGCTGCGATGGATGCGGGTGGCCGGCCATGCTAGCACTCGCCCGGCGGGCCCGGTAGCGGGCCGGGGAGCGACTCTCTAGACTGCCGCCCATTGCCGGAACGGGGGAAGCCCATGCGACTGGAAACACTGGCCGTCCACGGCGGCTACAGCCCGGAGCCCACGACCCGGGCGGTGGCGGTACCCATATATCAGACCACCTCCTACGCCTTCGACGACACCCAGCACGGCGCCGACCTGTTCGACCTGAAGGTGCCGGGCAACATCTACAGCCGCATCATGAACCCGACCAACGCGGTGCTGGAGGCACGGGTCGCCGGGCTGGAGGGCGGCGTCGGCGCGCTGGCGGTGGCCTCGGGCATGGCTGCGATCACCTACGCCATCCAGACGATCACCCGGACCGGCGACAACATCGTCAGCACCAGCCGGCTCTACGGCGGCACCTACAACCTGTTCGCGCACGGGCTGCCGAACCAGGGCCTGGAGGTGCGCATGGCGGCGCATGACGATTTCGACCGCATCCGCGCGCTGTGTGACCAGCGCACGCGGCTGATCTACTGCGAGTCGATCGGCAACCCCTCCGGCGAGATCGCCGACCTGGGCCGGCTGGCGGCGATCGCCCGCGAGGTCGGCGTGCCGCTGGTGGTCGACAACACGGTCGCGACGCCCTATCTGTGCCGGCCCTTCGAGCATGGCGCCGACATCGTCGTGCACTCGCTGACCAAGTACATGGGTGGGCACGGCACGAGCATCGGCGGCGTGATCGTCGATTCCGGCCGTTTCGACTGGCGCGCCCACGGCGAGCGCTTCCCGATGATGGTGGAGCCCGACCCCTCCTATCACGGCGTGGTGTACACCGAGGCGCTGGGCGAGGCCGCCTACATCGGCCGCTGCCGGGTCGCACCGCTGCGCAACATGGGCGCGGCGCTCTCGCCCTTCAACGCCTTCCTGTTGCTGCAGGGCATCGAGACGCTGCCGCTGCGCATGGACCGGCACTGCGAGAACGCCGTGCGCGTCGCGTCGCACCTGCGCCAGCATCCGAAGGTACGCTGGGTCAACTACGCCGGCTCGCCAGAGGCGCCCGACCACGCGCTGGCGCAGCGCTACCTGGGCGGGCGGGCCGCCAGCGTGCTCAGCTTCGGCATCGAGGGCGGCCGGGCGGCCGGCGGGCGCTTCATCGACGCGCTGGAGCTGATCGTGCGTCTGGTGAACATCGGCGACGCCAAGTCGCTCGCCTGTCATCCGGCGACCACCACCCATCGGCAGCTGGACGAGCACGAGCTGGCGGCGGCGGGGGTGTCGGCGGACATGGTGCGCCTGTCCATCGGCATCGAGCACGTCGACGACATCCTCGCCGACATCGACCAGGCACTGGCGGGTGCCTGAATGAACGGCTGGCGCTGGCTGGCGCTCGCGATCGGGCTGGAGGTGATCGGCACGCTGTGCCTGAAGCTCTCGGCCGGCCTGACCCGGCCGGGGCTGTTCGTGGTCACGCTGGCCAGCTACGGGCTCGCCTTCAGCATGCTGGCCCTGGCCCTGCAGGAGCTGAAGCTCGGGCTGGCCTATGCAGTCTGGGCCGGTGTCGGCACGGCCCTGGTCGCGCTACTGGGCGTTGCCCTGTTCGACGAGCGCCTGACGCCGGCGCAACTCGCTGCCATCGGCCTGATCGTGCTCGGCGTCGCCGGCCTCTACGGGCTCGACGGCCGCCCGGCGTGAGCCCCTCGCGGCGCCGTCCTGCGGGTGCTGCGCGGCAGTCGGTGCGGATCATCGCCGGCCGCTGGCGGGGTCGGCGGCTGGACTTTCCGCCGGCCACGGCTGTGCGTCCGACGCCGGATCGCGTGCGTGAGACGCTGTTCAACTGGCTGATGCCGCAGTTGCCCGGCGCCCGGGTCCTGGACCTGTACGCGGGCACCGGCGCGCTCGGGCTCGAGGCCCTCTCGCGCGGCGCCGCGGCCGCGGTCTTCGTCGAGCGGGATCCCGCGCTGGTGCGCGCGCTGCAGGCCAATGCCGCACGGCTCGAGGCGCCGGCGACGATCGTGGCGGCCGATGTGCCGGCCTGGCTGCGCCAGGCTGACGGCCTCTTCGACCTGGTCCTGCTCGACCCGCCATTCGCCGAACAGCCGTCCGGGCCGCTGCTCGCCACCCTCCAGGCCCGTGGCCTGCTGGCGCCGGGCGGCATGGTCTATCTCGAGGCCGGACAGGCGCAGGCCCCGCCGGCGGGCTACCTGCCCTGGCGCAGCGGCAGGGCCGGACGGGTTCGGTATCATCTCTGGCGGCAGGCCGGCGCCGGGGGCGCCTGAGCCGCGTACCTCACCGACCTGGAGCGTCCATGGCCGTCGCCCTCTATCCCGGCTCGTTCGATCCCATCACCCGCGGGCATGTCGATCTGGTGCACCGTGCCGCACGGCTGTTCGATCGTGTGGTGCTGGCGGTGGCGAACAACCCGGGCAAGCGGCCGCTGTTCTCGGTCGGCGAGCGCATGCGCATGTGCGAGGGCGCCGTCACTAACATCGACAACGTCGAGATCGTCGCCTTTCAGGGGCTGACGGTGGAATATGCCCGCACCCACGGGATCGACGTGATCCTGCGCGGCATCCGTGCCATCTCCGACTTCGAGCACGAGTTTCAGCTGGCCGGCATGAATCGCCACCTCGTGCCGTCGGTGGAAACGGTCTTTCTCGCGCCCTCGGCCAAATACACCTACCTCTCATCGACGCTGGTGCGCGAGATCGCGGCCATGAACGGCGACGTGAGCGACTTCGTGACCGGCAACGTCGCTGCCGAGCTGCGCCGGCGGCTGCGCGCCGAGGCGCCGGACGCCTCATGAGGTGCAGCCGGGTCGCCCGCCTGCACGCGGGCCTGTGGCTCTGGCTGCTGCTGGCGCTGGTGCCGGCCGGGGCGGCGGCGGTGCCGGCCGCGGTGGCCAGCGCCCACCCGGCGGCGACCGCGGCGGGTTTCGAGGTGCTGGCGGCGGGCGGCAACGCCTTCGACGCGGCGGTGGCAGTGAGCGCCGCGCTCGCCGTGGTGGAGCCCTACAGCTCCGGCCTCGGCGGCGGCGGCTTTTATCTGCTGCATCGTGCGGCGGACGGGCATGAGGTGATGCTCGATGCCCGCGAACGGGCGCCGCTGGCGGCGAGCGCGGACATGTACCGCGACGCCAGCGGGGCGGTCGATCCGGCCGCCTCGCTGGATGGCGCGCTCGCTGCCGGCATCCCCGGCCTGCCGGCAGCGCTGGACCGGCTGGCGGCCGATCATGGCCGGCTGCCACTGGCGCGCAGCCTGGCCCCGGCGATCACGTTGGCGCAGGCCGGCTTCGAGGTCGATGCGCACCTGCGTGAGCACGTGCAGCGCCGGCGCGATGCGCTGGCCGCCTCGCCGGCGGCGGCCGCGATCTTCCTGCCGGCGGGGAAGGCACCGGCGGCCGGCGCGCGGCTGCGGCAAGCGGATCTGGCGCGCACGCTGCAGGCGCTGGCCGCCCGCGGGCGCGACGGCTTCTATCGGGGTCCGGTGGCGCGACGGCTGGTGCAGGGGACGCGCGCTGCCGGCGGTATCTGGCAGCCGGAGGATCTGGCGCAGTACCGCGTGGTCGAGCGCGAGCCGGTGCGCGGGCGCTATCGCGACGTGGAGATCGTCGCCGCCGCGCCGCCATCGTCCGGCGGTGTGGTGCTGGTCGAGTCACTCAATATCCTGGCCGGCCTCGACCTCGAAGGGCTCGCCGCCGGACCGCGCGCCCATCTGGTGGCGGAGGCGATGCGGCGGGCATATCGGGACCGTGCGGCCTGGCTCGGCGATCCGGACTTCGTCGACATGCCGCTGGCACGCCTGCTCTCCACCGACTACGCCGCCGGCCTGCGCGCCGGCATCGCGCCGGATCGCGCCACGCCCAGTGCCCTGCTCGCGCCGGCCGTGCCGGCCCCGGGCGGGCCGCACACCACGCATTTCTCGATCGTCGATGGCGAGGGCAACCGTGTGGCGGCCACGCTCTCGATCAACTACGGCTTCGGCAGCGGCTTCGTGCCGCCGGGCACCGGCGTGGTGCTGAACAACGAGATGGACGACTTCGTCGCCGCGCCGGGCGTGCCGAACGTCTACGGCCTGGTGGGCGGCGCGGCGAACGCGATCGCGCCCGGCAAGCGCATGCTCTCCAGCATGACGCCGACCTTCCTGCGTCAGGGCGAACGGTTCGCCGTGCTGGGTACCCCGGGAGGCAGTCGCATCATCAGCATGGTGCTGCTGGCGACACTGGCCTTCGCCGAGGGGGGCGATGCGGCGCAGCTGGCGGCGCTGCCGCGCTATCACCATCAGTACCTGCCGGATGCCATCTTCCACGAGCCTGAGGCATTCGATGCCGACGCCATCGCGTGGCTCACCGCCGCCGGCCACACGCTGCGCCCGCTGGATCGGCGCTACGGCAACATGCAGGTGGTGATCGAGGCGCCGGACGTCGGCCTGCAGGCGGCCAGCGACCCCCGTGGCATCGGCGCGGCGCAGGTGGCGGTGCCGACGCTGCAGCGGCCGGTGCCGATGCCGGCGGCCGCTGGCGGCGGCACCACCCGGTGAGGGCGCAAGCGGCTCCGGCCGGCGCCGGTCAGTGCTGGCAGCGCACGCAGTCGTAGGTCGCGCGCTGGCCGAGTACGCGCAGGCGGATCGGCGCCGCACATCGCGGGCAGGGTTCGCCGGCGCGGCCATACACGCGCAGGTGATGGCGGAAATAGCCCGGCCGGCCGTCGCTGGCGAGGAAGTCCCGCAGCGTGGTGCCGCCGGCCTCGATGGCGGCCGCGAGCACCGTCCTGATCGCCGCGGCGAGCTCGCGATAGCGCTCCCGGCCGATACGGCCGGCCGCGCGTGCCGGATCGATGCCGGCCAGGTGCAGTGCCTCGCTGGCGTAGATGTTGCCGACGCCGACCACGTTCTGCGCGTTCATCAGGAACGGCTTCACGGCGCTGCGCCGGTGGCGGCTGCGGGTGTAGAGCCAGTCGCCGTCGAAGGCATCGGCCAGCGGTTCGGGCCCGAGCCCGCGCAGCAGCGGGTGGTCGGCGGGTGGCGCCTCGGTCCAGTGCACGGAGCCGAAGCGGCGCGGATCGGTCAGGCGCAGGCACAGCCCATCGGCGAGTACCAGGTCCAGGTGGTCGTGCCGAGCCGGCGTTCGCACCGCCGGCACCAGCCGCAGCGAGCCGGACATGCCGAGGTGCAGGATCAGCGTACCCGGCGGCACGGTCAGCAGCAGATACTTGGCTCGGCGCGAGACCTCCTCGATGCGCCGGTCGGCAAGCCGGTCCGGCAGCGATGCGGGCACCGGCCAGCGCAGCCGCGGTTCGCGTACGACCAGCCGGACGATGCGCTGGCCGGTCACGTGCGGCGCGATGCCACGGCGGGTGGTCTCGACTTCCGGCAGTTCCGGCATCGGCGGCAGAGGGTCGGTGGGTGTGGCGCTAACTTGGGGCGTCGGGCGGTGTGGCGCAAGGCGTCGGCTGTGCCCGTGGCCATGGCGCAGCGCGCCGCTGCCCCGGCCGCGCCCGGCCGATGAGCATGGCCGATCCCATCCTGCTCGGTGTCGACACTGGCGGCACCTTTACCGACTTTCTGGTGCTGCGGGACGGTCGGCTGCGGGTGCACAAGTGCTTGTCGACCCCCACGGCGCCGGAGCAGGCGATCCTGCAGGGCATCGCCGAGCTCGGTCTTGCGCCCGAGCGGCTGCGGGTGGTGCACGGCTCGACCGTGGCGACCAACGCGGTGCTGGAGGGGCGCCTGGCACGCACGGCGTACGTCACCAACCGCGGCTTCGCCGATGTGCTGACCATCGGCCGGCAGACCCGGGCGGCGCTCTACGACCTGCAGCCGCCGCCGGTGCCGCCGCCCGTACCGCCCACGCTGTGCCTGGAGGTCGACGGGCGGCTGGGCCCCGGCGGCGAGCGGCTGGCACCGCTGACCGAGGCGGCGCTGGCCGAGCTGGTCGCCCAGCTGCGGGCACTGGCGCCGGAGGCCGTGGCCATCAACCTGCTGTTCTCCCCGCTCGACGATGCCGACGAGCGGCGGATCGCGGCGATGGTGCCCGCCGGGATCTTCGTCAGCCGTTCCAGTGCCGTGCTGCCGACCCTGGGCGAGTACGAGCGTGGGATCGCGACATGGCTGAATGCCGCCGTCGGGCCGCGGGTGGCGGGTTATCTGGCGCGGCTGGGGCAGGCGCTGGCGCCGGCGCCGGTGAGCGTCATGCAGAGCAGCGGGCAGACGATCGACAGCCGTCAGGCGGGCGGGCGCGGCGTACATCTGCTGCTTTCCGGGCCCGCCGGCGGCCTGGCCGGCGCACAGGCGATCGGCCGGGCCTGTGGCCTGTCGCGCCTGCTGACCTTCGACATGGGCGGCACGTCCACCGACGTCTCGGTGATCGACGGCCAGCCGCGGCTGGCCGAGCAGACCCACGTCGGCCGCTATCCGGTGAATGTGCCGGCGGTGGATGTCCATACCATCGGCGCCGGCGGCGGCTCGCTCGCCCGTGTCGATGCCGGCGGCGTGCTGCTGGTCGGGCCGGCCTCGGCCGGCGCGGAGCCGGGGCCGGCCTGCTATGGCCGCGGCGGCTGCATGGCGACGGTCACCGACGCCAACGTGGTGCTCGGTCGCTTGCCGATCACCGCCGCGCTCGGCGACCTGCGGCTCGATCGGGCGGCGGCCGAGGCGGCGCTAGCCCGCGTGGCGGGCCCGCTCGGAACCTCCCCCGCGGCGGCGGCCGAGGGCATCATCGCGCTGGCCAATGCCCACATGACCGAGGCGCTGCAGGTCATCACCCTCCAGCGCGGCGAGGATCCCCGCGACTATGTCCTTGCCTGCTTCGGTGGCGCCGGGGGGTTGCACGTGTGTGCGCTCGCCGAGGCGCTGGGCATCACGCGTGCCCTGGTGCCGATGCATGCCGGCGTGCTTTCGGCCTACGGCATGCTGGCCGCCGCCCCCGGGCGCCAGGCGGTACATGCGTTGGGCGTACCGCTCTGTGCCGGGGGGCTGGCCAGCGCGGCGGGCCTGGGCGAGGCGCTGACGCAGCAGATCGAGGTGGCGCTGGATCGCGAGGGCGTGGCATCGGGACGGCAACGGCAGTGCTATGTGGAACTGCGTTATCGCGGCCAGAGTCATACGCTCGGCGTGCCGTTGTCAGGGCTGGCAGAGGCCGAGGCGGCCTTTCACGCAGCACACGAGCGGCGCTACGGGCATCGCCTCGATCTGCCGCTGGAGATCGCGGCCGTGCGTGCCGCGGTGCAGGGGCCGGCGCCGCGTCTGCCGGCGCCGCTGCGGCGGCCTGCAGCCCGGGCGGCGCCGGCCGACAACGTCGTCGTGGTCGGCGAGGTCAGGCCGGTGCCCGTCTGGTCGCGGGCGGCGTTGCCTGCGGCGCCGCTGGCCGGGCCGTTGATCGTGCTCGACGCCGACAGCAGCACCTGGGTGGCTCGTGGCTGGCAGGCCCGGCTGGATGAGCTCGGCCACCTGCATCTGCACCGGCAGGGCGCGCCATCGGGCGCTTGAAATGCGCCGGATGGCGCCGCAGTATGACGGGCCCTCTGCGGCACTGGGCGTGCGCCTGCCGTGCCCATCCGACGCCTAATCATCGATACCGAGAACTATGAGCGATTTGCTGACTTTCGGGCTGATTGCCCTCCCCTGGTGGGGTTACCTCCTGGTGACTCTGGGGCTGACGCACCTGACTTCGCTGGGGGTGACGCTGTACCTGCACCGCTGCCAGGCGCATCGCAGCGTGGAGATGCATCCGCTGCTGAGCCATTTCTTCCGTTTCTGGCTCTGGCTGACCACCGGACAGGTGACGCGTGAATGGGTGGCGGTGCATCGCAAGCATCACGCCAAGTGCGAGACCGAGGAAGATCCGCACAGCCCCGTGTTCTACGGCATCCATCGGGTGCTCTGGGGCGGGGCCTTCCTCTACCGCCGCGAGACCCGCAATCCGCAGACGCTCGCCAAGTACGGCCATGCCACGCCGCACGACTGGCTGGAGCGGCATCTCTACACGCCGCGCTCCACCTGGGGGCCGATCAGCATGTTGGGGCTCGATCTACTGCTGTTCGGGCTGCCGGGGCTGGCGATCTGGGCCGTGCAGATGGTGTGGACGCCGTTCTGGGCCGCCGGGGTGATCAACGGCATCGGCCACTACTGGGGCTACCGGAACTTCGAGTGCAAGGATGCCGCCACCAACATCGTGCCGATCGGGCTGATCGCCGGTGGCGAGGAGCTGCACAACAATCATCATGCCTTCCCCAGTTCGGCGCGCTTCTCGCAGCGGCGGGGCGAATTCGACCTCGGCTGGGCGTACCTGCGCCTGCTGGAGCGGCTGAGGCTGGTGACCATCAAGAAGGTGGCGCCGAGGCCGCACCGGGACCGACAGGCGAGCGGGGTGGATCGCGAGACACTGCAGGCGATCGTGGCCCAGCGCATGCACGTGCTGCGCGACTATGCGCGGCGCGTGACGGTGCCGACACTCCGGAGCCATGCCGTACTGCCGGGCATGTCGGCGCTGCGGGCCCGCCAGCTGCTGGTTCGCGATCAGTCCCGGCTCAGCCGGCGGGCCTCGGGGGAACTCGAGCGCCTGCTGGCGGCACATCCGCAGCTACTCACGGTCTATCATTTCCGTGAGCGCCTGCAGGAGATCTGGGAGAGCAGCGGGCACAGCGATGAGCATCTGCTGGAGCGCATCCGTGAGTGGTGCCGCCATGCGGAGGCTTCGGGCATCGATGCGCTGCGCGGCTTCGCGGCCCGGCTGCAGACCTACCGCCCGGTGCCGGTGCCGAACGCCGCGCGTTAGGATGCCGCGATCTGGCCAAACAAAAAGCCCGCCGGAAGGCGGGCTTTTTCGTGGCGGCCTGCCGCGGGGCTACTTGATCTTGGCCTCGCGATAGAGCACATGCTTGCGCACGACGGGATCGAACTTCTTGATCTCCATCTTGCCCGGCATGTTCCGCTTGTTCTTGTCGGTGGTGTAGAAGTGGCCGGTGCCGGCGCTCGATACCAATCGAATCTTGTCGCGCATGCTGAGCCTCCTAGACCTTCACGCCCCGAGCACGCAGCTCGGCGAGCACCACGTCGATGCCCTTCTTGTCGATGATGCGCATGCCCTTGGAGGACAGGCGCAGACGCACGAAGCGATTCTCGCTCTCCACCCAGAAACGCTGATAGCGCAGGTTCGGCAGGAAGCGCCGGCGCGTCTTGTTGTGGGCATGGGAGACGTTGTTTCCGGTCATCGGGCGCTTGCCGGTGACCTGGCAGATCTTGGACATGGTCCTGCTCCGCAGGCAGTCGGGTGACGGAAAGCAGGCCTTTATAGCAGCGCCGCCGCGCGAAGACAACCGCAAGCCCTAGAGCCAGCCGCGCTCGGCGAACGACACGCACTGCCCGTCGCCCACCACCAGATGATCGAGCACGCGCACCTCGATCATCGCCATTACCTCGCACAGCCGCCGGGTGATCTGCCGGTCCGCCCCGCTGGGTTCGGCCACGCCGGAGGGGTGGTTGTGGCAGAAGATCACGGCGGCCGCGTTCACCGCCAGGGTCTGCCGCACGATCTCGCGCGGATGCACGCTGGCGCCGTCGATACTGCCCCGGAACAGTTCCTCGAAGCGGATCATCCGGTGCCGCGTGTCCAGGTACAGGCAGCCGAAGACTTCGTAGGGATGATCGCGCAGGCGTGCGCGCAGAAAGTCCCGCGCATCCGCAGGCCGGCTCAGGGCGCCGCCGCGCTCCAGGGTTTCCTGCAGATGACGCCGGCCGATCTCCAGGGCCGCCTGCAGTTGTGCGTACTTGGCCAGCCCCAGCCCCGGGCGGGCGCAGAAGGTGGCCTGCTCCGCCGTCAGCAGCGCCCGCAGGCCGCCGAACTCGGCGAGCAGCTCGCGCGCCATGTCGACCGCCGTACAGCCGGCGCGCCCGGTGCGCAGGAAGATCGCCAGCAGCTCGGCATCGGAGAGCGCCGCCGCGCCGCGGGCGGCGAGCTTCTCCCGCGGCCGCTCGCCGGCCGGCCACTCACGGATGCTCTGATGCGGGGCGTGGGCTGTCATCGACCCGCTATCGGCAGCCGCGTGAGGCCCCTCAGCTTTGATAGCATCTGTCGGCATCAACCTGCGGACGGGCGGCCGTGAGCGAGCAGAACTTCCCGGCGCGAGTGCTACTCGGGGTCACCGGTGGCATCGCTGCCTACAAGGCGCCGGTGCTGGTGCGCGCCCTGCGGGCCGCCGGCGCCGAAGTGGAGGTGGTGCTGACCGGCGCCGGCCGGCAGTTCGTCACGCCGATGGCTCTGCAGGCGGTCAGCGGTCGGCCGGTGCGCGAGGCGCTGTTCGATCCGGCGGCCGAGGCCGCCATGGGCCATATCGAGCTCGCCCGCTGGGCCAACTGCCTGCTGATCGCACCCGCGACCGCGCACTGCATTGCCCGCCTCGCGCACGGCCTGGCGGACGATCTGCTGACGACGCTGTGCCTGGCCAGCGCCGCTCCGCTGGTGCTGGCACCGGCAATGAACCGGCTGATGTGGCAGCATCCGGCGACGCAGGCGAATCTCGCCACGCTCACCGCCCGCGGTGCCTGCGTGCTGGGCCCGGCGGAAGGCGAGCAGGCCTGCGGCGAGGTCGGCCCCGGCCGCATGCTGCAGCCCGAGGAAATCGTCGGCGCCCTGCACCGGCGCCCCGGCGGCGAGCTGGCCGGGCACCGGCTGCTGGTGACTGCCGGCCCGACGCGCGAGGCGATCGACCCGGTGCGTTATCTCAGCAATCGCAGCTCCGGCAAGATGGGTTTCGCCGTGGCCGCCGCCGCGCGGGCGGCGGGCGCCGAGGTCTGTCTGGTGGCCGGACCCGTGCATCAGCCGACACCGCCCGGCGTTACGCGGATCGACGTGGAGAGCGCCGAGCAGATGCACAGGGCGGTCATGGCGCAGGTGGCTGCCTGCGACATCTTCATCGCCGCCGCGGCGGTCGCCGACTACCGGCCGGAGCATCAGGCGGCGCACAAGATCAAGAAGTCCGAGGCGGCGTTCTCACTTTCGCTGACGCGCACGCGCGACATCCTCGCCGAAGTCGCGGCGCTGGCGCAGCCGCCGTTCACCGTCGGCTTCGCCGCCGAGACCGAGGCACTGGCGCGCCATGCCCAGGGCAAGCGGCGCGACAAGCGGCTCGACATGATTGCCGCCAACCGGGTGGATTCGGGGCTGGGTTTCGACGCCGACGACAATGCCCTGACGCTCTACTGGGAGGGCGGGGAGTGCGAGCTGCCCCGCCAGCCCAAGCGCCAGCTCGCCGCGGCGCTGATCGCGCAGGTGGCGGCACACCTGCCCCTGCCACGGGCCGCGGCCGGGTCGACACCCTCCGGCGTCGTCGGGGAGGGCGGCTGATGCGGGTTGCCTACCGGGTGCTGGATCCGCGCATCGGTAACGAGTTTCCCGCTCCGACCTACGGTACGGCGGGGGCGGCGGGGCTGGATCTGCGGGCCTGTCTGCCTGCGCCGCTCACGTTGGCCCCGGGCGCCGTGGAACTGATTCCCAGCGGCATCAGTCTGCATCTGGAGGATCCCGGCTTTGCCGGCCTGCTGCTGCCGCGCTCGGGCCTTGGCCATCGCCATGGCATCGTGCTCGGCAACCTCACCGGCCTGATCGATTCCGACTACCAGGGCGAGATACGCATTTCCTGCTGGAATCGGGCCGATGAGGCGTACATCATCGAACCGGGCGAGCGGATTGCGCAGCTCGTCATCGTGCCGGTGGTGCAGGCCGTGTTCGAGCCGGTCGCCGCGTTCTCCCCCAGTGAACGCGGCGGCGGCGGCTTCGGCCACACCGGGCGTCACTAAGGCGGCTCCGCTTGCGGGGCCGGGTTCGCAGCCCCCACCGCGGACGGCCCCATGGATGATGATGCGGTTCTCGAACCTCTCTTCGAGCTCGATGGCGCCCTTGCCAGCGGACTCGCCCCCGATCTGATCGGTGCCCGCCCCGGCGCCAGCCTGCTGATCGTTCTGGGCCTGCTGGTCGCCAGCGGCCTGCTCACCTGGCTGCTGCGCCGTGCCACCGCCGGCGCCGGCGACGACGTACCCGGCCAGTTGCTGCGGCGCACGCTGCCGGCGCTGCGTGGGCCGCTGCTGCTCGTGCTCTGGGCCTACGGGGTCTATGCCGCGCTGGTGCCGGTGGCGCCGCTGCTGGCCGATGGCCAGAGCAGTCCGGACTGGCTCGCCAGCGCCGCCCGCGGCGCGGATCTGGTCGCCCTGCTCAGTGTCCTCTGGCTGATGATCCGCCTGGCGCGGCGGCTCGATGCCTGGGCGCAGCAGTGGTCGGCCAGCCGCACGCGGCGTCTGGAGTCGCTGTTCCTGCCGCTGGCCGCCAGTGCGCTGCGGCTGGTGATGCCGGCGCTGGCGTTGATTCTGATCCTGCCGCTGCTACCGGTGCCGCCGCGCTACGAGCGGGTGGTAGGCGACTTGGCCGCGATCACCCTGATCGTGCTGGTCGTGGTGCTGTTGCTGCGGGCGTTCAACACCACCGAGCAGTACATCCGCCGCCGCTACCCGCTGGACGTCGACAACAACCTGTCGGCGCGGCGCGTGTTCACGCAGTTCACGGTGCTCAAGCGGCTCGGGCAGTTCGTGGTCGTGGTGCTGGGGCTGGCCAGCGCGCTGATGGTGTTCGAGCCGGTGCGCCAGCTCGGCGCCGGCAT
>JAASSS010000020.1 GCA_021767745.1 Pseudomonadota bacterium
AGCTGGGTGGCCAGGGCGCCGTCGCCGGCGGCAGGATCGGCCAGTTCGAGCTGCAGCCGTCCGCCGCTCTGTGCCTGCAGCTCGCGCACGACCGCCAGCACCTCCTCGCGCAGGGCACGCAGCACCTCGGGTAGCTGCGCGGCCGGGGAGAAGTAGCCGCGGAATACCACCGGCTCGGGCAGCCCGGCGAAGGGCTCGCCGCCGGCGCGGTAGCTGTCCACCACGCGGCGCACGGCGCGGGTGATGGCGTATTCGGGGTTGTTCAGCGCGACGTCCAGATCCGCCTCGCCGCGCGCCTTCACCTCGATCAGGTCGCGAAAGCCGAGCGTCTGGTACTGGTCGCCATAGCTGATGACCAGGTCGAAGTAGGCGCTGACGACCGAGGCCTGGTAGCGGTCGGCGGTCTGGAAGGGCAGCGGCTGGATGCCGTAGCGGCTGGCGGCTTCCTCTTCCAGCGCCGGGTCACGCTGCGGGTCGACGAATTCCACGCGCACCCGCTCGCCGCCGGCGACGGCGTATTCGCGCAGCAGGTCCTGCAGCTGCGGCACCAGCGGGGCCAGCAGCGGATGGGTACGGGCGGAGAAGTAGCCGCGAATCAGCAGTGGTTCGTCGAGTCGTTCGAGTTGGCCTTCGGTGGCCTCGGAGAGGCTGTAGCGATTGCCCTCGGTGAGGTCCACGCGGGCGGCGGTGATCGGCGCGAGCCAGAGGTTGGCCGCCAGCAGGTTGGCGACCACCAGTAGCGCCAGCGCCTGCCGCGCCCGCAGACGCGTGCCGCCGCCGGTGCCCTGCCAGCGCAGGCGTTCGAGCGCGAGCAGGTTCAGCGTCAGGAAGATGCCGACCAGCGAGGCGTAGTAATAGAGATCGCGCAGGTCCAGCACGCCGCGGGTGATCGAGGCGAAGCGCGCGCCGGTGCCGAACTGAGCCAGCACGGCGCCGGCCCGGTAGCCGACGAGCGAGGTCAGCGCCGTCTCGCCGATCAGATACAGCGCGCCGCCGATCAGCAGGGTGAGGATCAGCGCCACGATCGGGTTGTCCGTGCGGCTGCTGACGTAGAGGCCGATGGCGATGTAGGCCGCGGCGAGGAACAGCGCGGCGAGGTAGCCGCCGATCACCGGGCCCGGATCGAGCGGGCCGAGCTGGGCGACGGTGACCGGTAGCGGTAGCGTCAGCGCGAGCGCGAGTGTCACCAGCGCCAGGGCGGCGAGGAACTTGCCGAGCACCAGCTGCAGCGGGCGCACCGGCGCGGTGAGCAGACTCTCCAGCGTGCCCGCGCGCCGCTCCTCCGACCAGGCGCGCATGGTCAGCGCCGCCACCAGAAAGATCAGCAGCAGCGGCAGCCAGCCGAACAGCGGACGCAGATCGGCGATGTTGCGGGCGAAGAAGGTCTCCACCCAGAACACCGCGAACAGGCTCACCGCGAGGAAGGCGCCGAGGAACAGCCAGGCCGCAGGGCTGGCGAAGAAGCCGCGGAACTCCTTGCGCGCCACGCGCAGCACCTCACGCATCGGCCGGCTCCTGCTCGTTGATCTCGGCGAACAGCGCCTCCAGATCGCGCCGCCGCGGGGTCAGCGCATGCAGCGCGATGCCCGCGCCTGCCAGCGCCGCGGCCACGGCCGGTGCCGCCGTGGCGGGCGCCGCCAGCCGGTAGCGCCATTGCCCGTCGACGCGCTCCTGCGCCTGCACCTCGCTCACGCCCGGCACGGCGGCCAGCGTGGCCGCCGCCTCGGCGCCGGTGACCACCTCCAGACCGCGCCCGCGCTGCAGCTCGGCGAGCTCGGCGTCGACCACCAGCCGGCCGGCCCGCAGGATCAGCACGCGGTCACACACCGCCTGGACCTCCTGCAGGATGTGGGTGGAAAGGATCACCGTGGCCTGGCCGGCCAGCTCGCGGATCAGCCCGCGCATCTGGCGGATCTGCGTCGGATCGAGGCCGTTGGTGGGCTCATCGAGAATGATCAGCTGCGGCTCGTGCAGCAGCGCCTGGGCCACGCCCACGCGCTGGCGATAACCGCGCGAGAGGGTGTGGATCGGCGCCGCCGCCTTCTCGCCCAGCGCCGTGCGGCGGATGGCGCGGGCGATGGCGGCGGGGCGGCTCGCGGGGGCCAGCCCGTGCAGGCTCGCCTGATAGTCGAGGTAGTCGATGACCGTCATTTCCGGCCACAGCGGGCAGTTCTCCGGCAGATAGCCCAGCCGCGCCTGGATCTGGCGGGTGGCCTCGCCCATGACCAGCCCGTCGATGCGGATGCTGCCGGCGGTGGGTTCGAGATAGCCGGCCAGCATCTTCATGATGGTGGTCTTGCCGGCGCCGTTGTGGCCGAGCAGGCCCACGATCTGTCCGGCGCTGGCGGTGAAACTGACCGCCGAGGCCGCCACGGTGCTGCCGTAGCGGCGCGTCAAGCCTTCGACCTCGATCACCCTTGCGTCACCTTCGGTCTGCCGATCCACCCGCCCGGCGGCGAGGCCGCGGGCGGCGGCCGCATTGTAATCACGCCGGCGGTGGTTGTGGACCGGGGCCGGGGTGCGCCGGGGTCCGGCGCGTGCGAGGCTGGCGGCGCGGGCCGGGTGCCGGCGCAGGGGTGAGTGCGATGAGCGAGCGGGATGCAGCTGGACCGGAGGCGGTGCTCGAATTCTGGTTTCAGGCGCTGGAACCGGCCGCGTGGTGGCGGCGCGATGCGGCGCTGGATGGGGAGATCGCCCGCCACTTCGGCGCGCTGCACGAGCGCGCCTGCCGCTGCGAGCTCTACGACTGGCGCCGCAGCGCCGCCGGCCGGCTGGCCGAGGTGATCGTGCTGGATCAGTTCTCGCGCAATCTCTACCGCGACCAGCCCCGCGCCTTCGCCCAGGACGGGCTGGCGCTGGCGCTGGCCCAGACGGCGGTCGCCGCCGGCGCGGATGCGGCGCTGCCGGCCGCGCAGCGCAGCTTCTTCTACCTACCCTACATGCACAGCGAGTCGCTGCTGATCCACCAGCAGGCGCTGGCCCTGTTCACGGCGAACGGGATCGCCCAGAGCCTGGACTACGAGCGCCGGCACCTGGCGATCCTCGAACGCTTCGGCCGCTACCCGCATCGCAACGCCGCGCTGGGCCGCACCAGCACGCCGGCGGAACTCGCCTTCCTGCGCGAGCCGGATTCGAGCTTCTAGCCGCAGCGCCGGCCGCCGGGCCGGTGCAGCCACGGTGCGACGCTATGTCGCATCCCGATTCGGGCATCCCGGCCGCACCATACTTCTCGTTCAATAAAGCGAGACGAGGAGGCAATTCGATGCAAGCTTTCAAAGCGCTGTGGAAGTACGGACGCTTCTTCCTGTTCCCTGCGCTGAGCCTGCTGGCGCTGGTGCTGATGCTGGCGGGCGCCGGGCAGGCCCTGATCGCGTTGGCGGTGTTTACCTTCGCGTTCATCTTCATCGGCGATGCCCTGTTCGGGAAGGACGAGGGCAGCTACGAATACCGACAGGCGTGGGTGTTCTACCCCATCCAGTACGCGGCGCAGATCGTGTGCATCCTGACGGTATTGATGTTCGCCTGGATGCTCGGCGCCTACGTCGCCGGCAACGATCTGTTCGGCTTCGCCGCAGGCCTGGAGCGGCTGACCGGCTACGACCTGCTGGCGGCGCATGCCGGCGATACGCTGGGCGTGATCCTGGCGGCGTTCGCTGTGGCGGCGATCGCGGCGACCAACGCCTCGATCATCGTCGGCCACGAGTTGACCCATCGCACCGAGAATCCGGTGGCCGTGTTCATGGGCCGGCTGGGCGAGGCATTCGGCATGTTCACGCTGTTCTCCATCCGCCACCCCTACGGGCACCACAATCTGGTGTGCACGCCGGCCGATCCGGCCACCAGCCTGCGCGGCGAAACCTACTACCACTTCGTGATCCGCTCCACGATCGGGCAGTACAAGCAGGTGTGGGACCTGGAAAAGGAGCGTCTGACGCGCATGGGCCGCAGCCCCTTCGGCATCGGCAATCGCGCTCTGCGCGGCTGGGCCATGGAGGCCGTGGTGGCCGGCATCTTCGTGCTGGCAGCCGGCGGCTGGGGCCTGCTGGCCTACCTGGCGATCGGGTTTTTCGCCCGCAACGCGCTGGAACTGGCGAACTACATCGAGCATCACGGCCTGGTGCGCGTGCCGACCGAGCCGATGCAGGTGCGCCATGCGTGGAACTGCAACTACCGCATGTCCAACTGGTTCCTGTGCGCGATCAACCGCCACTCGCACCACCATGCCGATGCCAGCGTGGAATTCTGGGATCTGAAGCCGTTGGTGGGCGAGGCGCCGCATACCCCGGGCGGCTACACCACCGCGTTCCTTTACGCGCTGGTGCCGCCGCTGTGGTACCGCAGGATCAGTCCGCTGCTGCTGCAGTGGGACCGCGAGATGGCTACCGAGGCCGAGCGGCGACTCGCGGCGGAGCAGAACGTGAAGAGCGGCGTCAGCCAGCTCGAGAACGAGACCTACGGCTACGATCGCGAGGAACTGCTGCGGGGCAGTCAGCCCGGCCCGCGCGGCTGGGACAACCTGATTCCGCCTGCGCCGCGGCCGCAGTTCGCCTGACCGCACTTGCGGTCTGACTCAGGGGCCTTCGGGCCCCTTCTTTTTGCCCTGTGCCCAAGGGCTCGATTGGGGCCCTCCTGGGCGGCCGCCGATCAAGGCTGGCACGTAGCGGGGGTTGCCCGGTTGTACCCCAGGGGATGAAGCTGTGCTGTACATCAGTCCAGGATGCAACCTGCAGGCGGATTGATGGTCCTAACATGAACGTTCGTTCATACCATCAGCTGGCGTCACTGCTGGTGCTAAGATAAGAAGAAGTAACTGACTTCCTCGCATGAAAAAAACACGACGGAGACATGAAATGCCGTTGAATCGTTCGCCCGGCCAGCCTCGGTCCAAACCTCTCGCCGTGCCGGTGCCCGAGTCGGGCTGTCCGGTAGATGCACTGATCTCGCTGATCATGGGGCCGTGGACGGCCTACATCATCTGGGTGCTGTTGCAGCACGACTCGCTGCGCTTTTCCGAGCTCAAGCGCGAGGTGCACGGCATATCCGCCCGCATGCTGACCGATCGGCTGCGGCGGCTGGAAGCGGCGGGCCTGATCATTCGTGAGCAGCAGCTGGGGATTCCGCCACACGTGAACTACGAGCTCACCGTCCGTGGTCGGGAACTGGAGGAGATCATGCGTCCACTGGAAGCGCTGGCACGCCGTTGGTTCGCGGAGGACCAGGGCAATGGCCGGGCCATTGCAGAGGCGCCCCCTGCTGCTGCTGTGCCGCGGTTGCATCGGATCTAGGCGGTTCGCCCGCTCCGTCAGGAACACGTCAATTCGCTCGTAAGTATACATTTGTAACTGAAGAGGCTAGGATCATCCCGGCGGGCTGCCCGCGAACGGGAGGAAACAATGATTCTAGTTGTTGGTGCAACGGGGAATATCGGCGGCGAGGTGGCGCAGCTACTAGCCGACAAAGGCTCGCCACTGCGGGTATTGGCGAGGGATGTCAGCAAGGCGTCGGCGCAGTTCGACGACAGTGTGGAGGTGGTGCAGGGCGATCTGCGTGATCCGTTCTCGCTGCCTGCAGCGCTCGATGGCGTGGAGAAGGTGTTCCTGGTAACGCCTCTGGCCCTCGATCAGGTGGCGATGAAGAACACCCTGATCGATGCCGCCGCTGGGGCGGGAGTCAAGCACATCGTCATGTCCACCGGCATCGGTGCGGCACCCGATGCTCCTGTGCAGTTTGGCCGCTGGCACGGTGAGAATCAGGAGCGGCTGAAGCAGAGCGGCATGGACTGGACGTTCGTGCAGCCGACGTTCTTTATGCAGAACTTCCTGATGTCGGCCCCGACGATCGCCGATCATGGCGCGTTCTACCTCCCGCTCGGTGAGGCGAGTCCTGTGTCGTGGGTGGATGCGCGAGATATCGCCGCCGTCGCCGCCACTGCTTTGACCGAGCCCGGCCATGAGGGCCAGGCCTATACGCTGACCGGACCGCAGGCCGTCACCTGCGAGCAGATCGCCGAGGCCATGGGCGAGATCTTCGACACCCCCGTGCGCTACGTGCCGGTCTCCAGCGAGCAGGCTGCCGCCAGCATGCTGGAGATGGGCATGCCCGAGCCGCTGGTTCAGGCGATGAACGAACTCTATGCGCTCGGTCCGCCCGGCTATCTGGCGGATGTGGCGCCGACGGTTGCCGATGTCACCGGACGACCGGCCAGGGATATCCGGACATTCCTGACCGACTACCGCCAAGCATTCATCTGAGGGGCGATGCCCACACAGGGCGCGTGGTACTGGGCGGCCGCTTGGCCGCCCTTTTTTTTCTGCCCTGAAACCCAGCAACCGATATGCGCGCCTCTGGTTCATGCTGCGCCGATACGGTGCATTTCCGGCCGCCAACTTATCGTTTCCCCAGTCGGACTGTCAGAAGTGCCGGCCATCATGGGACATGCTGCCCCTTGGCATGTAGTTTGCTATCGACATAAACATACAAATAGTAACTAGATAACCGGGCAGGTGCTTCATGAACACTTCGGCGCGCTGGATTCCACGGCTCTCCATCGGCCTCGCAGTCCTCGCGATCCTGGTGTCGATCGGGCTGAGCTTTCAGCTCTCGCCGGTGGTGCCGGGCGCCACGGATGCACCGTTCGCCGGTCGTTACCACTATTACGGCATGGCCGTGGCGCCGCACGACGCCGAGCGAATGTGGCTGGTCGGTGCGTACGGACAGGTACGCGCCACACAGGATGGTGGCCGACATTGGCAGGTGTTGCCGAGCGGGCTGGAACGACATCTACAGGATGTCATCGCCCTGGATGAACGCACGCTGGTGGCGGTTGGCAATGGCAACGCCGTGGTGCGTTCGGAAGATGCCGGCCAAAGCTGGGTCACCATTCCCGTGCCGATGTCGAGTGTGGAGAACAAGCTGCTCCGGATTCGGCGGGCGCCGAGCGGTGAGCTTTGGGCAGTCGGCGTGATGGGCACCGTGCTGGTCAGCGGCGACGAAGGACGCTCCTTCGTACGGGTCGTCCCGCCGGAGGATGTGGCCTGGAACGATGTCGGCTTCTCCGGGCGTGGCGTCTGGCTGGTTGGCGAGTTCGGTCGCATCCAGTACGCCACGGATGGGGTGCACTGGCAGGCCGTCGAGAGCCCTATCGCGGACTCGCTCATGGCGATCGATTTCCGTGGCGATCAGGGGGTAATCGCGGGGCTGAACGGGGCGGCGCTGCTGAGCGAGGACGGCGGCCAGAGCTGGCAACAGGTGCCGGTGCAGGCTGCGCCGGCACTCTATGCCGCCGCCGTGCTCGGGCCGCGTGCCGTGCTGTTGGGTGGTGCGCGTGGCAGCCTGCTGGCGCTGGGCCCGCAGGCACAGGCCCTGAGTCCTGCGGCCGGGCAGCTGGCACCGGCCGATGTGGTGCTGGAGATGGAGGCGCGTGGCCGGCAGTTGCTGGCCCTGACCCAGACACACCCGCTCCGGGCATCGTTGCCCGAGGCGCCGGAGGTGGCAACGCATTCGCACGCCCGCGCGCCGGCGTCGCTGATCGCCAGGCACGGCTCACCCGCCGTGTCGCCGGCATCGGGCAATCGGCTTTAAGCGGGGCGCTGCGATGTCGTCCGCCGTGTTCAGCCGTCTGCTCGACACCCTGTTTGCCCGCCGCGCGTCGATTCGCCTGGTGGTGATACTCGCGGCACTGGCCATGGGTCTGCTCGCCTGGCAGCGCCTGCAGGTCGCCAGCGGGCCGGAGCAGCTCTACCCGCTGGCGCACCCGACCATCGCCACGCACGAGCGTTTCGCCAGCGCCTTCGGTTCGGCCAACGCTCTGGTGGTGATGTTTCAGGTGCGCGAGGGCGATCTGTTCCAGCTCGACGTGCTGCGGGAGCTCGCGGCGCTTACGCGGCGGCTGGAAAGCGTGCCGGCGGCCGATCCCTACCAGGTGGTCTCGCTGGCGTCGCGCAAGCTGCGGCATATCTCCGCCTCGAGCTACGGCGTGGACATCGAGCCGCTGATGTGGCCGGAGCCACCGGCGGACGAGGCGGAGGTGGCCCGGCTGCGAGAGCGGGTTCTGGCCAACGACATCGTCTACGGCAACTTCGTTTCGCAGGACCTGCGCTCGGCACTGATCGTGGTCGGCTTCGTCGACGACACCATTGCCCGGGGCGAGGTCAGCTACGCGCAGATCCATGCGAGCGTGCGAGAGGCCATGGCCGCGGTTGCGCACCCGGCGGTGGAGACCTACGTCGTCGGTGAGCCGGTGTTGCAGGCGCTCGCGCTCGATTACGTGCCGCAGACCATGCTGCTTGCCGGCGCCATCGCCGTGCTGCTGATCGTGCTGCTGTGGTTGGCGATGGGCTCGGTGCTCGGCACTGCGCTACCGGTGCTGGCCGCGATGCTGTCGGCGGCCTTCGCGCTCGGTGCCGTCGCCGTCGCCGGCCTGCGGCTCGACCCGCTGATGATGGTGCTGGCCTTCCTCATGGCCGCCCGCTCCATCTCACACTCCGTCCAGTTCTGCCGGCTTTACGCCGAGGCCCGCACGCGCTGCGCGCCGTTGCCGGCGGCGCGGCATACGCTCGTGACGCTGTTCCGGCCGAGCACGCTGGGGCTGGCGACCGATGTGGGGGCGGTCGCGGTGATGCTGACCACGCCCATCCCGATCCTGCGCGGGGCGGCCCTGATCGGGGTGATCTGGCTCTCCACGCTGATGATCTCGGTGGTGCTGCTGATTCCACTGGTGCTGGCGGACCTGCAGTGGGCGGCGTTTCGCCCCCGCCGCTGGCACCGACCTTTCGACCGCGCCCTGCACTGGCTTGGGCGCACACTGGCGGCTCGCCACGTGGCGCCGATGGTGCTCGTGGGCACGGTGGCAATCATCGCTTTGGCCGGGTGGCGCAGCCTCGGACTGCAGATTGGCGATGCCTTCCCCGGCACGCCACTGCTGTGGCCCGACTCGCCCTTCAATCGTGCAGTGGCAGCGATCGATGACGCCTTCCCGGGCGCCGAACGCATGTTCCTGGTGGTCGAGGGCGAGGCGGACGAGGCGATGAAGGATCCGCAGGTGTTGCAGGCGATCGGCCGGGTGCAGGCGGAGCTGGAGCGCCAGCCGGAGATCGTCGGCACCCTGGCACTGCCGGACCTTGTCGCACCGCTGAACATGATGTTGCGCGAGGGCAACCCCCGTTATCGGGAAGTCCCTGACGATCGTGAGGCGATCGGACAGCTCATCGCGATGCTGGAGCAGTCGGCCGATCCTGGCGATCTGGGCCAGTACCGCACGCAGGACTACCGTCACGGCGCGATCCATCTGCAACTGCGCGATCATCAGGGGCCGACCCTGAGGGCCGTGCAGGCACGAGTGGCGGAGGTGGTGGCCGGACTGCCGCCGGGGTTGCCGGTCAGCTTTCGCTTCGGTGGCGGCTTCCCGGCGGTGCTCGCGGCGGTGAACGACACCATCGCCGCCAATCTGGTATCGACCGTTGCCTTCGCGCTGGCGCTGCTGTTCGCCTGCTGCTGGGTGAGCTACCGGCTGTCCTGGCAGGCGGGACTGTTCTTCCTGCCGGGGGTGGTGCTGTCGAACGCCGTCACCTTCGCTTACATGGCCTGGCGCGATATTGGTCTGACGATCAATACGCTGCCGGTGCTCACGCTCGGAATCGGCCTCGGCGTGGATTTCGGCTTCTACATCGTCGACCGGATCCGTGAGCATTATCGCCAGCATGCCGATGCCGCCGAGGCGGTGCTCGACGCCTTGCAGACGGCCGGCAAGGGCGTGGTCATCACGGGCAGCACGATGATACTCGCCGTGGTGCTCTGGCAGCTTTCGGCCCTGCGTTTCCAGGCGGAGATGGGTGTGCTGATTGCGCTGTGGATGGCCGTTGCCGCCACTGCGGCACTGACTGTCGTGCCGGCCCTGGCGCTGGTGTTTCGCCCCGCCTTCATCTTCGAGCCGGCGCCGGCCGCCGCCGCACTCGGCACGGCTGGCTGCGCCGACTGCCCCCAGCGGGCCGGTGGGCCGGCGAGCATCGGGCGGCATGCGTGGCAGATCCTGCGGGGTTGCCTGCCGGCCTGGGCGATGCGGCGTCCGGCGCGGGTGCCGCTGTGCAGCGTCGAGGCGGTGCCGAAGGCGGCGGGCAAGCCGATCCGTCTGAGCGACGGGCGGCTGGTGGCGGTGTTCCGCACCGCAGAAGGTTTCCACGTGATCGACGACACCTGTACCCACGGTACCGCCTCGCTGTCCGAGGGGGATTACGACCCGGCCACCGGCCGGGTGGAGTGCCCGTGGCACGGCGGCGTCTTCGATGTCCGCACCGGCATGCCGCTGGCGCCGCCGGTGAAGCTGCCGCTGCGGCGTTACGACGTGTACCGGGACGGCGACACGTTGTTGCTTGAGCCGACCCAGACCCCTGCCGGCGCGCCGATGCCGGCCCCAGTGCGAGTTGCACCATGACCCAGGCATTGCTCCCGATCGAAATCGATTCCCGCGATCTGCGGCAGGCCTTTGGCTGCTTTGCCACAGGTGTGGCGATCGTCAGCACGCAAACGCCGGAAGGTCGGCCTGTCGGCATGACGGTCAACTCGCTCGCCTCCGTATCGATGAGTCCGCCGGCGCTTTCCTGGTGCCTGCGCAACGAATCGCCGAACTACGACAATTTCGTGCGGGCTCGCTATTTCGGCGTCAGTGTGCTGGCACACGATCAGGAGGCGCTGTGCCGGCGCTTCGCTACGCCACGGGATGACAAGTTCGCAGGCGTGGCCGTGACGCCGGGGGAATCCGGCGTGCCGCTCATCACCAGCGCCGTCGCCGCCTTCGAATGCGAGCACCTCGAGGCCATCGCGTGCGGCGATCACGCGATCCTCATCGGCAGGGTCGCGCGGTACGCCTGGCGTCGGCAATGCACGCCGTTGCTGTTCTTTCAGGGCGCGTTGCACGCCGCCGAGCTGCGTCCGCTTCGATGACCCGAGATCGTGCACGCCGGCGCACGATCTGGACTCATACGGTGCATTTCGCGGTGCAAGCCGACCGAAAGCGCTCTGAAAATCAGTAAATACGCTTTGGCACGAGCGTTGCAATGCAGATACGACGGTTACTTTTTAGTATCAACAAACACGATTGCAAGATCTGAGGACTCCCACGATGAAGTCAATCGCGATCATCGGCGCCGGCCCGGTAGGGCTGCATCTGGGCTTTGCTCTGCTCAAGGCCTCCGGTTTCAAGGTCACGATCTTCTCCGATCGGACACCCGAACAGTACGGTGACGCCAAACTGTCCAACACGGCGGCATTCTTCTCCTACGTGCAGGGCAAGGAGCAGGAGCTCGGGATCAACTTCTGGGACGATGTTACCCCGCGGGGCAAGGGCATCCATCTGGAGGCGCACCTGCCAACCGGGGACACCATCGCCAGCATCGATGCGGCGTTCCGCGATGGCGTCACCGCCCAGGGCGTGGACTATCGCATCCGCATTCCGCGCTGGATGCAGGAGTTCTCGCAGCGGGGCGGAGACTTGCGTGTCGAATCGATCGACGCGGGGCGCCTCGACGAGATCGCCGGCGAGTTCGATGCCACCTTCGTAGCGGTGGGCAAGGGCGCCATGAGCCGGCTGTTCAGCCGCGACGAGGAGCGCAGCGAATTCGACCGGCCGGCCCGGCACATGGGGGTGCTGTTGCTGGAAGGCCAGAGCATCACCGGCCCGGATGCGTGGCCGGAGGTGGGCTTTCCCCATCTGCGGCTGCACACGATCTTCGGCGTGGGCGATGTGTTCTCGATCCCGATGTACGGCAAGCCGGGCGTGGCGTGCCGAGGCATGGCGTTCGAGGCGATTCCCGGCTCGCCCTTTGACCAGTTCTCCGAGGCCGCGTCGGGGGATGACCTGCTCCAGATCGGTCTGGATCTGATGCGCAAGTATCTACCGGGCGATGTGCCGGAGTTCTCGCAGGCGACGCTGTGTGAGCCCGGCAGCTGGATCGTCGGCGCGCTGACCCCGACCATCCGCAAGCCGGTGGGCTACACCGAATCAGGGCATGCAGTGATGGGCCTGGGGGATGTCGTGATGCTCACCGATCCGCTGGCCGGGCAGGGCGCCAACAACGGCATCCGCATGGTGCACCGGATCGCCGAGGAACTGGTAGATCTCGGCAGCAAGCCGGTCGAGGCCGACTGGATGCATCGCGCCTTCGAGGACTACTGGGACGACTACGGCCAGTACCCGATCGAGTTCACCAATCGGCTGCTGAAGGATCCAGGGCCGCCCCTGATGGTGATCCTGCAGGCGGCCGGTTCCGATCAGCGCGTGGCCGATGCCTTCGCCACCGCCTTCACCGATCCGAAGACCATGGTGCCGTGGCTGCGCAGCGTCGAGGACGCGAAGCGCTTCGTTACGCAGGCGCAGCAATCCGCGTCGCCGCCCTTCCGTCAGGCAGTCTAACCAAGGAGCGAGAGATCATGGCAGCAGCAACGCCTTTCACCCCCGCCGCCGAAGCACTCGGGCACGGCCCCGTGCCGCTGGAGAACTACCACAGCGAGAGCGTCTTTCTGGCCGAGAAGGAGAAGATCTTCAAGAAGAGCTGGCTGTGCGTCGGCCGGGAGAACGATGCGGCCGAGCCGGGCGATTACTTCGTGCAGGACCTGCCGATCTGCGACACCTCGATCATCGTCACGCGCAACCGGCAGGGCAGGCTGCGGGCATTCCACAACATGTGCCTGCATCGGGGCAACAAGGTCGCCGTGCATCCGCGAGGCAACGTCAGCCGCTTCGTGTGTGGGTTCCATGGCTGGGCCTACGACAACGACGGCCAGCTGCGGCATGTGCCGGACGAGGGCTCGTTCCATTCGCTGCAGAAAAACCGCATGTGCCTGCGGGAGGTCGCGCTCGATACCTGGCAGGGATTCGTCTTCATCAATGTCGATCCGAAGCCCGAACAGAGCCT
The DNA here is from genome assembly GCA_021767745.1 of Pseudomonadota bacterium. Lineage (GTDB taxonomy): Bacteria > Pseudomonadota > Gammaproteobacteria > UBA5335 > UBA5335 > JAASSS01. The sequence goes on from JAASSS010000020.1 coordinate 12,909, forward strand.
TGCCGAGCATCTTGGCCCGCTCGAGCACATGTTCGACGGCTTCCCGCACGCCGGGATGAAGTGCGTGCTCTCGCTGCGGGCAGAAGTGAATGCCAACTGGAAGCTGCTGATGGACGCCTACATGGAGGCCTATCACGTCCTGGAGCTGCACGCCCGCTCGGCGCCGAACGCCTTCAACAGCGACACCAATCCGGATGGCCATCTGAACTCGGTGCGGCTGCTCGGCAACCATCGCAGCATGTCGATCTACGGCAACCCCGAGCAGGTGCCGACACCCGCGCAGGCGCTGGCGCTGAAGTTCGTGTTTGGCCCCTCCTACACGCCCGCTCACTCTGCCCAGGCGCTGGAGAAGGTGCCGGGCGTGAACCCCGACGGGCGGGCCGACTGGGCCTTCGACTCCACGCTCGTGTTCCCGAATTTCTCCTTCTACACCTCCAACGGCTGGTTTCTGCGCCAGCTCTACTGGCCGGTGGCGCCGGACAAGAGCATCTATGAATCGCACATGTACATGTTCGAGCCACAGGACACGAAGGGGCTGATCGGCTGGGAGCACGCCAAGACGCAACTGTTCGACGTGGCGCTCGAGGATCTGAGTACGGTGGAACGCACTCAGGGCATGTTGCGCTCCGGTGCTATCTCAGAGATGCACCTGAGCGATCAGGAGGTGCTGGTGCGTCACGGGCACCGCGTCGTCGAACAGATCATCAACCGCTAGGACCTGCCAATGAGCGAGCCACTACTGCCGAACGGCTTCGAAGATCTGGAGCCCTTCGTCGAGACCTGGGCCAAGTCCGACTTCGCTGCCCGTTACCAGGCGCGCATCAACAGCACGATGCCGCAGATCAAGACCTTCTACGAGACCATGATGCAGGCCATGGAGCGCTGTGCCACCCATCTGGAGGCCGTAGCGGTCGGTGAGATGTCGCCAGCCGATCGTCGATTGCTCTACCTCACCTATGCCGCCATGAACGTGTCGCCGGCGGTGGAGCTGTACCAGCAGCCGGATGTATGGCTGGGCTTCGAGGCTCACCGGCTGCAGCTGATCGACCACATCGGTACCGCTGTGCCCTGAGCCGGGGCCGGGCGCCGCCCGCACTGTAGACCGAGGCTGATTTCGCAATAGGGGACGGACATGCTTTCCACGGTTACGAAACGTAATATGGTACGTAAAATATCTTATAGGTCCGCCGTCAGTGCGGCGGCAGTGTGGGTTTGCCTCGTGCTCGGTGGCGTGGCCCGGGCGGAGATCGCGGAGGGCACCGTGATCTCCGCTGACAATCTCGACGCGCTGCTGACCGATTCGTTCGAGGACAAGCCGCTGCGGGATCTGCTGACGCCGGTGCAGCAGCAGTTGATCCGAGACTATGGCGTGACGATGAAGCTCGCGCATTCGCGGCCGATCGAGGTCGACCCGAAGCTGAAGGCGGCCACGCAGGCGCACGCCGACAAGGTCACGATCGATCCGGACAGCCTGGAGGTGAAGGGTTTCGTCACCGGCGTACCGTTCCCGGAGATCAGCGCGGACGACCCGCTTGGCGGCGTGAAGCTCGTCTACAACTTCATGTACACGCCGTGGATGGGGGATGTCGGCAAGTTCGATCCCATGGTGCTGCTGAGCATCGACGCCAAGCATGGGCTGCAGAAGGAACTGCATGCCACGGTGTCGAAGATGCTGCTGAAGGGGCGCCTGTCCGAGCCGCATGAACTGAGCGACGACCTCCGCCAGGCGTCGATGATGTTCATCACCTATCCGACCGATGCCAAGGGCGTCGGCATCCTCTCGCTGATGAAGGACGACGGCGCGCTGCCGGACAGCTACGGCTACATCAAGGCAGTGCGTCGGGTGCGTCGGCTCTCCGGCGGTGCCTGGAAGGATCCCTTGGGCGGTACCGATCTGCTGGGTGACGAGCAGACGGGGCTGAACGCCGATCCGCGTTGGTATGAAGACATCAGGATCATCGGCAAGCGCTGGATTCTGGCCGTCGCCCACAGCACCAATCCCGGTATGGACGAGAGCGCCTCGGATCCTGAGCTGCACTACGGCGTGAAGCTCGACGAGGCGCCGCACTGGGATTTCGAAGACTCCTACGAGCCGCGGCAGGTGTGGGTGGTCGAGATGACCATGCCCGCCGACCACCTGGCCAGCAAGAAGATCTACTACTTCGAGGCGGAAAACCCCTACATGTCGTTGCCTTACCTCTTCGAGGCCTACGACCGGCGGGGCGAGCTCTGGCGCACGATGGACCAGGGGCTCTACACCTTCCAGACCACCACGAGCGACCGGCTGGTCTACGCCCCGAGCCCGGTGCGGATCATCGACCTGCAGCGACGGCATGCCACGGTCGCGCCCTCATCGCGTGGCCATTACATGGCGGACTACGAGGCCAGCCCGGTCGATTACACCCCCGGCGCGCTGAGCCGGATGTTGCAGTAGCCGCGCCTTCGGCCCCCGACAAGGAATCTCTCATGCGTAAGATCGCGATCATCGGCGGCGGGCTGGCAGGATTTCACGCTGCCTTCTCGCTGCAGCAGGCCGGCGGCTACGACGTCACCGTCTATACCAACCGCACCGCCGAGCAGCTGCGCCACGGCCGCATGCTCAGCATGGCCGCGCCGTTCCGCTGGGTCATCGAGCGCGAGGCCAGTCTCGGTATCCATTTCTGGCAGGACGTCGAGGCTCGCGCCGAGGGCTTCGACATGCACATCAAGGATCCGGGTGGTTCCGGGCAGGACCTGTTCCGCCTGACGGGCCGCTTCCCGGATGGTCTGTATGCGCTCGGCATTGACTATCGGATCAAGTTCTCCACCTGGATGGATGAATGGGAGCGTCGAGGTGGTCGGCTCGTAGTGGCGGATATCGACACCGCCGCGCTCGAGGCGATCGCCGCCGAGAGCGACCTGACGTTGGTCGTCACGGGCCGCGGACCGCTGAGCCGGATCTTCGAGCCCGATCCGGTGCGCAGCACGCACCACCTGCCGCCGCTGCCGTCGGCCGCGATCTTCCTGGACGGGCCGAAGGTGGCCAGCCGCCAGCCCTGGGACGATGTGCCCTTTGCGCCGCTGCGTTTCGACATCCTGCCCGGCGTGGGCGACGTCTTCTCGTGGCCGTTCTACACCGCCGCCGGTGTTTGTCGTGGCTTCGCGTTCCAGAGCACCGTGCCCGGCGGCCCGTTCGACGCAGGCCGCGATCGGCAGGGTGCGGCCGACTATCTCGAGTTCGCCCGCGCGGCGACGGAGAAGATGATTCCGGACAACGCCTTCCTTTTCGAAGGAGCGCGCATACCGGATGAAGGTGCCTGGCTGTATGGCCCCACCGAGCCGACGGTCCGCCAGCCGGTAAAGCAGTTGGACAACGGCGCCTGGGTCTGGGGACTCGGGGATGCCGCCATGATCCAGGATCCTTACGCCGGACAGAGCGGCAACAACGCCGTGCGTATGACGGACCGCTACGTTCGCCACATTCTCGAGCACGGCGGCGCACCCTACGAGCCGGACTGGATGCAGGCGGTGTGGGACGAGCACTGGGAGCAGTACGGCCAGTTCGCCTTCCGCTTTTGCACCCTGCTGCAGGACACGCCGAACAAGGCACTGATGAGCGTGCAGATGGCCGCGGCGCGCGACCCTGCCGTGGCGCAGGCGTTCGTCGGCTGGTTCGGCTATCCGCCCGATGCCTGGCCCTACATCGAGGATGAACAGGCGGCGAAAGGCTTCATCGCTCAACACGCCAGCGCCCCGGCCAGCCGGTCGGACGCGGCCTAGGAGGGCAACCGTATGGATGCGCACGCCGACGAACGTCTCTTCTGGTTCGACCACACCCGCCCGCTGTTCGAGCCGCTCGGCTGTGTGGATGCGCGCCGCTGCGGGCGCTGGGTGTTCGTCTCGGCACAGGCCGGGGTGGATGAGCAACTCATCGCCCCCGCCGGACTGGAAGCGCAGTCGCGCCGGGCCCTGCGTCAGCTGAGGCATGCCTATCAGGCAGTCGGTGGCGAGGTCGAGTCGATCTGTCAGCTGACTCTCTACGTGAACACCACGTTCCTGGACATGCCGCTTGCCGCGGCATCCGAGACGGTCTTCGCGCTCTGGCGGGAGATCGTCCCGACCGCGCGGCCAGCCGGTGCGATGGTCGGTGCACAGATGTTCGGCATCGCCGATCTGCTACTCGAAGTCCAGTGCATCGGCCGCGCCTGAGGCGGCGTTGTCGTTTCTGCAATTCAAGCAACCGGAGGCATTACATTGGCCGCACAGCCTGATTTCACACATGCAAGCCCTGGCCTGGATACCCAGCCGGTGCCCTATTACCCCTATTACGACGAAGACTTCTTTCAGCAGGAGATAGACCGGATATTCCGGCGGAACTGGTTGTTTGCCGGCCGTGAGAGCGACCTTCCGCAGGCCGGGGATTACATCGTCAAGTCATTTCCGCCGCTAAAGGCCTCAGTGATCCTCGCTCGGCAGCAGGACGGCTCGATTCGGGCGTTTTACAACGTTTGCCCGCATCGGGCCAATCGTGTGGAGATCAGCGAGTGCGGGCACAAGAACCGCTTCGTCTGCTCGTTCCATGGCTGGTCGTTCGGGCTGGACGGCAAGCTCAAGCATGTGCCGGACGAGCAGGCGTTCTTCGACCTGGATCGTGAGGCGCGCAGCCTGAAGTCGATCGCGGTCGACAGCTGGCTCGGCATGCTGTTCGTCAACTTCTCGCCCGAGCCGCCCGCCCCGCTCGGGGAGTGGCTCGGTGAGCTGCAGCACGCTTTCGACGGGTACCCGTTGCCGCAGATGACCACGATGCTGAAGATCCGCACGGAGGTGAAGGCCAACTGGAAGATGGTGATGGATGCCTTCCTCGAGGGCTATCACGTCGTCCAGCTGCACGGCCAGTCGGCAGGCGATGCCTTCACCAGCAAGGAGAATCCCTGGGGTCACCTGAATTCGGTCCGGCTGTATGACCGGCACAAGTCGCTGTCGATGTATGGCAACCCGGGACAAAGCGCCACCCCGGCCGCCGAGCTGGAGCTGAAGTACCAGCAGGTCGCCACTTACGCCCCCATCCAGGGAGACCGGTACCAACAATCGCACCAGACGCGCTGGAACGACTTCCCGCCCGGCGTCAATCCGGATCGGCGCGACGACTGGGCCTTCGACATCCATCTGCTGTTCCCGAACTGCTCGTTCTACACCGCCAATGGCTGGTCGGTGACGCAGTGTTACTGGCCGGTGAGTCCGGAAACCTCAGTGATCGAGGCGACCGTGTACGCCTTCCAGCCGACCAGCGTGGCCGGCTACATCGGCTTCGAGCACACCAAGTCGATGATCTTCGACGTCGCCCTGGAGGATCTCAGCACGGTGGAGCGGGCGCAGTCGAACCTGCGAGCGGGCGCCTTCGACTCCATGGTGCTGAGCGACATGGAAGTGGTGGTACGCCATTCGCACCACGTCATCCGCGAACTTCTGGAACAGGACGTCTGAACATGAGTGAACCCATCAGCACCCCGTTGCCGGAATCCTTTGCCGATCTGTCCGGTTACGTCGACGCCTGGGCGAAGCCAACCTTCCGCGAACGTTACCGGCAGCGTATGGACAGCCCACAGGCGGCCCTGGTGGCGTTCTACCAGGCGCTGCTGCCCCGCATGGACGCGATCACCGAACACCTCAACCAGTACGCCCCGGGCGAGGTGCCGGCAGCGGATCTGCCGCTGTACTTCCTGGCCTGCAGCTTCATGGACATCGCGGCGGCGGTGGAAATCTACGAACAGCCCGACGTGCCGCTCGGCCTGGAATGGTGGCGGCCCGAGCTGACCGAGTGCCGGACTGCGCTCGACGCCTGATCGATCTACCCACGGAGACCTATCCCATGAGCGAATTCACGCGAATCACCATGCCCTACAGCGCGCCGCTTTACGATCAGCTCGGTATCGTCGAGGCGATCCGGGCCGACAATCTGATCTTCCTCTCCGGCCAGGCGGGGATGGACGCCAACTTCGAGCCACTGCCGACCTACGAGGCGCAGTGCCAGGCCACGTTCACCAACATGAAGAACGTGCTGGCCGAGGCGGGCGGGCGCGATGAGGATATCGTGCAAATCATTGCCTATCTGGTCGACGTGCCGACGCCGGAGGAGTTTTCTGGCCGGGTCATGACGGCGTTCCAGTACTTCCGCGAAATCCTGCCGGGCTGCCGCACTACCTCCACCGCCATCGGCGTGACCAAGCTCGCCGTGCCCGGGATGATGCTGGAGGTTCAGGCACTGGCGATGATCGGCTGATGGCGCCGCCGGCGGCACGGTCCCTGGGTCGGGCGCTGCGCCAGTTCGTGGCGCCGCCGGCCCTGACGCTGACTGCCTTGGCGTGTCCGGCCGTGCCGGGCGCCACGACCAGTGCCACGCCCGATCCACTGGTCGAGCGCGGCCGGTATCTGATCGTCGTCGGCGGCTGTAACGAATGCCATACGCCCGGCTATGTGGAGGCCGGCGGCAGGCTGGCCGAGGCCGACTGGCTTACCGGGACGGACATCGGCTGGCAGGGGCCGTGGGGAACCACCTATCCGGCCAATCTGCGCCGCTTCATCGCCGCACTGTCAGAGGATGAGTGGGTGCACTACGCCCGCCATGTGGTCACCCGGCCACCGATGGGTTGGTTTGTGTTGAATGCGCTGAGCGAGTCGGATGCTCGGGCCATCTATCGTTTCGTGCAGGGGCTGGGTGTGGCCGGCGAGCCTGCGCCGCCCTACGCCATGCCCGGCGTGGCGGTCGATACCCCGGTCATCCGTTTCCCCGACGCTCCTGCCGAATAGGCAGGTGCTTGCTGCTGTGCCGGACTTGCGGCCATTTAGGTTACATAAAAGAACATTGACGCAAAAGGTGAGTACGAAAATGAAGACAGGAAACGGCAGGGCAGGCACTCTTGGTTCTGCTCATCTGGCGCTGCTGGGCATTTTCCTGACCGGATCGGGTCAGGTCTCGGGCTTCGAGCTGTTCGGCATGGATGCCGGGGTCAGCGGCTATGCCCGCAATCACACGTCCACGAACCTGCAGGACAAGCAGGTCCCGCGCAATGCCGAAGGCAAGGACATCGGCGGGCAGGGACAGTTGTCGATGAACCGCTACCAGGGACGGCTGGATTTCATG
>JAASSS010000117.1 GCA_021767745.1 Pseudomonadota bacterium
AAGCGGGTGCTGCGCCTGAAGGGTGGCGATCCGTTCATCTTCGGGCGCGGCGGCGAGGAAATCGACGAGCTGATGGCAGCGGGAGTCGACTTTCAGGTCGTGCCCGGCATCACCGCCGCCTCCGGCTGTGCCGCCTACGCCGGCATCCCCTTGACCCACCGGGATCATGCGCATACCTGTGTCTTCGTCACTGGGCATCTGAAGGACGGTACGCTCGAGCTGAACTGGGACGTGCTGATCCGGCCGCGCCAGACGGTGGTGATCTATATGGGGCTGCAGGCGCTCACGCCGTTGTGTGAGGGCCTGATCGCGCGTGGCGTACCGCCTGATCGGCCGGCTGCGGTGGTCGAGCAGGGCACGCTGCCGGCGCAGCGGGTGGTCACCGCGCCGCTGGCCGAGTTACCGGCGGCGGTCGCCGCGGCGGCACTGGCGCCACCCTCGCTGATCATCATCGGCGATGTCGTCGCATTGCGGTCGCGACTGAACTGGTTCACGCCAACGCCACCGCAGGTGGACCGAACTTGACCCGCAGCCGTCGGCTACAGCCAGTTGCTCCACCCAAAGAAAAGGCCCCGCCGAAGCGGGGCCTGTGTATCGACCGCCAGTGCGGCCGAGCCGTTATTCCTCGCCGCCGAAGAAGCCGAGCAGCTGCAGCAGGCTGAGGAACAGGTTGTAGATCGCCACGTAGAGCGTCACGGTGGCCATGATGTAGTTGGTCTCACCGCCGCGCACGATGTTGCTGGTCTCGAACAGGATCAGACCCGCCATCAGCAGCACGAACATGGCCGAGACCCCCAGCGACAGGGCCGGCAGGTCGAAGAACACCGCCGCCAGGCCGCCGAAGAAGGCCACCAGGATGCCGGCGAAGAGGAACCCGCCCAGGAAGCTGAAGTCCCGCCGGCTCTGCAGCGCGTAGGCCGACATGCCGAGGAAGATGACGCCGGTGCCGCCCATGGCGGTCGCCACCAGCTGCGAGCCGTTGGCGTAGGCGCGCAGATACATGTCCACGATCGGGCCCAGCGTCAGGCCCATGAAGCCGGTCAGGGCGAAGACGAACACCAGCCCCAGCGCGCTGTTGCGGAAGTAGTTGGTCGCGAACAGCAGGCCGAAGTAGCCCACCAGCGTGATGATCAGACCGGGATGCGGCAGGTTCAGCGCCATTGAGACGCCGGCTGTGGCCGCGCTGAACAACAGCGTCAGCGACAGCAGCAGATAGGTGTTGCGCAACACCTTGTTGGTCGCAAGCTCCCGACCTCGCTGCCGGGCAACAGTCGGATCGTATGCGCTCATCCATTCCTCCACGAGTCGGCCTAGGCCGAGATATAAACCCAGCTGGCAGTATGGGGCCGGTACGGACGGAATAAAAGCGCTGCTGTGGCGCCTGCCACGACGCCTGACGTATCCTCTTGGCGTCCGCTCGGTGGGCTGGCAGAGCGGTTGAATGCACTGGTCTTGAAAACCAGCGAGGGTGCAAGCCCTTCCAGGGTTCGAATCCCTGGCCCACCGCCAATCAGCAGGTCATGTGAGGATGCGATGCGCCAGTTCGACAGCTTCGGCGACAGCCATCGGCGCGCTCGCTGCAAGCCTGCCTGCCGGCGCCGTGGCTGGTCCGTCTGGGCCTTGGCACAGTCCGCCCTGGCAGCGGCAGCCTGCCGGCTTTCCCCGCCCCTTCTCCTTGGCTACCGGCGCCCACGCGCCGACACGCTGCGCGCCCGCACCGTTCGCTAGGTCTTCGCGTTGGCGGCAAACCATGGCAGCGAGCACGCCTCCTACGCGGCGATCGATCTCGGCTCGAACAGCTTCCACCTGATCCTGGCACGCCGCTCGCAGGGCCAGCTGCAGATCGTCGACCGGCTGCGGGACATGGTGCGGCTGGGCGCCGGGTTGACCGACTCGGGCCGGTTGAGCGAGGCCACCCAGCTGCGAGCGCTCGAGGCCCTGCGCCGCTTCGGCGAGCGCCTGCGCGAAGTGCCGCCGGCGCACATCCGCGCCGTCGGCACCTATACGCTGCGCCAGGCCCATGGGCGCGGCCATTTCCTGCAGCGGGCCGGTGCGGTGCTGGGGCATCCGGTGGAGGTGATCTCCGGACAGGAAGAGGCGCGCCTGATCTACCGCGGCGTCAACTTCGCGCAGGGGCCGGCGGCCGGGCGCCGGCTGATCATCGACATCGGCGGCGGCAGCACGGAGTTCGCCCTGGGGGAACGGGCGATTCCGCAGGTGCTGGAAAGCCTCGACATGGGCTGTGTCACCTATAGCCGGCGTTTCTTCGATACCGGCAAGATCAGCCGGCGGCGCTGGAAGGCGGCCAAGATCGCCGCCGAGCTCGAGCTGCAACCGGTGCGTCAGCGTTATCGCGAGCACGGCTGGGACGAAGCGCTCGGCACCTCCGGTTCCGTTCGCGCCATCGCCGGTGTGCTCGAGGCCCTGGGGCAGGGCAGTGCCATCACGGCGGCGGGGCTGCAGAGCCTGGAGCAGCGCCTGATCGAGATCGGCCAGATCGAGCGGATCGAACTGCCTGGCCTGTCGGCCGAGCGCCAGGCGGTGTTCGTCGGCGGTGTGGTGATCCTGCAGGCCGCGTTCGAGCAACTTGGCATCGAGACCATGACACCGGGCGAGGGCGCCCTGCGCGAGGGCCTGCTCGACGAGCTCATGATGGTCGGTGGCGAGGATGTCCGGCAGCGCACCGTCGAGGCCTGGTTCGAGCGCTACCACGTCGACCGGGCACAGGCCGAGCGGGTCGCGACTACGGCGCTGCGCTGCTTCGAGGCGCTGCGCCCGCAGCATCCGCAGGCGCCGCCCGAGCTCGGCGAGATGCTGCGCCATGCCGCGGAGCTGCACGAGGTCGGGCTGGCGGTGGCACACAGCGGCTATCACCGGCATGGCCACTACCTGCTGACGCACGGCGATCTGGCCGGCTTCTCGCGCGAGAACCAGCTCCTGATCGCGGCCCTGGTACGCAATCACCGACGCCGCCCGGCGCCGGAGCTGTTCAGCGAGCTACCGGATTTCTATCGCGACCACGCCATGCTGTTGGCCGTGCTGCTGCGGCTGGCGGTGCTGCTGCATCGCAGCCGGGTGTCCGACGGGGTGCCGGCCATGATGCTGGAGCCGCGGCCCGGCGGCCTCAAGCTGCACTTTCCCGCCGGCTGGCTGGACCAGCGCCCCCTGATCGAGGCCGATCTCGCTCAGGAGGCGCAGTGGCTGAAGACCGCCGGCTTCAAGCTGAAGTACCGGGAGCGTGACACGGCAGCGCCGGCACACGCCGGCGCCGCCTAGCTGATCTCGGAGAGCTGCTGCAGCAGGGCCTGCTGCGCGGAAATGGCCGGCTCGCCGTCCTTGGGCACGGCACGCACGTAGGTGCCGTCGGGCTGCAGGATCCAAGCCTGAGTGTTGTCGGCAAGATAGTTGTCGAAGGTCTCGCGCACGACACGCCGGCGCAGTTCGGGCGACCGGATCGGGAAGCAGACCTCCACCCGCCGGTGCAGATTGCGCTCCATCATGTCGGCACTGGAGCAGAACACCTCGGGTGTGCCGTTGTTCTCGAAGTAGTACACGCGGGTGTGTTCCAGGAAGCGGCCGATGATGCTGCGCACGTGGATGTTCTCCGACAGCCCCTCCACCTGCGGGCGCAGGCAGCACATGCCGCGCACGATCAGGTCGACCTTCACGCCGGCCTGCGAGGCCTGGTAGAGCGCCCGGATGATCTCGCGGTCGGTCAGCCCGTTCACCTTCAGCATGATGCGTGCCGGCCGGCCGGCCTTGGCGTGCTCGGCCTCGCGTCCGATCCGGGCGAGCAGGCCCTTGAAGAGCGTGAACGGCGACTGCAGCAGTTGCTTGTGGCGCGGCACCCGGCCGAGGCTGGTCAGCTGCAGGAAGACGTAGCTGACGTCATCGGCGATCTCCGGATCGGAGGTCAGCAGGCCGTAGTCGGTGTACAGGCGCACGTTGCGCGCATGGTAGTTGCCCGTGCCCAGGTGGACGTAGTTGCGCAGCTCGGTCTGCTCGCGCCGCACGACCCAGGTCAGCTTGGCGTGCGTCTTGTAGCCGACCACGCCATAGACCACGTGCGCACCGGCTTCCTGCAGCGTGGTGGCCAGACTGATGTTGGCCTCCTCGTCGAAGCGCGCCCGCAGCTCCACCACCACGGTGACCTCCTTGCCGCGCTGCGCGGCCTGCCGCAACAGCTCCACGATCGCCGAGTCAGCCCCGGTGCGGTAGAGCGTCTGGCGGATGGCGAGCACGTCCGGATCGGCGGCCGCCTGGCGCACCAGATCGATCACCGGCGCGAAGGATTCGAAGGGATGATGCAGCAGCAAGTCCTGCTGGCGGACCGCTTCGAAGATGTTGGCGCTGCGGGTGACCACTGCCGGCACCGCGGGCGTGAAGGAGGCGTAGCGCAGGTCCTGCCGGTCCACCAGGTCCAGGATCGCCATCAGCCGATTCAGGTTGACCGGCCCCTCCACGCGATAGAGATCTTCCGGCGCCAGGTCGAAATGCTTGAGCAGATAGCCGGAAATGTCCCGCGGACAGGCCTGGTCGATTTCCAGGCGCACCTCGTCGCCATAGCGGCGCGAACCGAGTTCGCCTTCCACCGCACGCAGCAGATCGTCGATCTCTTCCTCGTCGACGAACAGCTCGCTGTTGCGGGTGACGCGGAACTGATAACAGCCCGACACCCGCATGCCGGGAAACAGTTCGGCCACATGCGCCTGGATGACCGAGGAGAGCAGCACGAAGCAATCGCCGTCGGGAGCGATCTCCGGCGGCAGCGCGATCACCCGCGGCAGTACCCGCGGCGCCTGCACGATCGCCAGCGCACTGTTGCGGCCGAACGCATCCTTGCCCTCCAACGCCATGATGAAGTTCAGGCTCTTGTTCAGGATGCGGGGGATGGGGTGCGCCGGATCGAGCCCCAACGGGCTCAGCAGCGGCTGCACTTCCTCCTGGAAATATTCGCGCACCCAGCGCTTCTGCGTCCGATTCCACTGCTCGGCGGTCAGCAGGTGGATGTGTTCGGCAGCCAGAGCCGGCAGCACCTCGTCGTTCAGTACCTGGTATTGCAGTGCGACCAGATCATGTGCCTCGCCGCTGATCAGCCGCAGCGTGTCGGCGGCGGAACGATTGTCAGCCCAGGTCTGCTGCGACCCCAGCACCTGCAGCTGCTTGAGCCCGGCGACGCGGACCTCGAAGAACTCGTCCATGTTCGTGCTGGTGATGCAGACGAACTTCAGCCGTTCGAGCAGCGGGACACGCGGGTCGCGCGCCTGCTCCAGCACCCGGCGGTTGAAGGCGAGCAGGCTGCTGTAGCGGTTCAGATACAGGGCAGGGCGCTTGAGAGGATCGGCGGGCATAGCTGGCGTTCGCGGTCCGTGGCAAAGCGCTTCATGCTAGCAGCGCCGGGTGACGCCGCGGTGACCCGGCACCGAGTTACGGCCGGGGCGAGGGGATGTGCAGCAGCAGGACCGCCACGATGGAGATCGCCAGCATCCATAGCATCAGCATCACGATTCCGCCACA
>JAASSS010000021.1 GCA_021767745.1 Pseudomonadota bacterium
CGCGGCCGGAGGAACTTCGGACCCTGCTGGAGGAGGCGGCAGGCATCGCGCATTACCGGTCGCGCCGGCGGGAGACCGAGCGTCGGCTCGAGCGCGCCGGGCAGAATCTGCTGCGGCTGACCGATCTGCGCGACGAGCAGCAACGGCAGGTGGACGCACTGGGCCGTCAGGCACGCGCTGCGAGCCAGTTCCGCGAGCTGCAGCAGCAGCGACGTCAGTTGCAGGCGCGGCAGCTGGAGATCCGCTGGCAGGACCAGCAATACGACCAGGCCACGGCCAAGGCGAGGGCGGCGCAGGCCGAGGCCGCCGTATCCGGCGCGCGGGAGCACCGCGCCCGATTCGCCGATCTGACGCCACTGCAGGCACAGGAGCGCGCTGCCGCCGAGCACCTCGAGCACTGCCAGGGCGCCCACTATGCGGCCGAGGCCGAGGTCGCGGCCTGCCGGGCGCAGCGTCAGCAGCAGGCACGCGAGCGCGAGCGGCTGCAGCAGCAGTACGAGGCGCTGAGCCGCCAGCGCCAGGCGCGACTCGCCGACGCCGAGGCCGCGCAGCAGCAGGCCACGCGGCACGCGGCGCAGCTGGCGGATCTGGAGATGCCGCTCGCGGCCGCGGCGGCGGACCAGCGCGCTCGGCAGCAGGCGCTTGCCGCCGCCGAGGCCGCCCGTGAACCGATCGAGCAGCAACGGCTCGCCGCCCATCGCGCGAGCGCCGATGCCGAGCGCGAACACCAGCTGGCGGCGGCCGCGCTGACGGCGCTGACGCGGCGCGAGGCGGAGCAGGTCCGGCAGCGCAGGGCGCTGGACGAGGCCACCCGTGCCCTGGCGGCCGAGGCGCCGGAGGCAGCGCTCGCCGCCCTGCGCCAGCGCCTGGCCGAGCTGACCGATGTGCGAGCCCGGCTGGCGCGGCAACTGGCCGCCGCCGGCGAGGCCGCCCGCCAGCACGAGGCGCAGGCCCAGCTCGCCGACCGGTCGCTGCGTGAGGCGGAGCACGGTCAGCAACAGCTCGCCCAGGAGCTGCGCCTGCTGCAGCGCCTGCAGCAGGCGCAGGGGGCGGACAGCCCGCCTCGCTGGCTGGCGCCGGCACCGACGCCGGCGGAGCTCGAGCGCTGCCCCCTGCTGGTCGAGCGACTCGAGGTCGAGCCCGGCTGGGAGCGGGCGGTGGAAGTCGTGCTCGGCGATCTGCTGAGCGCGCCGCTGGTGCCGGCGCCGGAGGACTGGCTGCAGGCCGCGAGCTCGCTGCACAGTGGCCTGCTGCAGGTGCTGGCGCAGACCGCCGCGATGCCGCCCCCCGAGCGGATCCCCGCGACCTCACTGGCGCACAGGGTCGAGGGTCCGTCGGCGATCCGTGCCTGGCTGGCGCCGGTGCTGGCCGCCGAGGATCTGGCCGCGGCGCTGCGCTTGCGTCGTGATTGTGCCGGGGCGACGGTGGTGACCGCCGATGGCCTCTGGCTGGCGCCGCTCGGCCTGCGCGCCCGGCGTCCCCCGCCGGACGAGGAGAGCCCGCTGGCGCGCGCCCGCCGCCTGCGGGAGCTTGCCACGGCGCTCGCCGCAGCCGAGGCGCAGACCCAAGCGGCGCAGCGAGAGCTGGCACAAGCGCGCGCCGCGCGCCAACAGGCACAGGATCGGTACGAGCAGCTGCAGCATGAGGCGGCCGGTGTGCAGGCCGATCAGGCGCGAGCGGAGGCCCAACTACAGGCCACTCAGCAGGCGGCGACGCACCATCGCCAACGGCTGGAACGCGACCGGCAGGCACTCGCCGCACTCGAGCAGGCAGCCGCCGAACTCGCCGTCGAGCGTGTGCGGCTGGTGCAGGTCCAGGCCGAGGCCGAGGCGAGGGCGCGGGAGGCGAGCGCCGCGCAGGCCGAGGTCGACGGTCGGCGGCAGCAGGCGCAGGTGGACTGGCAGGCCGCGCGGCAGGCTCACGCTGCGGCCGATCAGGCCCATGCCGCGCTGCAGCGCCGTCATCAGGGCGCCGCCCAGGCACTGGCCGAGGTACGCCAGCGGTTGGCGGGTCTGCAGGCCGGGCAGGAAGCGCTCGGCCAGCGGCTGGACGAACTGCAGGCAGCGCTGCAGGCGGCCGAGCAGGCGCAGGCACCGGCGGCGGACGAGTTCGACCGGCTGCAGGCCATGCAGGCCCAGCGAACGAGTGCCCTGGCGGCCGCGCGTGAGGCGCTGGCGGTGCGCCGCGCGGCGTTGCAGGCCGCGCAGGTCGAGCGTGACCGGGCGCAGGCTGCGCTCGATGAGGCCCAGGCGCAGGGGCGCGACGCGGCGCTGGGCCTGCAGGCGGCGCAGTTGCGGGTCGAGGCGCTGGCCGGCGAATGGCAGCAGACTCTGGGGACGCCGCCGCCGGCGCAGGATGTCGCCCTGCCGCCTCCCGAAGCGGACGAGCTCGCGCAGACAACCACGGCGCTGGCTGCCCTGCAACGGCGACTCGAGCGGCTCGGCACGGTCAATCTGGCGGCGGTGGAGGATCTCGCGGCGGCGCAGGCGCGACGGGACGAACTCGCGGTCCAGCACGAGGATCTCGCTGCCTCGGTGGCCACGCTCGGCGGCGCGATCGAGGAGATCGATCGTGAGTCCCGGCGCCAATTCAAGGCGACGTTCGCGCGCCTGGATGCCGGCTTCAGCGCGATGTTTCCCCGGCTGTTCGGTGGCGGCAGGGCGGCGCTGACGCTGACCGAGGATGACCCGCTCCAGGGCGGCATCACCGTCATGGCTCAGCCCCCCGGCAAGCGCAACAGCCGTATCCAGCTGCTCTCCGGCGGCGAAAAGGCGCTGACGGCAGTGGCGCTGGTGCTGGCGATCTTCGAACTGAATCCCGCGCCGTTCTGTCTGCTGGACGAGGTGGACGCACCGTTGGACGAAGCCAACGTCGGCCGCTTCTGCCGATTGCTCGAGACGATGTCGGACCGGGTACAGTTCATCTATATCACCCACAACAAGGCCACGATGGCCGCCGCCGACCGCCTGATTGGCGTGACCATGGCCGAACCCGGTGTCTCGCGGGTGGTTGCCGTGGATCTCGACCGCGCCGTCGAGCTGGCACAGGCGGAACGTTAGCAGGCAAGGAGTTTCGATGGACCCGTTGCGATGGATCATCCTGATCGTCGGCGCCGCCGTGATGGTCGGCATCTACCTGTGGGGCCGCCGGTCGGGCCGGACGGCCGCGCGTGCCGAGCCGGAGCGGCAGCGGTGGGAGCCGGCCCTGGGCGATGAGCAGACGCAGACACCGGATGATCGGCGTGAACCGGTCTTCGCCGATTTCGGTGGTACCCCACCCGATGCGGACGACATCGCCCCGGATGAGGGGACCTTCGCGCCCGAGATGACCGACGCGGCGCCGGCGGCTCCCACGGCGGCGGCGCACGCGCCTGCCGTTGCACCGTCGGCCCCACCGATAGCGGCGGCGCCCCGGCCGCAAGCGGCCGAGGCCACGTCCGGCGGCTCATCGTCGCCCGAGGCCCATGAGGCTGAGCGGCGCCCCGCAGCGCGCCCCAGCGGCGCCTTCGATGCCGCCGAGGAACTGCTGCCGGTGGCACGGGTCGAGCGCGCACCTGCGGCCGAGGCTACCCCCGGGCCCGTGGACGAAGGCGTGCGGAGCCCGCGACACGCAGTCCTGCTGGCCCTGCACCTGCGCGGCCGCCAGGGCCCGCTGCCCGCTGCCGAAGTGGCGGCCGCGGCGCGCGGCCTCGGCCTGAACTTCGATGCCGATGGGCGCGGCGTGCTGCTCTATCGCGACCATCAGCCGCGGGTGGTCTACCGGCTCGCGCCCACGGTGCGCATCGACGAGGAAGGCAAAGACGCGCGCACCCTCACGCTCTACGCCGAGGTAGGCGAGCCGGGCGGCGGGCACGACAGCCTGCAGCACATGGTGCATACCGGCCGTCGTCTGGCCGAATTGCTCGACGCCCTGCTGCTCGATGGCCTCGGCCGGCCGCTGACGGACGACACCATCGCCCGGCTCGAGCGGCGCCTGGATGAACTGACCGGCAAACGTGTCTGAAGCCGAGGCGCGCCGGCGCGTCGAGCAGCTGTGCCGCGAGCTCGCCGAGCACGACTGGCGCTACTACGTGCTCGATCAGCCACGGATCGACGATGCCACCTACGATGCGCTGCTGGCCGAGCTGCGTGCGCTGGAGCAGCGGTATCCGGCGCTGCGGCGGTCCGATTCGCCGACGCAGCGGGTGGGCGGGGCGGTGGGCGAGCCGTTCGCCGCCCGGCGTCACGGCCTGCCGATGCGCTCGCTGGACAATGTCACCGATGCCGCTGGCTTCGCCGAGTTCGACCGCCGGGCGCGGGAGCGCAGCGGCCAGCCGCCGCCGCTGGCCTACACGGTCGAACCCAAGCTCGACGGCCTGGCGATCAACCTGCACTACGAGCAAGGGGCGCTGGCCTGGGCAGCCACGCGCGGTGACGGCGAGCAAGGCGAGGATGTAACCGCCAACGTGCGCACGGTACGGGCCATCCCGTTGCGATTGCGCCACCCCGAGCCACCCGCAGTTCTGGAAGTGCGTGGCGAGGTGTTCCTGGAGATCGCAGCCTTCCGGGCGCTGAACCGCCGGCTGGCCACCGCCGGCGAACGGGAGTTCGTCAATCCTCGCAACGCCGCCGCCGGCAGCCTGCGCCAGCTGGATCCCGGCGTCACCTCGTCGCGGCCGCTGCGCTTCCTGGCGCATGGGGTCGGCCAATGTGAGCCGGAAACGATGTTGCCGCACTGGCAGGACGAGGTGATGGCGCTGCTGGCGGCCTGCGGCCTGCCCACCGCGCCGGTGAGGCAGGTGCTCGGGCCGGACGATGCGGCGGCACACTTCGCGGACATGCAGCGTCAGCGCGCCCGGCTGCCCTACGAGATCGACGGCGTCGTGTTCAAGCTGCGCGATCGCCGGCTGCACCCCGTGCTGGGGGTGGCCGGACGGGCGCCGCGCTGGGCCGTGGCGTGGAAATTCCCGGCCGAGCAGCGCACGACGCAGGTGGAGCAGGTCGAGTTCCAGGTGGGGCGCACCGGGGTGCTGACGCCGGTCGCACGGCTGGTGCCGGTATTCGTCGGCGGCGTTACCGTCAGCAACGCCACGCTGCACAACCTCGATGAGATCGAGCGCAAGGACGTGCGGGTCGGCGATACCGTGTGGGTGCGGCGCGCCGGCGATGTCATCCCCGAGATCGTGAGCGTGCTGCCGGAGGCCCGACCGCCGGGCGCTCAGCCGGTCGAGCCACCGTCCCGGTGCCCGGCCTGTGGCGGAGCGCTTGAGCGCGTGGCCGGGGAGGCGGCGCTGCGCTGCGTCAATCATCTGGGCTGTCCGGCCCAGCGGCGCGAGGCGCTGCGACACTTCGTCTCCCGCCGTGCCCTGGATATCGAGGGCCTCGGCGAGCGGCTGATCGATCTGCTGCTGGAGCGCGATCTGGTACGGGATCCGGCCGATCTCTACGCACTCACGGTCACTGACCTCGCCGAGCTGCCGCGCGTGGCGGACAAGTCGGCCGCGAACCTGTACGCGGCCATCGCCCGCAGCCGGCAAGCGCCTTTGTCGCGGCTGCTTTACGGGCTCGGCATTCCGGGCGTCGGCGAGCGCACGGCCCTGACGCTGGCGCAGTGGTTCGGCGATCTGGAGACGCTGCGGCGGGCCGATGTCGAAGCCCTGCAGGCCGTACCGGACGTGGGGCCGGTGGTGGCGCAGCAGATCGTGGAGTTCTTCGCCGATCCGCATAACCAGGCGGTGGTCGAACGGCTCGGCAGTTGCCTGCACATCACGCCGGCGCCGGCGCCAGCGGCGCAGGGTCCGCTGGCGGGCAAGAGCTTCGTGCTGACCGGGACGCTGGCCGAGATGACACGACAGCAGGCCAAGGCCCGCATCGAGGCGGCCGGCGGTCAGGTGACCAGCGATGTCTCGCGCCGGACCGATTATCTGGTCGCCGGCACCGCCCCCGGCGGCAAGCGGCGCCGGGCCGAGGAGATGGGCATCGCCATTCTGGATGAGGCGCAGCTGCAGGCGATGCTGGCCGGGCAGGACTGAACGTGATCGTGAACCGGTGCGGGCGGGCAGCCGAAGCCGCCCACCCGCACCGGCAGCCTACGGCGTGGCGACGTCCGGCACCGTGGCCCCGGGCGCAGCCGGCGTTCCGGCCTGGTCACCCGCATCGGCCGATACGTCTTCCAGTACCGACTCGTTGACCTCGATCGCGGTCTGCTCGCGCTGCGTCTCCAGGAAGCTGCGCAGCTTCTCGGCCCGCAGCCGGTTCAGCAGCATCGGGCGCACTTCGTCCAGCGGCGGCGGCTCCAGCTCGCGCGTCTGCTCGAGCATCACCACATGCCAGCCGAACTGGGTCTGCACCGGCTGCTTGGTGTAGCTGCCGGGCTCGAGCGACTGCACCGCCTCGGTGAACGGCGCGACCATCTGTTGCGGGCCGAACCAGCCCAGATCGCCACCGCGACTGGCCGTGCTGTCCTTGGAATTCGCCTGTGCGAGTTCGGCGAAGTCCGCGCCCTGATCCAGCTCGGCGATCAGCGACTCGGCCTGCGCCTGCTCGTCGACCAGGATGTGCCGGGCCTGATACTCGGTATCCGGCAGCTCCTGCTGCCACTGTGCGTAGGCCTCGGCGATCGCGTCGTCATCCACCGGGTGCTGCTCGAGGTAGCGCTCGGCCACGTATCCGGCCATCAGCGTGTAGTACTGCGCCTTCAGCTGGGCAGCGATTTCCGGCTCGGCGGGCAGATCCCAGTCCTCCGCCTGCTGTACCAGCAGTTCCATGTCGATGAGATCGTCGAGGATCTCGCGCGGCTCGGCGGCGTTGCCGGGGCCGCGCAGCATGCCGCTGTCGGCGAACAGCTGGAACAGTTCGGTCGAGATCGGCTCGCCGTCGACGAGGGCGACCGCCTCGCCGGATGCCAGCGCCTGCTGCCCCGCCGGGCCGCCCTGGGCCTCGGCGCCGGCCGCTGGCTGGCCGGATTCGGGCTCTTGGCCGCAGCCGGCGAGCACGAGCGCGAGCAGAGCGCCGGTCAGCGCCACATGATGTTTCATGGTCCGATCCTTATGCGTGGGAAGAAGGGTTTTCGCCGGCTTCGGCGGGCGTCCTGGCCTTGATGCTCAGGGCGTGAATGTCGTGCGCCAGCAGTTCGGCCAGCACCTCGTTCACCAGCCGGTGCCGCGCCAGGCGTGTCAGGCCCTCGAAGCGGGGACTGACGACGTCGACGGCGAAATGGCTGCGGCCGTCGGCGGCGCCGGCATGACCGGCATGCAGGTGGCTTTCGTCCAGCACCACCAGCCCCGCGGGCGTGAGCGCCTGCCGCAGGCGCTGCTCGATCTGTAGTGCGCGTTGCGCAGCGCGATCGGTCATGGCGCGCTCCCCGGCAGCACCTGGCGGTAAGGCCACACATCCACCCGGTCGAAGACACCTGCCGCCAGATACGGTTCGGCATCGGCCCAGGCGCGGGCATCCGCCGGCGCAGCGAACTCGGCGATCACCAGCGAACCATGAAACCGATCGCTCTCGGTCAGCGCCGCCGTCGGCAGGGGGCCGGCCGTCAGCAGCCGGCCGCCGGCCTGCAGCTGTAGCAGGCGCGCCAGATGGGCCTCGCGCACGGCGCCGCGACGGACGCTGCCCTCGGGCGCCTCATGACCGAATATGACGTAGAGCATAGCGGATCATCCGCCGGCCGGACCGGCCATGGAGTGACGACGAACGGCGGCGCGTCCGGCCGCCGGTCCTGCTCGGCAGCCGGCCGGACGCGCCGCGCGCCAAAGCGGATGCTACGGTAGCACGAGCGGCCCGTGCCGCGAGTCCCGTCCTCTCCTGGAGCGCGCTCGATGACCCAGATCCTCTCCGTTCACCCCGAGAATCCGCAGCAGCGCCTGCTGCGCCAGGCCGCCGAGGCGGTGCGTGGCGGTGGCGTGATCGTCTATCCGACCGATTCCTGCTATGCGCTCGGCTGCCACATCGGCGACAAGGCGGCGATGGAACGGATCTGCGCCATTCGTGACTGCGATCGCAATCATCATTTCACGCTGGTCTGCCGCAACCTCGAGGAGATCGGCACCTACGCCAAGATCAGCACCAGTGACTTCCGCCTGGTGAAGGCGCTCACGCCCGGCCCTTATACCTTCCTGCTGCCGGCCACCAAGGAGGTGCCTCGGCGACTGCAGAACCCCAAGCGGCGCAGCATCGGCATGCGGGTGCCCGATCACCGTATCGCCCAGGCGCTGCTGGCCGAACTGAACGCACCGCTGATGAGTTGCACGCTGATCCTGCCCGGCGAGACGGCGCCGCTGACCTCGGCCGAACAGGCCGCCGAACGGCTGCGCGGCAGGGTGGACCTGGTGATCGATGGCGGCAACTGCGGTACCGAGCCCACCACCGTGATCGACCTGATCGGCGAAGTGCCGCAGGTGGTGCGACCCGGCAAGGGGCCGACGGAGATGCTCGAGGCATGAGCGCCGGCAGCGGCGGCGCAGCCTTTATACTGCGCCGATTCTGACAGTCATCGCGGCCCGGCCGCAGGGGAGCGGAGTTTGAGCAGCACGGCAGCCGGCGCGGAGCGCGTGGTATCGGGCATGCGGCCAACCGGGCCGCTGCATCTGGGCCACTACCACGGCGTGCTCAAGAACTGGCTTCGCCTGCAGCACGAGTTCGACTGCTTCTTCTTCATCGCCGACTGGCATGCGCTGACCACGCACTACGAGCAACCCGAGGACATCTCGGAGCTCGCCCTGAACATGGCGGTGGAATGGCTGGCGGTGGGCATCGATCCCAAGCAGTCGCATCTGTTCATCCAGTCGCAGGTGCCAGAGCACGCCGAACTGCACCTGCTGCTGTCGATGATCACGCCGCTGAGCTGGCTGGAGCGGGTGCCGACCTACAAGGATCAGCAGGAGAAGCTCAGGCATCTGGACCTGTCCACCTATGGCTTTCTCGGCTATCCGCTGCTGCAGAGCGCGGACATCCTCATCTACCGCGGCACGCGTGTGCCGGTCGGGGAGGATCAGGTGGCGCACGTGGAGATCACCCGCGAGATTGCCCGGCGCTTCAATCACCTGTTCGGCCGTGGCGCGGACTTCGAGGCCCGCGCGGAGGAGGCGGTGCGCCGGCTCGGCCGCAAGCAGGCACGGCTCTACCAGCAGCTGCGCCGGCGCTATCAGGAGGAGGGCGACCAGCAGGCGCTGGAAGTGGCGCAGGCGATGCTGGAGGAGCACGGCTCGTTGAGCCTGGGGGATCGCGAGCGTCTGGTGGGCTATCTGGAGGGCGTCGGCCGGCAGATCCTCGCCGAGCCCGAGGCCCAGCTCACGCCGCAGGCCCGGCTGCCCGGGCTCGACGGCCAGAAGATGTCCAAGTCCTACGGCAACACGATCTCGCTGCGTGAGCCGCTCGAGGAAGTGACGCGCAAGCTGCGCACCATGCCGACCGATCCGGCGCGCGTGCGGCGCAGCGATCCCGGCGAGCCCGAGCGTTGCCCGGTCTGGCAGCTGCACCGGGTGTACTCGAACGAGGAAGTACAGCGCTGGGCGGCGCAGGGCTGCCGCAGCGCCGGCATCGGCTGTCTGGACTGCAAGCAGCCGGTGATCGATGCGGTGGCGGCCGAGCTCACGCCGATCCAGGCCCGCATCCGCGAGTACGACGCCGATCCGGACATGGTGCGCAGCATCCTCAGCGAGGGCCGCGAGCGCGCCGTCGATCTGGCCCGGGACACGCTCGCCCAGGTGCGCGACGCCATGGGGCTGGACTACCGCTAGTGGACGCAGCGGTGCCGGCTGGGGGGGACGCGCCGCCGCGGGCGCGCGTCGCCGGCGAGCCGTTCACCGCCTGGCCGGCGGATCTCTACATCCCGCCGCAGGCGCTGGAGGTGTTCCTCGAGCGTTTCGAGGGCCCGCTGGATCTGCTGCTCTACCTGATCCGCCGGCAGAACATCGACATCCGCGACATCCCGGTCGCCCGCGTCAGCGAGCAGTACGTCGCCTACATCCGGCTCATGCGTGAACTGCAGCTTGATCTGGCCGGCGAGTATCTGCTGATGGCCGCGCTGCTGACCGAGATCAAGAGCCGCATGCTGCTGCCACGCACCGCCCCGGACGAGGATGGGGCCGACGAGGAGGATCCGCGCGCCGAACTGGTGCGCCGGCTCGAGGCCTACGAGCGGCTGCGCGCAGCCGCCGAACAGCTGGATGCGCTGCCCCGGGTCGGCCGCGACGTGCTGCCCCTGACCCTGCCGGCGTCCGTCACGCCGCCGCCAGCCGCGCACGAACCGCTGACAGTCGCGGCCCTGCACGCGGCCATGCTGGCCATACGGGAGCGGCAGCGGCTGCAGGCGCATCACCGGATCGATGCCGAGCCCCTTTCGGTGCGCGAGCGCATGCACCAGCTGCTGCGCCGGCTGCAGGCCGCCGGACCGGCCTCGTTCGTGAGCCTGTTGGATCCCGCCGAAGGTCGCGAGGGCGTGGTGGTCACGCTGTTGGCGCTGCTGGAGCTTGCGCGCGAGCGCTGCATTCAGCTGCAGCAGGCCCAGCCGGGCGAGCTCCTGCACATCAGTCCGCTGGCGTGACGGCGCCGCTGCTTCGCCAGGTGCAGGCGCTGCTGCTGGCCTCGCCTGAGCCGCTCTCGCTGGGACGCCTGCGCGAGCTCTGCGAGCCGACGCCGACCGCCGGCACGCTGCGTGAGGCGATCGCGGCGCTGCAGCGCGAGGCCGAACCGCTGCCCTTCGAGCTGGTGGAGGTGGCGGCCGGCTTTCGCTACCAGTTGCGCGCCGCCTACACCGCCCAGGTGCACCGGCTCTGGCAGGTGCGCCCGCCCCGGCATTCGCGCGCGCTGCTGGAGACCCTGGCGCTGATCGCCTACCGCCAGCCGGTGACGCGGGGCGAGATCGAATCGGTTCGCGGCGTCGCCGTCAGCACCTCCATCATGCGCACGCTGCTGGACGAGGGCTGGATCCGCGCTGCCGGGCAGCGCGAGGTGCCGGGCCGGCCGACGCTGTATGTCACCACGCCGGCGTTTTTGTCCGACTTCAACCTGCGCAGCCTCGATCAGCTGCCGGTCATCGCCATGGAGCTGGCTGCGGCCGAGGCGCCGCCCGAGTCCTGACCCGGCTGGTACCATGGCGCGCATTGCCGCGGCCGGTGCATCAAACGAGCCCCCTGTGTCCGAACGTCTGCAGAAAAAGCTGGCCGGTGCCGGTTTCGGTTCCCGGCGCGAGATCGAGCGCTGGATCGCCGAGGGGCGCGTGCGCATCGACGGCCGGGTGGCGCAGCTCGGTGATGGTCTGGCCGGAGGCGAGCGGGTGGAGGTGGACGGGCGCGTGGTGCGCCTGCATGCGCCGCAGCCGCGGCTGCTGGCCTATCACAAGAATGCCGGCGAGATCACCGCCCGGCACGATCCCGAGGGCCGGCCGACCGTGTTCGCCGCGCTCCCGCGTGCCCGGGGCGGGCGCTGGATCGCGATCGGCCGGCTGGATCTGAACACCAGCGGCCTGCTGCTGCTGACCACCGATGGCGAACTTGCCAACCGCATGATGCATCCGAGCTATCAGGTCGAGCGAACCTATGCCGTGCGCGTGCTCGGTGGGCTGGACGAGGCGCAACGCCAGGCGCTGCAGGAAGGGGTCCTGCTCGAGGATGGCCCGGCGCGCGTGCAGCGACTATGGGAAGCGGGCGGCGAGGGCGCCAATCGTTGGTATCACCTGGTGCTGACCGAGGGCCGGCAACGGGAGGTACGGCGCCTGATCGAACAGGTGGGCGGCGAGGTCAGTCGGCTGATCCGCATCGGCTACGGGCCGATTGCGCTCTCGCCACGGCTGCGGCGCGGCCGCTTCGAAACCGTGCCGCCCGAGCAGGCGCGCGCCTGCTATCAGGCGGTGGGCCTGCCGGCGCCGCGGTCAGCGGCGCCGAGCCGGGCACGGCGTCCGGCGCGGCCTGGCACGGCGCGCAGACCCGGGCGGCGGTGATCGCGCCGGACCTGCTCTACCAGCGGCTGCGGGCGCACTACGGCCCGCAGGATGACTGGTGGCCCGGACAGAGCGCCTTCGAGATCATGCTCGGCGCGATCCTGGTGCAGCGGACCCGCTGGCACAACGCCGAGCAGGCCCTGGCTCGGCTGCGCGCCGAACGGGCACTGACGCCGGCGGCGCTGGTGGCCTGGGAGCCGGCACGACTGAGCGCGGCCATCCGCCCGGCTGGTTTCGCGGCCACCAAGGCGCGGCGCCTGCAGGCCCTGGCGCAGTGGCTGCTCGACCAGGGTGGCACCGCCGCACTGGCCGACCGGCCGACCCCGGCGCTGCGCGCCGCCCTGCTGGCACGGCCGGGCATCGGCGAGGAGACGGCCGATGCCATGCTGCTCTACGCCTTCCGCCGCCCGGTGGTGGTGATCGATGCCTACGCGCGCCGGATCCTCGGCCGGCTGGGCCACCCGCAGGCAAACGCGCGTTATGGCGTGCTGCAACAGGCGCTGGTGGCGGCGCTGATGCCCGGATCTGCAGCGGCTGCAGGCGCACAGCGTCGGCTCGCCGACCTGCACGCACTGATCGTGACCCACGCCCAGCGACACTGCCGCGTCGGTCCGCGCTGCAGCGGCTGCCCGCTGCAGGCCGGCTGCGTCCACGCCGGTGGACAGGCAGAGCTGACCGACCGGGCCGTCGGCGCGCGAGCGGGCGGCGTGCCGGCGCTGCCCGGATGAGCTCGCCGCTGCGGCCGGACGGCGTCCACAAGGGGCGGGGCGCCACGGCCAGCCCGACGGGCCGCTTCGAGACGCGCCAGACGCTGCCGGTCGACGATGGCTGGGCGAACTGGGAGGTGCCGGCGCCGGCACCGCGCACACAGCTGCACGTCGATCAGGCGCGGCGGGTGATCAGCTACAACCGCTCGCCGGATATCCCGTTCGATCGCTCGCTGAATCCCTACCGGGGTTGCGAACACGGCTGCAGCTACTGCTTCGCCCGCCCGAGCCATGCCTACCTCGGGCTTTCGCCGGGCCTGGATTTCGAGACGCAGATCTATCACAAGCCCGACGCGGCCGCGCGGCTGACCCGGGAATTGGCGGCACCCGGCTACCGCCCGGCGCCGCTGGCGCTGGGCGTGAACACCGATGCCTATCAGCCGGTGGAGCGCCAGCTGCGGCTGACCCGGGCGGTGCTGGAGGTGCTGTGGGCGCATCGCCACCCGGTGACGCTCGTCACCAAGTCCGGCCTGATCGAGCGCGATCTGGACCTGCTGGCACCGATGGCGGCGGCCGGGCTGGTGAGCGTGGCGGTCAGCCTGACGACCCGGGACGATGCCCTCGGCCGCCTGCTGGAGCCGCGGGCGGCCGGGGTGCGCCGGCGGTTGCGGGTGATCGAACGACTTGCCGCGGCCGGAGTGCCGATCGCGGTGTCGCTGGCGCCGGTCATCCCGGGGCTGACCGATCACGAGCTCGAGGCCATCCTGACGGTAGCGCGCGAACGGGGCGCCCGCAGCGCGGGCTTCACCCTGCTGCGCCTGCCGCACGAGGTCGCACCGCTGTTCACACGCTGGCTGGAGGATCACTACCCGGCGCGGCGAGAGAAGGTGCTCGCGCGGCTGCGGGAGATGCACGACGGCAAGCTCTACGACGCCCGCTTCGGCCATCGCCGCCGCGGCAGCGGGGCCTACGCCACACTCATCGCCGAGCGCTTCCGGCTGGCCAGCCGGCGACTGGGCTATCTGCCGGCGGCGCCCCTGGACTGTACCCAGTTCCGGCGCCCGGTCGAGGTCGGGCCCCGCCAGGGCGAGCTGTTCGGCTGAGCCGGGCGGTGGCGGTCTACTGGGCAGGCCGGCATGCGAGTGCACCGTGGGCTGGGTCGCGGGCTGCTGCGCCCGGCGCCACCTCGGCGGACACATATCGCGCGGCCCGCGAGCGATCGGGTCTCGTCGGTTCCGGTGCTGCCGATCCGCGCGCACGCTGGCGGCACCCGGCACCCGGCACCCGGCACCGCCGTCCCGGCGGCCGCTGGCGACCGGCGGGCGTTAGCGGCGGACGGCGCCTGTATGGGTGCCGGCGGCCCCCATGCGCGCACCGGACACCGCCGGCAGCGGCTTCAGGTCTCTGCCGCGCCCGCGGTCACGGTGGTTCAGCCGGCGTCCCATGGCCCCGGCTCGCTCGCCGCCCAGCTGCCGCCGGTGACACCACGCGCGGCGCCGGAGAGCAGATACAGGTAGGCGGGCAGCGCGCTTGCCGGCGGCGCGAACCGGGCGGGCGGCTCCGCGCTGATGCGGGTGCGCAGCGCGCTGCGTATGGGCCCCGGGTCCACGGCGTTCACCCGTACCGGCGTGTTTGCTTCGAGTTCGTGCGCCAGCACCCGCATCAGCGCCTCCAGCCCGGCCTTGGCGACGGCATAAGGGCCGTAATAGGCACGGCCCTCGCGGGCGATGCCGTCGGTGCTGAAGAGTACGGCCGCATCCGGGCTGGCCTGCAGCAGTCCCAGACAAGCCTGGGTGAGCACGAAGGCCGCGTTCAGGTTGACCTGCAGGCTCTCGTACCAGGCCGCGGGCGCGAGGTTGCGCAGTGGCGTCAGGGCCGGCAGCGTCGCCGCACAATGGCACAGGCCATCCAGCCGGCCGAAGCTTTCCTCGATCTGCCGGACCAGCTGCGCGGCGGCATCTGGAGTGAGTGCCGCCAGCTCCGCCGGCGCCATGGCCGGCTCCGGGCCGAGCTGCGCGATGCGATCGTACAGCTTGCCGAGTGCCGCCTCGCGGCGGCCGCAGAGCACCAGCTGGGCGCCCTCGGCCGCCAGCGCGAGGCTGAGCGCCTGGCCCATGCCACCGGTGGCGCCGGTGATCAGGATCACGCGCTGGTCGAAATCGTAGACGGGGCTCATCGTCGCTCCTCGGCAGGGGTGGCAGGTGACGTCGGAGGTTGCAGGCTGCGCCGCGCGCCCCACCAGCTGGCCCGCAGCGCCCGCCAGCGGCCGAGCGGGCGGCCTGCGGGGGCCGGCCGATAGTCGTGGCGGGCGAGCAGGGCGAGCTGCGCGCGGGTCTGCGCCGCCAGCACGAACAGCAGCCGGCGCGCCGGCGCCTCACCGGGCACCAGCGCGGCCGCGCCGGTCTCGCCCTGCTGCAGCAGGCGCTCGATGTCACCGGCGTAGTCGATGGGCGCGAGCTGGCGGTGAGCGCTCGCGAGCGCCTCGCCGGCCGGCGCCGTCGGCGTGTGTGCCAGCAGCGGTGGCAGCTGCCCATGTTGGCCGGCCAGCTGCTCGGCGGCGCGCCAGGCGGTACCGATGGCGCGGGCTGCCAGCGCCGCCTGGCCGGATTGACCGGCCTCGGCGGCGAGCGTGGTGTCCAGTGCGATCGCTGCCACGAGGGCCGCGCCACCAGTACGCCACGCCTGTTCCAGCGCATCGCCGGCGGTGAGCGCTGCCGGTGCCGCCAGCAGGTCGGCGGCGCCCTCGATCATCGCCACCAGCGGCTCCGGCGGCAGCTCGGCGGCCAGCGTGCGCAGCAGCGGATGGCCGGCGGCGGGCGTGCCCCGCCGCGGCAGCTCATCGCGCCACCATTGCAATCGCAGGCGGACGACCTCGGGCGTGCGCGCGGTCAGTGCGAGCTGCAGCAGCTCGGCGCGCAGGGAGAAGATGGGCGTCACGCGCGCGCGATACGGCGCGGGCAGGAACAGGAAGGCGAGCTGCAACTCCGGTTGCAGCGCCGGCACCGGCGCCGTCATCAGCGCCGGAGGCTAGCCGGGCGTCGCCGCGGCCCGAGGGAATGACGCACGCTTGGTATCAAAGCCAGTTCAGTAGCTTGACGCGCATTGTTGAGACGTCGTCGAACCAGTGGTCGGCGCCCCAGTCGGCTCTCGCCGGCGTGGCGCCGAGATAACCCCAGCCCGCCACGGCGGTGCGGGTGCCGGCGGCGCGGCCGGCCTGCACGTCGCGCGGATCATCACCGATCATGAGCGTGTCGACGGCCGGCAGTCCGGCCTGCGCCAGGGCATGGCGCACGGGTGCCGGGTCGGGCTTGCTCTGGGCCAGGGTGTCACCGCAGACGACAACGGCGGCGCGCGAGCTCAGCGACAGCGCGTCCAGCAGCGGCGTGGTGAAGCGCAGCGGCTTGTTGGTGACGATGCCCCAGCTCACACCGGCCGATTCGAGCTGCGCCAGCATCGCCGCCATGCCGGGGAAGAGCGCGGAGTCCACGCAAACGGCCTCGGCGTAGGCCGCCAGCAGGCGCGCCCGGCGCCGGTCGGCCTGTGCCGCCGGCGGACCGGTGGCGTCGTCGAAGCCGATCTCCACCAGGCCGCGGCCGCCCCGCGATACGTGCGGGCGCACCTGCGCCAGCGGCAGCGGCGGCAGGTCTTCCGCCGCGCGGGCCGCATTGAGTGCGTGTGCCAGATCGGGTGCGGTATCGACCAACGTGCCGTCCAGATCGAACAGCACGCCGGCCAGTGGCGCGGCGCTCATGCGGGACGGGTCGTGGCCATGAGGTAGTTCACCTGCACGCCCGGGCCGAGCCAGTAGTAGCGCAGGATCGGGTTGTAGTGCATGCCGGTAAGCTCGCGTACGGCCAGGCCGGCGGCGCGGCACCACGCGGAGAGTTCGGCCGGCCGGATCAGCTTGGCGTAGTCATGCGTGCCGCGCGGCAGCAGGCGCAGGACGTATTCCGCGCCGACGATCGCGAACAGGAACGACTTCGGGTTGCGGTTGATGGTGGAGAAGAACACCTGCCCGCCCGGCTTCACCAGGCGCGCGCAGGCAGCGACGATGGCGGCCGGGTCGGGCACGTGCTCGAGCATCTCCAGGCAGGTGACGGCATCGAACTGCCCCGGCATCTCGGCGGCCAGCGCCTCGGCCGGCAGTTGCCGATAGCTCACATCGAGCGACTGTCCGGCGGCATGCAGCTGCGCTACCGCGAGCGGCGCCGGCGCCATGTCGATGCCGAGCACGCTGGCGCCGCGGTGGGCCATCGATTCGGCCAGGATGCCGCCGCCGCAGCCGATATCCGCCACGCGCTTGCCCGCCAGGCCGACATGCTGGTCGATGAAGTCCAGCCGCAGCGGGTTGATGTCGTGCAGCGGCTTGAACTCGCTCTGCGGGTCCCACCAGCGCTCGGCCAGTGCCTCGAACTTGCCGATCTCGGCGGCATCGACGTTGGGGTGTCCGCCCTGCAGATCCTCGTTCATCTCGCTTCCTCGCGCCGCCGGGCGATGCGTTCGCCCCACGCTCTGGTATTGGCCAGGATGGCCGCCATGTCGACCTCGACCAGTTCGCCGGCCTGCAGCCGGCGCCGGCCCGCCACCCAGACGTCGGTAACCTGTTGGCGCCCGGCGCTGTAGACCAGCTGCGAGACCGGATCGAACACCGGCTGGGTTTCCACCGGTGCGAGATCCACCGCGATCAGATCGGCCGCCTTGCCCACTTCGAGCGAGCCGATCTGCTCGTCGAGCTGCAGCGCGCGGGCCCCGCCCAGCGTCGCCATGCGCAGGACCTCGGCGGCCGGCATGGCGGCCGCGTCGCCGGCCACGCCCTTGGCCAGCAGGGCGGCCGTGCGCATCTCGCCGAACATGTCCAGGTCATTGTTGCTGGCCGCGCCGTCGGTGCCGAGAGCCAGCGAGGCGCCGGCGGCGTGCAGCGCCGCGAGCGGGCAGAAGCCGCTGGCGAGCTTGAGATTCGATTCCGGGCAGTGCACCACGTGCACGCCGCGGCTGGCCACGCGCTCGATCTCCTCCGGCAGCAGCTGGGTCATGTGCACGGCGGCCAAGGCGTCATTCAGCAGGCCCAGGGCGTCGAGCCGTGAGAGTGGGCGCTGACCGTGCCCCGCGCGGGCCTGCTCCACCTCGTGCGCGGTCTCGTGCACGTGCATCAGCACCGGCACGTCGAGTTCGTCCGCGAGCGTGCGGATCCGCTGCAGCGGCCCGTCGGCGACGGTATAGGGTGCGTGCGGAGCGAAGGCCGTGCGCACCAGCGGGTGGCCCCGGTAGCGATCGTGGGTCGCCAGGCCCTTGTCGAAGTACTCGTCCGGCCCGCGGCCATAGGCGGTCGGCAAGTCGATCACGATCAGACCGACGCAGGCACGCATCCCCATCTCGGCGGCCACCTCGGCCACCGTTTCGGGAAAGAAGTACATGTCGGCGAAGGTCGTGGTGCCCCCGCGCAGCATCTCGGCACAGGCCGCGCGGGTGCCGTCGCGCACGAACTCGGTGCTGACCCAGTGGCTCTCGGTGGGCCAGATATGATCGCCGAGCCAACGCATCAGCGGCAGGTCGTCCGCCAGCCCACGCATGAGATTCATGGCCGCATGGGTGTGCGCATTCACCAGACCCGGCAGCAGCACATGTGCCGGCAGCTCGAGGCACTGCGTGGCCGTCCAGTGCGCCGCCTCGGCGGCCGGCACCAGTGCCGCGATGCGACCGTCGTGCACGGCCAGCACGTGGCCCTCCAGCACGACGCCAGCCGGCTCGATGGGCACGATCCAACGGGGCTTGAGCAGCAGATCACAGTGCATGGCGGGTCGCTCGGCGCAAGCGCGGTGGCGCAAGGCTATCATGCAGCCCGCCTCAGACCGCGCTGCCGCTCGCCCCGGCGCGGGAGGCGTCGTGCCGCCATGGAACTCGCCGATGACCGCTACCGACTTCGATCGCATTCGCCCGCTGCGCTGGGAGGCCGGCGCGCTGTACCTGCTCGACCAGCGTGCGCTGCCGCAGCGCGTGAGCGAGCTGCGCGTGGCGGATGCCGCGGCGGCGGCGGCGGCGATCCGCGACATGGTGGTGCGGGGCGCGCCGGCAATCGGCTTGACCGGTGCCTACGGGCTGGTGCTGGCCGCGCAGACGCTGGCACGCGCCGAACCCACGGCGTCGCAGTGGCGCGCCGGCCTGGCCGCGGCCGCCACGCGACTGGCCGCGGCGCGGCCCACGGCCGTGCATCTGCACTGGGCGCTGGGGCAGATGCAGGCGGTGGCGAGTGCGCCGGGTGAGGTCGCGCCGCTGCTGGCCGCCGCCAGGGCGATGCAGGCGGCCGACGTAGCCGCCAACCGGCAGATGGGCGCGCGGGCGCTGGCCGTGATCGAGCAGCAGGCGGCGGGCGCCGGGCAGGGCGATCGCCCCCTGCAGGTGCTGACCCACTGCAACACCGGCTCGCTCGCCACCGCCGGCTATGGCACCGCGCTCGGTGCGATCCGCAGCCTGCAGGCGGCGGCGCGGCTGGCCGGCGTGTTCGCCACCGAAACCCGCCCCTGGCTGCAGGGCGCCCGGCTGACGGCGTGGGAGCTGGCGCAGGAGGGTATCCCGGTGACGCTGGTCACCGAAGGCGGGGCGGCTGCCCTGCTGGCGGGCGGGCAGATCGACTGGCTGATCGTCGGCGCCGACCGCATCGCCGCCAACGGCGACACGGTGAACAAGATCGGCACCTATGGGTTGATGCTGGCGGCACGCGCCAACGACGTGCGTACGATGGTGGTCGCGCCGCTGGCGACCGTGGATCTGACGCTGCAGACCGGGCGGCAGATTCCGATCGAGCAGCGCGCGGCGGGCGAGCTGTTGCCGGCGGGGGCCGACCCGCGCATCGGCGCCTATAACCCGGCCTTCGACGTGACGCCGGCGGCGCTGATCGACTGGTGGGTGACCGAGCACGGGGCCCTGGCCGCGGCCTCTGCCGAAGCCTTTCGGGCACTGGCGCCCTGAGTCTTGCCATGAAACCCCGCTGCCGCGGGGCGATGGTATGATGCGCCGCTTGTATTCGCCGCGATCCACCCTCGCCTGCGCCGACGGCTGAGCCGGGCGCGAGGTCCAGCCGCCGCATCGGTTCCATGAGCAACGCCGCGCACGAAATTATCCCCGTCAATCTCGAAGACGAGATGCGCCAGTCCTACCTCGATTA
>JAASSS010000118.1 GCA_021767745.1 Pseudomonadota bacterium
AGGCTTTTGGGTTTGTGCTGGGAGACGGTACTTCGCAACTGTGCAGGCTATGGCCGCGACGGAGGAACGAGCAGTGAGCACTGTCCAAAGGCTATGGAAGTACAACCGCTTCTTTATCAGCACCTGGTTCATATTCGCCGGCATCCCGATCACCCTCATGGGTGGCATCTGGCCACTGGCCTTTCTGGCGACCATCGTCGTGGCGCTGCTGCTGGCGGAGCTGCTCTCGAAGCGGTACGAGGAGGAACCCGCCTACTCGCAGGCGTGGATCTTCTATCCGGCACAGTACGTGAGTCAGATCATCGCGATCGCGATGATCGTAATGGTGGCCTGGTACATGGCACTGCCACGCGACCTGTTCGGGCTCGGCGGTTTCATCGAGTCGCTGACCGGCCTCGACGTGCTGGCGCGGCATGCGGCCCACGACAGCGTATGGACCACGCTCGGCGTGATCGGCCTTGGCGGCCTGGCCGGTGCCCTGGCCTCGATCGCAGTCGGCCATGAACTGACGCACCGCACGGAAAACCCGTTCGCGGTGTTCATGGGACGGCTGGGCGAAGCGTTCAGCCTGTTTACGCACTTCTCGATCCGCCACCCCTACGGCCACCACAACCTGGTGTGCACGCCTGCCGACCCGGCCACGGCCTATCGGGGCGAGAACTTCTATCACTTCATGATCCGCTCGATCATCGGCCAGAAGAAGATGACCTGGGATCTGGAGGCCGAACGCCTGCGCCGCATGCGCAAGAGCCCTTGGACCTGGGAGAACCGGGCACTGCGCGGCTGGGGCATGGAACTGCTGGTCGTTGCGTTCTTCATCTGGGCCGCGGGCTGGTACGGACTGATCGGCATCCTCGGCGTGGGCGCCATCACCCATGTGATCCTGGAACTCGCCAACTACATCGAGCATTACGGACTGGTCCGGGTACCGGAGCAGCCGATGCAGGTCCGCCACGCCTGGAACAGCAACAATACGGCGAGCTACTACGTCACCGTAGCCATTTCCCGGCACTCGCATCACCATGCCGATGCCAGCGTGGAGTTCTGGGACCTGAAGGCCTATCCCGGAGAAGCGCCGACCACCCTGTTCGGCTACGGCGTCAGCTTCCTGATCGCCCTGTTCCCGCCACTGTGGAACGAGCTGATTGCCGGCAAGCTGCTCGACTGGGACTACCACATGGCCACGCCCGAGGAACGGGAACTGGCGATGCAGCAGAACCTCAACAGCGGCATTCCGGATCTGGTCGCGGCCGCACGGCAATACTATGCGGAGCGTGGCGAGCAGCCAGAGCGGAGTCAGGCCCACAACCCCACACTGCTGCCGGCCTGACTCAGGGCATTTACCTGCGAGTCTCCTGACCCGCGACTGGCCGCCGCCAACCACCGCGACGGCCAGTCGCCCTTACCGCGGGCCGGCTGCCGGCAGAACTTCTGCGATTCTTTGTTGCCTCAGACGTGCCCAGCCCACGCCGCCCTCATCGGTGGGCTGGATCCCTGGCCAACACAGAGACAGCCCGTGATCCCATCCGCACCCCGTTTATTCGCTATCGGCAGCGTCCTCGTACTCGCGGCCTGCGCCGGCCCTACCCCTTACGAGCCCACCGCCGGGCCGAACGACCAAACCGGCTATGCCAGCGCGCAGGTTGACGATAACCGCTTCCGGGTGCGGTTCGAAGGCAATGAGGTCACCTCTCGCGAAACGGTGGAGACCTATCTGCTGTACCGCGCGGCGGAGATCGCCCAGCGCGAGGGCGCCGCCTGGTTCCAGATCGTCAGCGATGAGACGGACCGGGAGGTGGATGTCGACACGTACTACACGCCGGCGGGGTTCTACGGCTACGGCAGCACGCTCGGCGTGGGTGTGGGTGGTTTCCCCTACTACGGCGCGATGCCCTACGGAACCGGTTTCGGCTACGGCGGCGTCGGGCCCTACGCCGGGGCGGGCGTCGGCGTCGGTGCGCCGGCGGTGAGGGCGACGGATTCCTACGAAGCCTACGCGCTGATCGAACTGCACGATCAGCGCCCGCAAGGGCAGAACATCTTCAATACGCAGCAGGTACTGGAGCGCCTGGGTCCGCCGATCGATCGCGGCAACCCTTAATGGGCCGTCTCAGCCGGCAGCTACTCGCCTGATCCGGGATGCTGCGGCGCCGCGACCGGTGCCGCAGCCCGATCACGATACGCCAGCGCGTCGTGATGCCGCTCCGCCAGTCCCGCCGGATCCTGATGGATCAGCACGTCCGCCCGCGGATACGACCCCCGGATCTGCGCCGCCACCTGCTCGGCCACCGCGTGCGCCTCTACCAGTGGCAGGTGCGGGGCCATCTCCAGGTGCAGCTGGATGAACGTCTGCTGACCGCTGGAGCGAGTCCGCAGATCGTGCGCATCCACCACCTGCGGATGCGCGCGAGCCATCGAGAGAATCCGCGCCCGATCGGCATCCGGCAGCTCGCGATCCATCAGCAGATCCAGGCTGGAGCGGAAGATGCCACGCGCATTGAACAGCAGGTAGGCCGCGATCGCCAGCGCGAACAGCGGGTCGGCGTAGCCAAAGCCGAGGTAGTCCGCCAGCACGATCGACGCAATCACGCTGAGATTGATCAGCACGTCGCCCGTGTAATGCACACCGTCCGCGGCGATGGCGACCGACCCCGTACGCGCCACCACATGACGCTGATAGCCCACCAGGACGAAGGTCGCCACGATGGCGAAGAGCATCACCGCGATGCCGACGCCGCCCTCGGTGACCGGCGCCGGCGACAACAGGCGGCCCAGCGCCTCCACGATCAGGAACACGCTGGAGCCGCTGATGAAGGCAGCCTGCCCGAGACCTGCCAGCGGTTCCGCCTTGCCATGGCCGAAGCGGTGCTCCGGATCGGCCGGCTGCAATGCCTGGCGCACGGCGACCAGATTCACCAGCGAGGCCGCAGCGTCGAGCGCGCTGTCGATCAGGCTGGACAGCAGCGCCACGGAGCCGGTGATCAGATACGCCGCCACCTTCAGCAGCACCAGCACGCCGGCCACACCCACCGCGGCATACGTCGCCCGGCGCATCAGCCGGGCCGCGGCGGCATCCGGCACCGCCGATTGCGTCCGCACCTCGCTCACGACCCGAGCCGTGCCACCAACAGGATGCCGGCGCGGCTCATTCAGTCCAGGCCCAGGCCGCGGGCGGCGTGGGCCAGATGGGCGTCGATGAAGGTCGCGACGAAGAAGTAGCTATGGTCATAGCCGGGCTGCAGGCGCAGCTGCAGCGGCTGACCGGCTCTCTCGCAGGCCGCCCGCAGGTGCTCGGGCATGAGCTGCGTCTCGCGGAAAGGATCGTCCTCGCCCTGGTCGATCAGCAGCGCCGGCAGGCGCGCGCCCCGCTCGATCAGTGTGCAGGCATCGTAATCCGACCAGGCCGATTCATCCTGCCCCAGCAGTCGCCCGAATGCCTTGCGACCCCATGGCGAGACGCTGGGATGGCTGATCGGCGCCAACGCCGAAACAGCGGCATAACGGCCCGGCTGACGCAGGGCGCAGACCAGTGCGCCATGCCCGCCCATCGAATGCCCGCTGATCGCCTCCGCCGGTGCCAACGGGAAATGGCGTCGCACCAAAGCCGGCAGCTCCGCGGTCACGTAGTCGTACATGCGGTAGTGTGCCGCCCAGGGCGCCTGCGTCGCGTTGACGTAGTAGCCGGCACCGGTACCGAAGTCCCAATCCGTCTCCTCGCCCGGCAGGCCAAGGCCCCGCGGGCTGGTATCCGGACAGACGATGGCAAGGCCGAGCGCCGCGGCCTGGCGCTGGGCGCCGGCCTTCTGCACGAAATTCTCATCCGAGCAGGTCAACCCGGAGAGCCACCAGAGCACCGGCACCGGACCGGAGTCGGCCTGCGGTGGCAGAAAGAGCGAGAAGTGCATCGGGCAGCCGAGCACCGCCGAATCGTGACGCAGCCGCAACTGGGTGCCGCCGAAGCACCGATGCGCCTCCAGCCGTTCCGGTGCTGTCTCCACGAGCATCTCCTGCGCTAGAAAAGGATGACCGAGCGAATGCTCTCGCCGGCGTGCATCAGCTCGAAGGCCCGGTTGATGTCCTCCAGCGGCATCGTATGCGTCACGTACGGATCGATCTCGATGTCGCCGTGCAGGTACTGCTCCACCATGCCGGGCAGCTCGCTGCGCCCCTTGACGCCACCGAAGGCCGAGCCCTGCCAGGTACGGCCGGTGACCAGCTGGAAGGGCCGCGTCGCGATCTCCTCGCCGGCTCCAGCCACGCCGATGACGGTGGCGACCCCCCAGCCCTTGTGGCAGCACTCCAGCGCCTGGCGCATCACCCCGACATTGCCGATGCACTCGAAGGAATAGTCCACGCCGCCGTCGGTCATGGCGACGATGACCTCCACGATCGACTGCTCGTGCTCGCTCGGATCGACGAGATCGGTGGCGCCGAAGCGGCGTGCCAGCTCGAACTTGGCCGGGTTCAGGTCGACGCCGATGATCCGGCCCGCGCCCGCGAGCTTCGCGCCCTGAATCACCGACAGCCCAATGCCGCCGAGCCCGAAGACCGCCACACTCGCCCCCGGCTCCACCTGGGCGGTCTTGCGGACCGCGCCGATGCCGGTGGTGATGCCGCAGCCCAGCAGGCAGACCTTCTCCAGCGGGGCCCCGGGCGCGATGCGGGCCACCGAGATCTCCGGCAGCACGGTGTACTCCGAGAACGTGGACGTGCCCATGTAGTGGTAGATGGGCTCGCCCCGCAGCGAAAAGCGCGAGCTGCCATCCGGCATCACACCCTGGCCCTGCGTCTGGCGCACGGCGCCGCAGAGGTTGGTCTTGCCGGAGCGGCAGAACTTGCACACACCGCACTCAGCGGTATAGAGCGGGATCACATGATCGCCCGGCCGCACTGTGCTAACGCCCGGCCCTACCGATTCCACCACGCCCGCGCCCTCGTGGCCGAGGATCGCCGGGAACAGCCCCTCCGGATCGGCGCCCGAAAGCGTGTAGGCGTCGGTGTGGCAGACGCCGGTCGCCACCAGTCGCACGCGCACCTCGCCAGCCCGGGGCTCGGCGACATCGACCTCCTCGATCACCAGCGGCTCACCCGCCCTGTAGGCGACGGCAGCGCGAGATTTCATCGGTACTCCTCGTTCCCGGGGTCGGCCGGCATCGTCAGCCGGACAGAGCGAATGACAACAGGAATCCCAGCGCCGTGGCAAACGCGTTCCACGGCCGACCCTTCTCGAATGCCTCCGGCATCAGCGTATCGGCCAGCGAGGCCAACACG
This sequence comes from Pseudomonadota bacterium, assembly GCA_021767745.1. Lineage (GTDB taxonomy): Bacteria > Pseudomonadota > Gammaproteobacteria > UBA5335 > UBA5335 > JAASSS01. The sequence continues at coordinate 5,272 of JAASSS010000118.1, forward strand.
GCGCCGCCGGCAAAGGCCATCAGCAGCGCCAGCACCAGCGGATCGAGCCCGCCGAGCAGCTGGCCGAGCACGACGGCCAGCGCCAGCAGCGCGCCGGTGGCGCCCCAGATGCCAACGACCCGGCGACTCGAGCTGCCGCCCTCGCGCATCGCCAGCGCGCCTACCAGAGCTTCGGGGAAGTTGGAGACGAAGATGGCCACCAGCAGCGCC
>JAASSS010000119.1 GCA_021767745.1 Pseudomonadota bacterium
CCACGCGCCGCCGAGCTGGCGGGGCTGGCTGCTGCACGACATGACCAGCCCCTGGGCCGGCGGTGGCCGCGGACTGAACTTCGGCGGCTTCTACGAGGCCGGGGTACGCATCGCCAGCACGGCCCAGGAAGGGCTGATGCGCCTGCCGCGCAAGGCCCGCACCGACGCCGCCGCCGAGCCGCCACCCAGCTCTTGAAACGCCTCGCCCCGCACCTATATCGATCGCCGTATGGCTCATCGATGGAGGTTCGACATGGCATTGGTCAGACAGGATCCCTGGCAGGCGCTGGCGGAGATGCGCGACGAATTTGACCGTCTGTTCACCCAGCGCAATGCGCAGAATGCCGATCATTCCCGCGTGGTCACCAGCCAGTGGACCCCGGCGGTGGATGTGCGGGAAGAAGAAGGACGCTTCGTCATCTACGCCGACGTGCCGGGCGTGCAGCCCGGGGATATCGAGGTGACGATGGAACACGGCATCCTCACCCTGCGCGGCGAACGCCGGCTGGAACAGCCCGAGGCGGAGAACGGCTTCAGCCGCATCGAGCGTGCCTGGGGCAGCTTCTACCGGCGCTTCAGCCTGCCCGACACCGCGGACGCCGAGGCCATCTCGGCGCGCACGGAGAACGGTGTGCTGCAGATCGTCATTCCCAAGCGGCCGGAAACCCAGCCGCGACGGATCGAGGTCGCCCACTGACCCGCCCCGGCCCATCTGCCGGCGCGATACGAACGGGCCCGTGAGGGCCCGTTTCTGTTTGCGCGCCGCCGCGCCGTAGAATGGGCGCTCGCGCCGCCGCCGGGCGGCAATGGCCGAAGCAGGTGGAGTGGGCGATGCAGTGGCTGCAGGTGACGCTGGGTGAGGTGCGGGCGAAGGAGCGTGCGGCGCACGCGGCAGCGGATGCGGATCTGCGCCGGCAGCAGGGCCGGGCGGTGCTCGAGCACGTGGTGAAGCCGGCGCTCGCGCGCCAGGGCGTGGCGCTACGCACCGAGGGCGAGGCGCTGGTGGGGGAGTCGGATGGGCGGGCGCTGCAGTTCACGCTCGATCTCGAGCGCGGCGAGCTGCTCGCCCGTGACGGACGCGACGGCGAGTGCCTGCGCCTGCCGCTCGGCGCCGTGCGGGTAGAGGATGTGTTGGCCGCCTGGGCACAGGCGTAGGCCGGGCGAGGATGACGAAGATGTCGGATGCGGTGCTGGATAACGTCAACGTCCTGCGTCAGGAACCGCTGGTCGGCCCCGGCGAGCTCAAGCGGCGGCTGCCGCTGTCCTCGGCCGCCCGCCGCACCGTGGCCGCCGGACGGGCCGGCATACGCGCCATCCTCGCCGGCCAGGATCCCCGGCGCCTGCTGGTGATCGGCCCCTGTTCGATCCACGATCCGCGGGCGGCGCTGGACTACGCCGGCCGCCTCGCGCGGCTGGCCGCCGAGGTCGAGGACCGGCTGCTGATCGTGATGCGGGCCTACTTCGAGAAGCCCCGCACCACGGTCGGCTGGAAGGGCTTCATCAACGACCCGCGCCTGGATGGCAGCTTCCGCATCGAGGAGGGCCTGCACGAGGCACGCCGACTGCTGCTGCAAATCGCCGAACTCGGCCTGCCGACCGGCACCGAGGCGCTGGACCCGATCGTGCCGCACTACCTGGCCGATCTGCTCAGCTGGTCGGCGATCGGCGCGCGCACCACCGAATCGCAGACCCATCGGGAGATGGCCAGCGGGCTGTCGATGCCGGTCGGCTTCAAGAACGGCACGGACGGCAGCCTGGACGTGGCCATCAACGCGCTGCTCTCGGTGAGCCAGCCGCACAGCTTCCTCGGCATCAATCAGGAAGGGCGTACCGCGATCGTGCACACGCGCGGCAATCCGGATGCACACGTGGTACTGCGCGGCGGGCGCGAGCCGAACTATGCTGCCGCCGACATCGGCGCCTGCGAGGCGGCACTGGCACAGGCCGGGCTCGCGGCCGGCATCATGGTCGACTGCAGCCATGCCAATTGCGGCAAGGATGCGGCACGTCAGCCCGATGTGGCGGAGGCGGTGGTGGCGCAGATGGTGGCCGGCGACACGCGGCTGATCGGCCTGATGCTGGAGAGCCACCTGGAATTCGGCCGCCAGCCGCTGCGCGAGCCGCTGCGCTATGGCGTGTCGATCACCGACCCGTGCATCGACTGGCAGACCACCGAGGCGCTGGTGCGCCGGCTGCACGCGCAGCTCGGGGCGCCGATCCGCCCGGCCGAACTGGCCGGTTGAGCGGCTGGGCCGCGCCGATGCGGCCGGCTCACTCCGTCAGCAGCAGCCGCTCCAACGCCCGCAGCTCCGCCCGCAGCGCGCGCAGCTGATCCACCAGTTCGGCCACCACGGCCGCGCCGGCCAGGTCGATGGCCAGTTCGTGCCGGATCTGCAGGGTCCGGCGCAGGGTGCACAGCGCCGGCGGGGCGAGCAGGTAGCGCGCCTCGATCGGTCGTGGCAGCAGGCCGGCCTCGGTCAGTGCGTGCAGTTCGTCCGGCGTTGCGCCGAGGCGCACGCACAGCACGCTGCCCTCGATCCAGACCGGCTGCTCCTCCTGCGTACTCATGCGCCACCCTCCCAGCGCGCCCGCGGGTCGAAGCCGCTGCGGCGCTGCAGCGCCTCCCACATCGCGCGGTCCGCCTCGTCCTTCGCCGGCGGCAGGTGAATCTGGGCGACCACATACTGATCGCCCGACTCGGCGCCGCGGCGGGCAGGCAGGCCGCGACCCTTGAGCCGCAGCCGCTGGCCGCTCTGGGTGCCGGCCGGCACGCGCAGATCGACCCGCCCACCGAGTGTGGGCACGGCCACCGTCGCGCCCAGCGCCGCTTCCCACGGCGCCAGCGGCAGGTTCAGGTAGATGTCGCGTCCCTTCACCTGGAACAGCCGGTGTGGCTCGTACTCCACCTCCAGGTACAGATCGCCCGCCGCACCCTCGCCCAGACCCTGCCCCCCCTGGCCGGGCAGGCGGATTTGCTGGCCAGGCTCGATGCCGCGCGGGATCTTGACCCGCAGCGTGCGTGGTCCCCCCGGAGTCTGCAGCGTCACCTCGCGGCTTTCGCCGCGGGCGATGGCCTCCAGCGGTAGCCGGATGCGCGCAGCCTGGTCGGTGCCGCGGCTGCTCCAGCCCGACTGACGCCGGCCCCCGCTCGCCCCGCCCGTGAACAGGTTCTCGAAGAAGTCACTGAAGCCACCGCCCCCGAAGCCGGCGGCGCCCTCGCCACCCGGGCCCTGGCGGAACTCGAAGCCGCCCCAGCCCGGCGGCGGCCGGAACTCCTCGCCGCCCCGGTGACCGCTGCCAAGCGCATCGTAGGCCGCCCGCCGCTCCGGATCGCGCAGCGCCTCGTAGGCTTCGCTGACCTCCTTGAAGCGGCTCTCGGCGTCCGCCTCCTTGCTCACGTCCGGGTGGTACTTGCGGGCCAGCTTGCGGTAGGCCTTCTTGATGTCGTCCTGGGAGGCGTTCCGCTCCACGCCCAGCGTCTGGTAGTAATCCTTGTATTGCATCGATAACGGTTCCTGATCGCTCCCGACGGCGAACCCGATACGCCCTAGGTGGGTGCCTGCCGGCGCGGTTTCAACAGCCGCACCGGGGCTGTGGCCCGCGCCGCGGTCTGCTAGCATCCGCGCCCCGCGGACCGGAGATGACATGGCAGCCGAGCCTTCCCACCGCTTCTGCGTGGCGCCGATGCTGGATGTGACCGACCGGCACTACCGGCATCTGCTGCGCCTGCTCTCGCGTCACGCCTTCCTCTACAGTGAGATGATCACCGCCGCTGCGCTGGCGCGCGGTGACGCGGCGCGCCTGCTGCGCCAGTCGCCGGCCTCCGGCGCGGTGGCGCTGCAGCTCGGCGGAGCGGAGCCGGCGGCGTTGGCGGCCGCCGCGGCGCTGGCGGCCGAGCACGGCTATCGGGAGGTGAACCTCAACGTCGGCTGCCCCAGCAGCCGGGTGCAGGGCGGTCGCTTCGGCGCCTGCCTGATGGCCGAGCCGGCCCGGGTGGCCGAGTGCGTGGCGGCGATGCAGGCGGCGACGGCACTGCCGGTGACCGTCAAGACCCGGCTCGGCATCGATGCGCTCGACAGTGATGCGCATCTGCAGGGCTTCATCGCCGCCATCGCCGCGGCGGGCTGCCGGCTGGTCATCGTGCACGCACGCAAGGCGTGGCTGCAGGGCCTGAGCCCCCGGCAGAACCGCGAGATTCCGCCGCTGCAGTACGAGCGCGTCTACCGGCTGCAGGCGCAGTTTCCGCAGCTGGCGATCGTCATCAACGGCGGTATCGCCGATCTGGACGCGGCCGAGGCGCTGCTGGCACAGCCGCCGGCACTGGCCGGCGCCATGCTCGGCCGGGCGGTGCAGCGCGATCCGTACCTGCTGGCCGGCGTGGACCGGCGCTGCTACGGCGAGATGGCCCCGCCGCCCAGCCGTCTGGCGGTGGCGCGCCACTACCTGCCCTATGTCGAGGCCGAGCGCAGTGCCGGCACGCCGATGTCCGTGCTGATGGCGCCGCTGCTGAACCTCTTCCAGGGCCAGCCGGGCGCGCGCCGCTTCCGCCGGCACCTGAGCGAGCGGGGCCACCGGCCCGGCGCCGGGCCGCAGACGCTGACCGAGGCGCTGGCGCACCTGGCGCCGGCCTGAGTCGTCGGCGCGCTAGCCGACCAGCTGATCGAAGATGCGAAAGCCGGCGATGTAGGTGCCGGCGGCCGAGCCCAGGGTCACCAGGAAGAAGACCAGCAGCACGCGCGAGACCCGGTTGCGCCACCAGCCGCGCCAGGCCATGACGTCGTCGCGCAGCGACTGGAAGTCCGCCACCTGCGGCTTGCGCAGCCAGATCTCCAGCGCCGCGGCGACGAAGCCGGCGCCGATGGTCGGGTTCAGCGAGGTCAGCGGCGCGGCGACGAAGGCGCCGGCGATGGTCAGCGGATGCGCCAGGGCGAGCAGGGCACCCGCGGCGGAGAGACCGCCGTTGATGAGCACCCAGTCGCCGACCAGGCTGAGCCCGAGCTCCGGGCTGCGGGCGAAGCCGATGGCGAAGCCGGCCAGCACGAGCGCGACGATCAGGTAGGGCACGAGCCGGGGCCAGCGGCTCGCCGGCGGCAGGCTGGCGAGCTCGGCGGCGACCTCGCCGGGCGGCGCGGCGTCCTCGGCCAGTGCCTGCGCCAGCCCCGCCAGATGACCGGCGCCGATCACCACCAGCACGCGCCGCGGGCGTTCGGCGGCGATGTGTTCGCGCAGCCGGGCCGCCATGTAGCGGTCGCGCTCGGCGATCAGCACCCGATGCAGCGGCGCGGCCTCGGCGGCGAACTCGGCGAAGGTGTTGTGTAGCACGTCGCCCGCCTTGAGCCGCTCGATGTCGGCCTCCTCGATCTGCTCGCGGCTGAGCAGGCTGGCGAGCAGGCCGGAGATCACCACCGGCCGCTGCCACCAGGGCAC
>JAASSS010000120.1 GCA_021767745.1 Pseudomonadota bacterium
GACATAGCCGCCGAGCAGCAGGTTGCCGGCCAGCAGCACCAGCAGCAGCTCCGGCAGCGGGAAGACGCCGCCGAGCCGGCCGCCGGCGAACATCGTCGCGGTGAAGAAGGTGAAGCCGGTCAGCACCACTAGGAGCGAACCGAAGGAGCGGCGGGCCTCGCGCGGCACCGCCGAAAGCGGATAGTCCTGCGCGCCGGCCGGGGCGTGGGGCGAGGCTGTCATGTCGGCATCCGGGCGGGGGGTGACGAGCCGGCGCGCACGACGCATCGGCGCAGCCATGTGCTGCGCGTAGCAACGGCCGTGCCAGTGGGTGCTGGCACGGGTGGGCGCAGGTCACCGCCGGCCCGCGCACGAAGGTCGGCTGCGCCGATGATTGATGGCGTCGTATTAGCTGCGCTATACATACCAGCCGACGGCGCGACGCCATGCCACTCGGGTCTGGCCGCGAAGGCGTCGCCGCAACCGCACCGCAAGGAGAACATCATGTACGCACGCCGGATACTGCCATGCGCCCTCCCGTTGCTGCTGGCGGCCACGCCCGCCCTCGCCGAGCCGACCGAGGCCGAGATGCGCCGGGCGATCGAGCAGCACGCCGAGGCCGCCAACGAGGAGAACCGCCGTGTCCAGAAGCTGTGCGAGGAGGGCCGTTATGAGCAGGACCCGGCATTGGCGTTTCAGTGCCTGTCGCAGTTCATCGGTTCGGGCGGTCAGGGTGCGGCGCAGTCCGAGCTCAAGTCGTTCCGCAAGCTCGCCTGCGCGCCGGCGCAGGGGCAGCCGGGCTACGTCTGCGACTACGCCTTCAGTATCGACACCAACAATCCTTTGCTCCAGCAGGGTTATCTCGCGGACATCATGCACAGCCCGGGCGCCGGTCAGGGGCGGTTCGTGCCCTACCAAGGGGAGTGGCTCTTCCTGAAGGTGGGCCAGTGAACCTGGTCCGGTGAACCCGGCGCCGGTTCGACTGCCCGCTATCCGGGCAGCTGCGGGCGGGCACGCGCGATGATGGTGCCGTAGTCCAGCCCGGGCGGCAGCGTACCGAAGTGCAGGCCCCCGGCGCCCAGACGGCTGGTACAGAAGGCATCGGCGACCGCCGGCGGCGCATGGCGCACCAGCAGCGCGGCCTGCAGCGCCAGCGCCAGCCGTTCGACCACCCGGCGCGCCCGCAGCTCGGCCTGTGCGGGATCGCCGAGCTCGGCTGGCAGACGGCGCGCGAACGCATCGAGGCGACGATCACCGCCACGGCTGGCGTCGATCTCCGCCAGCACCGCCTCGACTGCCGCCGGTGTGCGCGCCGCCGCCCGCAGCACGTCCAGACACTGCACGTTGCCGCTGCCCTCCCAGATCGCATTGACCGGCACGTCGCGATACAGCCGCGGCATGCCGCTGGCCTCGACGTAGCCGTTGCCGCCAAGGCATTCCAGCGCCTCGGCCACGCCGGCGATCGCCCGCCGGGTGATCCAGTACTTCGCCACCGGGGTCGCCAGCCGGGCGAACAGCGTCTCGGCCTCGTCCTGGCCGTCGAAGCTCCGGGCCAGGCGCATCACCAGCACCGTGGCCGCCTCGCTCTCGAGGCACAGGTCGGCCAGCACGTTGCGCATCAGGGGTTGGTCCAGCAGCGGCTTGCCGAATACCTGCCGCCAGGCGGCGTGGTGCGTCGCCTCGGCCACGGCCCGGCGCAGGGTGGCGGCGCTGCCGAGCGCGCAGTCCAGCCGCGTGTGGCGCACCATTTCGATGATGGCCGGCACGCCCCGGCCTTCCTCGCCGATTCGCTGCGCCCAGGCGCCCTCGAAGTTCACTTCGCCAGAGGCGTTGGACCAGTTGCCGAGCTTGTCCTTCAGGCGCACGAAGTGCAGGGCGTTCCGGGTGCCATCGGGCAGGAAGCGCGGCAGCAGCAGGCAGGTGAGCCCGCCCGGCGCCTGCGCCAGCACCAGGAAACCATCGGAGTTCGGGGCCGAGCAGAACCACTTGTGCCCCTGCAGGCGGTAGGCGCCCTCGCCGGCCGGCTCGGCGCGCGTGGTGTTCGCGCGTACATCGGTGCCGCCCTGGCGCTCGGTCATGGCCATGCCGAACAGGCAGCCGTTCTTCTCGTGCGCGGGCGCCAGCCGCGGGTCGTAATGTTCGCTCAGTATCCGGGGCGCCCAGGTCGCGGCGAGCGCCGGCTGCAGGCGCAGCGAGGGCAGCACCGCATAGGTCATGGTGAGTGGGCAGCTGGAGCCTTCATCGAGCTGGTGGCGCAGCATCATCATCGCGGCGCGGGCGACATGGGCGCCAGCGCGGGGCGCTGCCCACGGGCGGCTGTGCAGGCCGTGTTCGACGCCCAGCCGCATCAGCGCGTGATAGGCCGGGTGATAAGCCACCTCGTCCCGCCGGTTGCCGTAACGATCCAGTACATGCAGGACCGGCGGATAGGCGTTCGCCAGGCGGCCCTGTTCGAGCGCCTCGGCGCTGCCGCAGATGGCACCGAGCGCATGCGCCGCGTCACGAGCCCAGGCGGCGCCTTCACGCGTGAGCGCTTCCTGCAGCGGCGTATCGGCGACAAAGGCGTTGTAGCCGGCCAGCACGGGCGGCTGGTTGAAGATGGCCTCGGGTGGCGGGAGGTTCGATGGCATGGCAGCAACGGCTGACGGGCCTGTCTCAACGGGTAGCCGGCATGTCCGGTGCGGTCAAGCCGCGACCGGCGCTAACCCGCCGACCGCGTCCACGGCAGCTCGCGATAGCGCCAGAGCAGCAGCACGAAGGTGGCACACCAGCAGGCGGCAGAGAACGCCAACAGGGCGCGGTAGTGCAACGGCAGCAGACTCGCGGCCACACGCGTCGCTGCGGCGCCGCTCATCGCGACATAGCCGGCAGTGATCCAGCCATCGGCGATGAGCGGCTGGCCACTGTGCCCCAGGCTCGCGCGGCTCATCACCGCGATCACCATGGTGCCGATGGCGCCGACCGTCAGGGCGTGCAGGGCCGCCCCCGGTGCCAGGTGCTGTGGCCAGATCGAGGCGATGCCCAGCAGGAGCAGGCCGGCACCGAGCCATGCCCAGCCGACATGCAGCACCAGTACCAGCGGCTCGGCGAACGTGCGATGCGCGCGCCAGCGCCCCAGGCGCAGCAATGCCGTCGCCCCCGCCAGCATCAGCAGCGCCGCGCTCGGCCAGGCGGTGGGGCGCAAGGCCCAGCCGAGGGTCGCCGCCACCAGCAGTATCTGACCCGCGCTGTCCAGCCGATCCGGTGTGGGCGGCAACGAGCCGGCGCCGCGCGCACGTAGCCAGTTGCGGGTGAACAGCGGCGTGATGCGCCCCCCGATCAGGCCCAGCAACCAGAGCACGGCCGCGAGCGCGAGCCGCTGGCCGAGGCCGCCGGCCGCGGGCGCCGCCACGATCAGCACCTCGCTCGCCGCCAGCAGCATCAGCGCCGCTGCCACGCCGAGATTGCGCCAGTTGCGCGCAAGAAAGATCTCCCGCTGCACGATGCCGGCCAGCGCCAGCGGAAACAGCACGGCCAGCAGCGCGCCGAGCGGCCGGCCGAGCAGGGCGGAGGCGCCAATGCCGAGCCGGGCCGCCACCCAGGCCAGCCAGAGGGCGACCAGCGGCGGCCCGACGAGGGCAGGGCGGCCCGTCCAGTTGGGCAGTGCGGTGAGCAGGAAGCCCGCGATGGCCGCCAGCGCGAAGCCGAAGATCATCTCGTGAGCGTGCCAACGGGCGCCGGTCAGTAGGCTCGGCACCGGCGGCAGTCCGCCGAGCACTCCCAGCCACAGCAGCATGGCGGCGAGCCCCCATACCGCCGCACTGCCGAAGAACAGGACGAAGGGCCGGGTGCATGGTGCGCGGGCGCTGGAGGGCATGGCAGGCTCCTGATCGCGTGTGAACCGCTTGCAATAAGATGCGTCAGGAGTGAATCTTTTTTCCACCAGCGCCAAGTCGAACCGTCCTGGCGGGAGACACGATGCTGTCAGCGAGTACAACCACGCCATCGGTCTGCCCGGCCGTGCCCGGCGCGCAGGGCCGGGGTTCATGAACGGCTGGGGCGAATTCGCGGCGGCCTATGCGCTGTTTCTGGCGGCGCACTTGGTGCCCGCACGTCCCGCCGTTCGCTTCCGGCTGATCGCGATGCTGGGGCGAGGACCCTATCTCATCGGTTACAGCGCCCTGTCGATCGGGCTGCTGCTGTGGGTGATCCGGGCCGCCGGACGTGCGCCTTACGTGCCGTTGTGGCGGTGGGCGCCGTGGCAGAGCTGGGTGCCGAATCTCGCCATGCCGCTGGCCTGCCTGCTGGTCGTCGCGGGTCTGCGCACCCCCAACCCGTATTCGCTGGGCCGCGCCGGCACGTTCGATGCCGGCCGGCCGGGCGTGCTGGCGCTGACCCGTCACCCGCTGCTGTGGGCGCTCGCGCTGTGGGCCGCTGCGCATGCGCTGGCCAACGGCGATCTCGCCCACGTGCTGCTGTTCAGCGGTTTCGCGTTGTTCGCCCTCGCCGGCATGGTGCTGTTCGACCGACGCACGCGCCGCGGCGGGTCCGTGCTGCAGCCGGCGCCAGCACGGCGACCGGTGCGCGGCGTATCGGCGTTGGCGGCGCCGCCTACGCTGCTGCTCGGCGCATTGCTCTACCTCGCCCTGTTCGTGGCGCACCCGCTGCTGACCGGCGGGATCCCGGCGCGGCCGGCGCCCTGGTCGTGGTGAACGGGCTGCGCCTGTTCTGGGCCATGCTCGGCGGCCTCGCCACGCTACTGGCGTTGGCGGGCCTCGCGCTGCCATTGCTGCCGACCACGCCCTTCGTGCTGCTGGCCGGCGCGGCCTTCTCGCGGGCATCGCCACAGCTGGATGCCTGGCTCATGGGGCATCCGCAGCTTGGCCCGCTGTTGGAGAACTGGCGGCGCCACCGTGGCATCGACCGACGCACCAAGCGCCGCGCCCTGTGGGTGATCGCCTGCACCCCGGCACTGAGCTGGCTCGCCGGCGCGCCGGGCTGGGCGCTGGGCCTGCAACTGCCGGTGCTGGCGGGCGTGGTCGCCTTCATCCTGACCCGGCCGGAGCCGCCATGCTCGCCCTGACGCTCGCGCGCACCGTGCATGTGCTGGCGCTGGTGCACTGGCTCGGCGGCGTGGCCATGGTGACGCTGGTCATCCTGCCGGGAATCCTGCGTGCCGAACCGCCGGCGCGTCAGTACATCGCCTTCGCGGCGGTGGAGGCGCGGTTCGCACCGCAGGCGCGCGTGTCGGTCGCGCTGGCGGGTCTGAGCGGTCTCTATCTGCTCTGGCAGCTCGGTGGCCCGGCGCGGCTGCTGCTGATCAGCCAGTGGTGGCTGCAGGCCATGGTATTGCTCTGGCTGGTGTTCGCGCTGCTGCTGTTCGTGCTCGAACCGCTGTGGCTGCACCGCGTCCTGGCGCGGCGTGCGGCGCTCGATCCGGCGGGCAC
>JAASSS010000121.1 GCA_021767745.1 Pseudomonadota bacterium
AATCCCGGCGCCCATCCGGAGGACATGGTCTCCCTGCGGCTGTGGTGCGACGGCACGCGGCTGATCTCGATCCGGCGCGAGAAGGTGCTGGCGGTGGACGACCAGCGCCAGGCCCTGCTGCAGCGCCGCGGGTCGGACACGATTCCCGATCTGCTCGTGGAACTGGCCGATCGGCTGATCGAGCGCATGGAGCCGGTGCTGGAGGATCTGGAAACGCATATCGACGAGCTCGAGGACGAGGTGCTGGTGGCGCGCGGCGGCCGGCTGCGCGACCGGATCGCGCAGGAGCGGCGGGTCGCCATCTCGCTGAAGCGCTACATCAATCCGCAGCGCGACGCGCTCACCCGCCTGCTGGCGGCGCCGAACGTGCCGTGGCTGGACGAGACGCACCGCTGGCAGCTGCGCGACACGCTCGACCAGGTGGTGCGCTACAGCGAGAGCCTCGACGCCATGCGCGAGCGCGCCTCGATCCTGCAGGACACGCTCACCAACCGCATCTCCGAGCAGATGAACCGCACGATGTACGTGCTCTCGCTGGTCGCCGGGCTGTTCCTGCCGCTCGGCTTCCTGACCGGCCTGCTCGGCATCAATGTCGCCGGCCTGCCGGGCACCGAGGACAGCGATGCCTTCATCATCGTCTGCGCAGTGCTGCTCGGCATTGCCGGCCTGGAGCTGCTGATGTTCCGCCGCCTGCGGTTCTTCTAGTTCGCCGATGTCCGGCCGGCGCGCCGGATGAGGGAACCTCGCCGTGCCGGTCGGCTCGAATCCGCTCGGCCCGCCCGGGCTTCCAGCCGAAGGATTCCCGCATGAGCAAAGACGCATCCAAGACCCTGAATGACAACGCCGCCGACGTCACGCTGACGTATTCCAACGGCGCCCCCGTACCGAACAACGACGACAGCCTGCAGGCCGGCAGCCGCCAGGGCCCGGTCCTGATGCAGGACATCTGGCTGACCGAGAAGATGGCCAACTTCAATCGCGAGCGCATCCCCGAGCGGGTGGTGCACGCGAAGGGCTCCGGCGCCTACGGCACCTTCACCGTGACGCAGGACATCAGCAAGTGGACCAAGGCGAAGATGTTCGCCGAGGTCGGCAAACAGACCGAATGCCTCGTGCGCTTCTCGCAGGTCGCCGGCGAGCGCGGCTTCCCGGACGTGTATCGCGATGTGCGCGGCTTCGCCGTCAAGTTCTATACCGAAGAGGGCAACTGGGATCTGGTCGGCAACAACACACCGATCTTCTTCGTGCGCGATCCGATCAAGTTCATGGACTTCATCCATTCGCAGAAGCGTCTGCCCGGCCAGGCGCTGCGCTCGCCGACCATGCAGTGGGACTTCTGGTCGCTGCACCCGGAGAGCATTCATCAGGTCACTTGGCTGATGGGTGATCGCGGCCTGCCCAAGAGCTACCGCCACATGAACGGCTACTCCAGCCACACGTTCAGCTTCATCAACGAGGCCAACGATCGGGTGTGGATGAAGATTCACCTGAAGAGCCGGCAGGGCGTGGAAAACCTGACCGAACAGGAAGGCCAGCAGGTGCGGGGCGAGGACGGCGACGCCTTCCGCCGCGATCTCTACGACGCCATCGCCGATGGCGACTTCCCGCAGTGGACGATGTTCTGCCAGGTGATGACCGCCGAGCAGGCGGAGAGCTTTCCGTGGGATCCGTTCGATCTGACCAAGGTCTGGCCACACGGCGACTTCCCGCTGCACGAGATCGGCGTAATGGAGCTGAACCGCAACCCGGACAGCTTCCACGTCGACATCGAACAGTCGGCGTTCTCGCCGGCGAACCTGGTGCCGGGCATCTCCTACTCGCCCGACCCGATGCTGCAGGCGCGGCTGATGTCCTATCCGGATGCACACCGCTACCGGCTCGGCGTGAACAACTACCTGCTGCCGCCCAATCGCACCCGCGCCTGCCCGATGCACACCTACCATCGCGACGGCTTCATGCGCTTCGACGCCAACGGCGGGCAGAGCATGCCCTACACCCAGAACAGCTTTCCCGGCCCCACGGCCGATCCGGCGCACGAGGAACCGCCGATGCCGGTGCCGCCCGGTCCGGCCCGGCGCTTCGACCACCGCGAGGGCTACGACGACTACGGCCAGGTGCGTGTGCTCTACGAGCGGGTGATGGACGAGCCGGCGCGCGAGCGCCTGATCGAGAACGTCGTTTCCAACCTGGCGCAGACGCCGGAGCAGGTGCAGCGCCGAATGCTCGAGGTGCTGCGCCGGGTATGCGATGACTACGCCGATCGCGTCGCCAAGGGGCTGGCCAGCATGGCCGACGCCAAGCCCGCCCGCGAAGCGCAGCAGATGAACGTCTGACCGCACACCCCGACGGGCGGCCCGGTGAACGCCGCGCCGCCCGCCGGGCTACATCTCCTCGCGCACCTGGGCGTAGGCGAGCAGTGCGAACAGCACGGTGCCACCGATGACGTTGCCCACCAGCGAGGGCAGAATCAGCCCGCCCACGGCCTTGAGCAGGCCGATCTCGCCCGCCAGCAACAGCAGGAAGGCCTCGGCCGAGCCCACGATCACGTGGGCATAGCCGCCGACGCCAATGAGCCAGGTGAGCACCACGATCACCAGGAACTCACTGCCGCGGGCACTCGGCAGCATCCACACGATCAGGGCGACGAAGAACCCGGCCGGGATGCCGCGCCACAGGCATTCCGCAGCGGACAGCGCGGCGAATTCGTGGGAGACCTCGACGAATGCCGCCAGGTGCGCCGGCGGACTCAGCACCGCCAGCGTGACGGCCGCCGTCAGCAGCGTGCCGAGCAGGTTCGCCGCGAACACCACACTCCACAGCCGCGCCACACAGGCGATATTCGAACGCGACCAGTGCGCCAGCAACGGCAGCACGGCAGTGATCGTGTTCTCGGTGAACAGCTGCAGCCGGCCGAGCATCACGATCAGAAAGCCGATGGAATAGCCGAAGTTGGCCACCAGCGGCCGCCACGGCGTGTCCGGCAGGGCGCCGTGCAGCAACCCCTTGGCGGTCAGCGAGGCGAACATGCCGATGCCGGCGGCAATGCCGGACCACCACAGCGAGACTATCGGCCGGACCAGCTCCTCCTCGCCCTGCCGACGCACCACCTCGTACACGACCGGCGCGCGCATCGGCACATGGCCCTGCACCTCGTCCTGTTCATCCTCGCTCAGGCGCGCGTTGCCGGATTCTTCCATGGGGCTTCACTCTTGCAGGTGGTCGGCTGGCGGCCGGCCGGGGGGGTGTCAGCCTTGGATGCCCAACTCGTGCAGATGTTTCCGCAGGTGCGCCGGATCGTCATACAGCCGGCAGGCGCCGGCCCGGGTGAGTTCATCGTCCCCATAGCCTCCGCAGCGCAGGCCGATGGCCAGCGCCCCGGCGCGGCGGGCGGCCAATACGTCCCATACGCTGTCGCCGACGACAAGACAGTCGCCCGGCGCGCAGGCCAGCTGCGCCATCGCCACCTGGAACAGCGCCGGACTGGGCTTGGCCGCCGCGACGTCGTCCGCCGTCACCAACCGTACTGCCGACGGCGGCGCCAGCTGCTCGTACAGCCCGTCCAGATTGCGCTTCGGGCTGCTGGTGGCGACCGCGGTGGCGCAGCCGGCTGCCACTACCTCGGCGAGCAGTTCGCCGGCGCCGGGCAATGGGCGGATCCGATCACGCATGGCCCGGTAGTGCCGTCCATGCGCCTCCCGCAGCCGGTCGGCCAGTCCGGCGTCCGGCGCCTGCCCCAGTTCGCGCAGCAACGCGCGGGTAAAGAGCGAGCCGCCCATGCCGATCTTGCGGTGGAGACGCCACAGCGGCACCACTACGCTGGCCTCATCGAGTGCATGTGCCCAGGCGAGGGTGTGGTGATAGACGCTGTCCAGCAACGTGCCATCAAGATCGAAGATCAGGGCAAGGTCGGGACGGTCATTCATCATGGGCGGCTCGCTGCAGGGTCGGGGACAGGCACGTTACCGGAATATATCCGAGCCCCATCGGCGCCGCCGGGCAAGCCGGCGGTCGACAACGACAATAACTAGTGACAACAGGAGAGGACGTGATGGAGATACGCTCGTTGATGATGGTCGCCGGCACGCTGCTGGCGGGCGCGGCGCAGGCGGCGCCGGTGGCGATGGACCAGGCCGCGCTGGCCGACGTCCATGCGCAGGGCTGGACGCTCGAGGTCCGCTCGCCGCTCGATGCGATTCAGGCGATCCCGCTGCTCGGCCCGCGCCTGCCGCTGCCGGACCTCGCGCCGCTCGATGACGCGCCGACGCTCGTCGACCTGCTGGTCGAGAACCGTGACGGCCCCGTGGCCACACTGGTCGAGGCGGCGCGCGAACGGCCGCTGATGGTGCGCTCGGCCGATGCCGTGCGCAGCGTCGTGGCCAGCACGGCCAACGGCACGATCCAGGGCGTTGACCGGCTGGTGCCGATCGACATCCCGCTGGTGCGTGTGCAGCTGTCCTACACGCGGAACTACTACTAGCCCCCATCGTTACCGCCCGCGGCCGAATGGCGGGCGGTAACGGCCGGCAATCAGTCGCCGACGGTGGCGCGCAGCTGACAGGCCAGCGGGCAGGGCGCGAGATCGGCCCAGACCAGGCGGTGATCAGAGCTGGCGAACGGATAGTCGCCCACGAGGGCGAACAGCGGGTCCGCCGCGGTCGGCCAGAACACGCCGGCTGCGGCGATGCGCAGATCCCGTGAGGGCAGCACGTAATCCACCCGCAGGTTGCCCGCTGCCCCCTCGCCGTCGGCAAAGTCGGCGGTGTCGAGCCGTGGATCGCCTAGCTGGACGGCGTTGACGCCACCCTGGCGCGCCGTCGCCTCGATGGCACCGGCACTGCCGGGTGTCGGCGCGGCGGTCACCCGCGGGTGATTCAGCAGGCGCCAGACCGGCCGCCCTGTGCTGTCGCCGTCGTACGGGTCGGCGTTCAGATCGCCCAGGATCACGAACGCGGCGCCCGGCCGCAGGCCGCCCCGCCTGCCGGCATCGTCGTAGACATACCCCGCTGCCCGCCCGGGCGAGACGTAGTCGGCCCAGAAGCGGATCTCGTCGTGGTTGCGGCGGCCGTTACGGTCCTCGGCACCGTCGAACACCGGCGGCGTCGGATGGCTGGCCAGCACGTGCACGACCCGGCCATCGATCCACACCGGCACATCCCAATGACTCTTGCTGGACAGGCGCAGTTCGGCCAGTTCCTCCGCCGAGTACCAGTCCAGCGGCGCCGGCGTGGCCGGGTCGTCCGGCAGCAGCGCACCGGGCATGTCCTGCCAGCGGAAGTGGCGGAAGGTCCGCACCTGCCGCGTCAGAATCGGGTACTTCGACAGCACTGCCATGCCGTACTGGCCGGGAAACAGCCCAAAGCCGTAGGCATCGTTCGGGCCGCCGACGCTGCCGTCGTTATC
>JAASSS010000122.1 GCA_021767745.1 Pseudomonadota bacterium
GAGCCGGTGCCGCTGCTGCCGGGGCTGAACGCCACGCTGCTGTTCAATACCGGCGCCGCGTTCAGCTTCCTCAGCGAGGCCGGCGGCTGGCAGCACTGGCTGTTCCTGCTGTTGGCCTTCGTCGTAGCGCTGGTGCTGGCGGTCTGGCTGTGGCGGGGCGTGCCCGAGCGCGGCACGCGGGTGGCGCTGGCGCTGCTGCTCGGCGGTGCGCTCGGCAACGCGATCGACCGGCTGTATCGCGGCCATGTGGTGGACTTCATCGACGTCTATGCCGGCCGCTGGCACTGGCCGGCGTTCAACCTCGCCGACAGCGCCATCACCCTTGGCGTGCTGCTGTTGCTGTGGACCACCCGGCGCTGACCGCGGCCGCCCGGCCGGCGCAGATGCTAGGCTAGGGGCATGGAAATCCTGCTCGCCAATCCACGTGGCTTCTGTGCCGGGGTCGAACGGGCGATCGACATCGTCGAACGCACCATCGAGCTGTTCGGCGCGCCGATCTATGTGCGCCATGAGGTGGTGCACAACCGCTTCGTGATCGACCGGCTGCGAGCGCTCGGCGCGATCTTCGTGGACGAGCTGCACGAGGTGCCGGACGGGGCCACGGTCATCTTCAGCGCCCACGGGGTTTCGCGTGCCGTGCAGGCGCAGGCCGAGCGCCGTGGGCTGACGGTGTTCGATGCCACCTGTCCGCTGGTGACCAAGGTGCACGTCGAGGTGGCCGCCTATGCCCGGCGTGGTTACGACGTGGTGCTGATCGGCCATGCCGGGCATCCGGAGGTCGAGGGCACCATGGGTCGGTTCGATACGCGCTTCGGCGGCCGGATCCATCTGGTGGAGACGCCGGCGGACGTGGCGCGCCTCGCGCCGCGCGAGCCCGCCCGGCTGGCCTACGTGACGCAGACCACGCTCTCGGTCGACGACACCGCCCGGGTGATCGATGCGCTGCGCGCGCGCTTTCCGCAGATGCAGGGGCCGCGCAAGAACGACATCTGCTACGCGACGCAGAACCGGCAGGATGCGGTGCGCGAGCTGGCGCGGCAGGCCGAGGTCGTGCTGGTGGTGGGATCGGTCAACAGCTCGAACTCCAACCGCCTGCGGGAGCTGGCCGAGGAAGTCGGTGCCCGGGGCTATCTGGTGGACGGGGCGCAGGATCTCTCACCCGACTGGTTCGCGGGGATCGCCCGGGTCGGCGTCACGGCCGGGGCCTCGGCGCCGGAAGGGCTGGTCCGCGAGGTGATCGCCCGCCTGCAGCAGTGGGGCGGCGAGCTGCCGCAGGATCTGCCGGGGCCGGAGGAGACGATCTACTTCGCACTGCCCAAGGCGCTGCGCCGCACGCCGGATGCGCTGGCCGGCGCCGGCGGGACCTGACGGACCACGCCGTCCTCGCCCTCGGTCGTGGCCCCTGTCGGCGGCCACGGCGGGCTGCCCCGGCCGAGCGCCAACCTACGTTTCTTCTTGCCCGCACCGGTTGGCAAGTCCAGCCGGACGGCCTGTGGCGCCGGCGAGGACGCGGGTGCATTGCCGCTGGGGCGGCTGTCCTACGGGCATGTCTGCGCCGGATCCTCTTCCAGCCGCAGGCGCCCGGAGTTGGCGAGGACGAGCCGGCGCGAGGCGGGATCGGTGGCGTTCAGGCACAGGAAGATCGAGCCCGGGGTGCCACGACTGGTGCCGTCGTCCCGGAAGGTGACGGTGTCGTCGAGCTGGCTGTTGCCGCGCAGCAGGTACCCGGCCGGCAGCGCCGCGCCGCGCCGGATGATCTCGCCGCCATCATCGGCACCATCACACGCCAGATCCCCGTCCGCATCCTGGCAGTCGCCGTCCCGGTTGACGTCGACGAACATCAGCCAGCCAGCCTCCCAGCCGGCGGCGTCGGTCACGCAGCCGGATGCATTCGCCGTGCACAGCCGCACCCATTGTCGGCGGGTGACGGCCTCGCTGCGGGCGGCGCGCAGGGCGCCGGCGAAGCTGTTGATGGTGGTCGTCAGCTGCGCCTCGCGCATCAGGTTGGCGATGGGCGGCGCCGCCAGCGTGGCGACGATGCCGGCCACCGCCAGCGTGATCAGCAGCTCCGGCAGGGTGAAGCCGGCGTGGCGGGGTTTCACCAGCACGTCCCCGTGGTCTCGCCGTCGTCGGCATCGAAGGCCGAACGGGTGCCGGACTGGTCCAGCACGAAGCGGGCACAGTCGGTGTCGTTGATCTGCGGTTCGGAGGTGAGCGCGACGACGGTGACGGTGTAGAGCGTGGGCGCGCTCGACTGCGTCGCCACGCTGGCCTGGTAGTAGCCCTCCGTGGAGTCGAGGGGGGCGGTGACGCAGCCATCGTAGGTCGCGTTGTTGGCGTAGCAGCGTTCCAGCCGCTGGCCGGTCAGCAGTACCAGCGACTTGGCGTCGGCCCGCCGCGAGCGCTCCACGTAGTCCTGATAGCCCGGGTAGGCGACACCCGCGAGGATGCCGACGATCACGATCACGATCATCAGCTCGATCAGCGTGAATCCGGCCGCCGAGCCGCGGCGGGCGGATCCGATTCGGCGGCTCATTCGGCACGCACCCAGAAGGTACGCCGGGTCGGGTTCTCCGCCGGGCTCGGCAGGATCTCCGGGCCGACCAGCACCCGGATGCCACCGCCGGGCATGAAGTAGACCACCGGCGCCGGCGGCAGGCCCGGCCGGTTCAGCCGCTGGCTGCGGTCGGCCTTGTCCAGCGCGTCGTCGGTCGCCGGATCACCGTCCGCGCCGCCGTTCAGCGGCAGGTCCGGTGCGGCGTTGAACAGGTCGAGGACGTAGTAGTAGCCGTTACCCAGGCCGCCGGTGCAGGCATCGTTGATCTCCGGCTCGGGCTCATAGGTGGTGAAGATCACCCGCTCGTTGACGATGGCGCTCTCCGACATCACCTTCTCGCCGCCCCGCTCCAATTCGATGAACCAGCCGGGCTTGGCCGCCAGTGCGGCGCGGGCGGCGCTGCGCTGCGCCTCGGTGCCCTGGCCGACGAGGTTGGCGGTGGCGTCGTAGAAGTCGGCCGCGGTGAGCGCCGTGTAGCTGATGTCGCCCTGCTCATCGACCGGCGGTGCGTACACATGCGGATCGCGCAGCACATAGAAGCGATCGTCGATGACGGTATCGAGCGGATGGGCCCGCCAGCCCGAGCCGATGGCCACTGCCAGCACGAGCTGCGGCCCCTCGCGCACCAGCGCCACCGAGGGCGGATAGTAAAAGCGGCGCGCGCCGGCGGCCTCGTTGGTGGCCAGTTGGGCCACGACACCGCCGGTGATCAGCTTGTCGCTACCTGTGGCGTTGTTGTTGACGTCGAAGCGCCAGAGCTGGCCGCCCATGTCGCCCACCCACAGCTGATCGGCCAGGCCATCGCCGTCGATGTCGACGGTGCGTACCTCGGCCGGGATGCTGTAATTCATCTCGGCAAAGGTGTCGGTGAAGGACTCAGCGTTGCTGGCGCCCGTGGCGCCGCCGGACCAGAGCAGGGCGCCGGTCAAGGCGTCGACCACGTAGATCGCCCGTCCCTCGTCGTCGTACTCGCGCACGCTGGCATCGTCCTGGTCCGGGTCGTAGCCGCCGCTCAGCACCAGCACGGTCTTCACCGTGCCGTTCATGCGCATCCGCGTGACCACCGGCTTGCCCCAGCTCTGGCCGAGCTCGGCCAGGGCGCCGTTGGCGGCGGACAGCGTCCACATCAGGCGCGGCGCGGCGCGGTTGGTCACGTTCATGCCGTAGAAGTTCTCACCGCCCCGGCGCATGCCGAAGAACAGGTACACACCCTCGGTCGCCGGATCGATGACGCCGTTGCGGTCCCGGTCGTCGATCCAGCTCGCCATGGCGCCGTCGAGCCCGTAGCTGTTCTTGCCGATGCCTTCGTTCAGGAACACCTTCATCAGGTTCGGCAGCAGCTCCTTCGGCAGGAACGAGAAGGTCTCATCGCCGGTTTCGCCATCGATGGCGTGGAAGAAGCCCTCGTTGGTGGTGACGAACACGGTGGTGTCCGGGTTGGCGTCGTCGCCCCCGTAGGTGACCAGCACGGGCCGGCTGTGCAGGGGATCGCCCATGCGCTTGCGGGGCTCACTGGTGTTGCCATCGCCATCCTCGTCCAGCACGTCGGTACCACCGGCCCAGGCGATGAACTCCGTGACGTCCTCGATCTGATCGAGCAGGGGGGCGATGGCATCACCCAGCAGGGGCAGGCCGGTGAGCAGCGTACCGGTCCCGGTGAGCAGACTGGTCAGCTCCGCCGTGAGGCTGCGGCCGGCGAGGCCGATGTTGGATTCGGTACCGAAGTAGGTGTAGATGTCGCGAGTCAGGGTCTGGCGATTCGCTGCGCCGCCCTCGGTCACCTTGTCGCCATCCGCCGTGGCGCTCCACAAACTGCGCGCGTTCTCCGAGAAGCTGCCGGTCGCCGGGTTCACGGCCGGATTGCCATCGGCATCCAGCACGCTTTCCCCGTTCGTGTCCGCAAAGAACTTGTACTGCTTCAGGTTGCCCGGCCAGCGGGTGGATTCGGTCGGCTCGAACAGCGCGAAGTACAGGCTGTCACGATGTTCCAGGCGGTTGAAGGCATTGACCGAGACCGCCGGCGAGGTGAACAGGCCGCTGCGCGAGATGATGTCCACGATGATCTGGTTGAACGCCTCCTGCAGCTCGAAGTAGGAGTCGGCGGTGTAGTACTTGCCGCCGCCGCGGTTGGCCGCGCGCACGGCGGTGTCCTGCACGAGCTGGGTGTCGCCGCTGTTGAGATTCTCCATGGCGAAGCCGATCACGTGCGTGGTGATCAGCTGCTCGTCGTCGATGCCGGCGCTCTGATCGACCGTGTGCAGGTATTCCGCCAGATCATCCAGGCACTGGCCGTTGGTGTTGCTGCCGCTGTTGGCCGTGCAGGCCTTGCCGATCAGCGCCGGAATCTCCGTGTTGGAATCGACGTCGCCCTCTGGCTTGCCGTCGGTGAGAAAGACGATGTAGTTCTTCTGGCACTTGCCGGCGAACGGGGAGCGGTAGGTCCAGCCGGTGCGCGAGCTGGGCACGCTGGTGGCGGGGGCCGTAGAACTACCATAGTCGACGCCCTCGCCCCGGAAGTAGCGCGCCGCCTCCCGCAGCGTTTCGGACAGCGGCGTGCCGCCGTACGGGTTGCGCTCGCTCTCCCACTGGCCGTTGGTGCCGATCAGCCGCTTGAATTCGGCGCGGTTGGCGGCGATGTCGCCGATCGGCAGTGCCACGTAGCCGCCGCCGGGGTTGTTGCCGTCCTCGTCGAAACGCATCAGGCCGATGTTGACGTTGCTGATGCTGTCGACCAGCCGGGTGGCGGCCTCCTGCACGATGGTGTAGCGGGTGCGGGTGCTTTCGCTGTAGCCGCCGTTGA
>JAASSS010000022.1 GCA_021767745.1 Pseudomonadota bacterium
GCGAAGGATCTCGCCGGCGCGCCCTACCAGCCGCCCCGGACCTACGACGACGCCCTGGCGACGTGGGACTTCGCGCAGTGGGACGCCATCCGCCATGACCCGGCACAATGGCTATGGCCGGGCAGCCGCTTTCGCATCGCCCTCAGTCCGCCGGGCTACCTGTTCAACCAGGACGTCGAGATCGTGGAGCTCGACGCGGCCGGCAGTCATCCACGCACGCCCGCCGACGTCCGGTTTGCCTATCCTGACCCGGCACTGGCCGAAGCCGCCAAGGCAGCCGGTCGCAAGGGCTTCGCCGGCCTGCGCGTGCTCTACCCGCTGAACAGCGCGGACAAGTTCGACGAGGTACTCTCCTTCCAGGGCGCGAGCTACTTCCGCGCCCTGGCGCGGGGCCAGTGGTACGGCCTGTCCGCCCGTGGCATCGCGATCGACACCGGCCTCGGCCAGGACGAGGAATTCCCCGGCTTCCGGCGCTTCTACCTCGCCCGCCCGGCGCCCAGCGATGACTTCCTGCGCCTGTACGCGCTGCTCGATGGGCCCAGTGTCACCGGCGCCTACCAGTTCCTGCTGCGCCCGGGCGCGCCGACCACCCTCGACGTCGAGGCGACGATCTTCCTGCGCCAGCCGGTGGAGCGGCTGGGCCTGGCGCCGCTGACCAGCATGTTCCTGCAGGGCGAGAACTCCCGCCTGCCCATCACCCGCCTGAACCCCGAGGAGCATGATTCGGACGGTCTGTGGCTGCAGCGGGGCGAAGAACACCTCTGGCGGTCACTGCAGAACCCGCTGCAGCCGACCTACGAGCGGCTCGATGCGCCCTCGCCGCGCGCCTTCGGCCTGCTGCAGCGCGACCGGCGCTTCGAGCACTATCAGTCGCTGTTCCTGCACTACCAGGACCGCCCCGGCGCTTGGGTGGAACCGGTCGGCGACTGGGGGCCGGGGCGGCTGACGCTGCTGCAGCTGCCGACCGACACGGAAACCCAGGACAACATCGTCAGCTATTGGGAGCCCGCCGAGCCACCGGCGCCGGGGGAACCCCTGCATCTTGCCTATCGCCTCGTCTGGGGCGATGCGCCGGCCCTCGGTGCCGAGCGGGCACGGGTGGTCAACACGCTGACTGGCCGGCTCGCCGGCGAGCCAGACGGGCGCGAATATGCGGTGGACTTCAGCGGACCGGCACTGGAAGGGCTGGATATCGGCCGGCTCTCCGCCGCCCTGGACGTCGGCAACGGCAGTCGGGCCGAGGCCGTGGAGATTCGTGCCAATCCTCACGCCGAGGGCGTGCGGCTGCGCTTCGTGCTGCGCCGTGAGGGTGCCCGCGGACCGCTCCGGCTGCGCGGCTTTTTGCAACACGAGGGCCGGCAGATCAGCGAGACTTGGGATTATGTCGATCACGATTAGCCGCCGGCCGGGGCCAATCCGCCTTGCGCTCGCCCTCGCCATGCTGCTGGCGGCGACGGTCGGCGTCCCGGCACTGGCAGCCCCCGACGTGGATTTCGACACCGTCATCGCCCAGGCGCGCGAGCGGGCACAGGCAGAGCATCGCCCGTCGGCCGCGCCGGTGCCGCGCTGGCTGCGTGAGCTGCCCTACGCGCAGTGGCGAGAGATCCGCTTCCAGCGCAGCCGCGCACTGT
Organism: Pseudomonadota bacterium; assembly: GCA_021767745.1. Classification (GTDB taxonomy): domain Bacteria; phylum Pseudomonadota; class Gammaproteobacteria; order UBA5335; family UBA5335; genus JAASSS01. The sequence continues at coordinate 1,632 of JAASSS010000022.1, forward strand.
GGCGTGATACCGATTCGCCGGTCCAGGTGCGCCTGTACCCGCCCGGCAGCATCTATCAGAGTTCGCCGCGCCTGCACGTGGTGGAGGACGGGCAGGTGCGTACGCTCACCTTCGACCCGGACGACTTCTTCTACGGCAGCGGCATCAGCAAGGGCAGCATGCCCGAGGGCATGGGCTATGCCGGCTTCATCCTCGAGCCGGGCGCTGGCCGCAGTGAGGATGACGGCGCGCTGCGCGCCCTCGGCGCCACCTTTCTGAACGGCATGCCAACCGGCATCGCCGGCGCCACGGCGCGGCTGCTCGCCGTGGATACCGGGCTGCCCTCCGGCGAGGAATATCCGGCCTTCACCGATTTCTGGCTGGTCCGCCCGCCAGCCGGGGCCGCCCACACGCAGCTCTACGCCATCGCCGAATCCCCGCGTCTGACCGCGGCCTACGCGCTGCAGGTGAGCCTGGGCGACCCGGTGCAGGTGGCGGTGAGCGCACGTCTGTTCCTGCGCGAGGTCCCGCGCAAGCTTGTGCCGCTGGCACTGACGGCGGGCTTCCTGCGCGGCGAGAGCTCACCGCCGGCCGATGCGCTGTATCCGCAAGTGCACGACGCCGGCGGGCTGGCCTGGCAGCACGGCGCCGAGGCGCACTGGCGCCTGCTGCACAACCCGCCCCGGCTCTCGCTCGACACGGTCCTCGACCACACGCCGGACCGCTTCGGCCTGCTGCAGCGTGAGCGCGATTTCTCCCGCTACCAGTCGCTGGAAGGCCGGTTCGAGGCGCGTCCCAGCCTGTTCGCCACCCTGCCGGCCGCGATGCCGGGCGCGATGCCGGGCGCGCTGGAGCTGCTGCAACTGCCGGTGAACGATCCGTTCAATCAGAACGCCATCGCACTGTGGCACCTGCCGGCAGCCAACCTGTCGGCCGGCGCTGCACCGATCGCGCTGGACTACGCACTGACCTGGTGCGTGACCGCCTGCCCCGGGCCGAAGGCGGCGCAGGTATCGACGACGCGTATCGACCTGCCGGCAAACGGTGGCCCGCTGATCGCCGAGGTCGACTTCGACCGTGGCGAATTGCCGGCCGAACCGTTGCCACAGCCGCAGGTGGAGCTTGCCGGTGGCGAACTGCAGGGTGCGGAGGTACATCCGTTGCCGGGGCATGGCTGGCGGCTGCGGCTGCGGGCACGGCCGGCCGGCAATGCACCCCTGAAGATCACCGCCCAGCTGCTGCGGGACGGGACGCCGCTCGGCGAGCGCTGGCACTACGTCAGCCCTACCGGTGATTGAGCCGCACGCCGGCCGGCCCGACGCCCAACCGGACCCCGCCTGGCCGGCACCGGAACTCGCGCCACTGCGTGAGGCGCTCGCACGACACTATCCGCGCCTGGCCGCGGCACTGGCGCGAGTGGGTGGGCCGCCGGATGCGCCGGCGATGTGCCGGCTGCATCCGCAGCAGCGCCGCTCCATGGCGCCGCCGCTGCTGCGGCGCGGCATCCGGCAGATCTTCGGCCGCCCCTCGTCCGCCAACGACGGGCAGCCCGGCCTGCGGATCCGGCCCGGCGCCCTCGCCTGGCGTCGCACGCTGCTGCTGGCGCTGGTGCTGGTGCCGAGCGGGATCGCAGCGCAGTTCATGCTGCAGGTGCTGCCCTATCAGGGCCGCACCTGGCTGGAAGCGGCGATCGTGCTGGTCTTCGCGGCCCTGTTCGGCTGGATCTCGATCGGCCTTTGGACCTCGATTCTCGGCTTCATGCTGCTGGCCGGCGGACGGGACCGCTACGCCATCAGCCGCACGGCCACGGCCACGGCGCCGCTGCCGCCCGAGGCGCGCACCGCCATCGTGGTGCCGGTGTACAACGAGGACATGCAGGCGGTGTGCGCGCGGCTTCAGGCCACCTACGAGTCGGTGGCGGCGACGGGGCAGCTGGCCCGCTTCGACTTCTTCCTGATCAGCGATTCGCAATCGGCGGATGCCTGGGTGCGCGAGGAGGCAGCCTGGGCGGCGCTGTGCGAGCGGCTGGACGCCTACGGCCGCATCGCCTACCGCCGCCGTCACGGCAACATCAAGCGCAAGAGCGGCAACGTCGCGGATTTCTGCCGCCGTTGGGGTGCCAACTACCGCTACATGGTGGTTTTCGACGCCGACAGCGTGATGACCGGCGAGGCGCTGGTGCACCTGGTGGCGATGATGCAGGCCAACCCGCGGGCGGGGCTGATCCAGACCCTGCCCCAGCCGGTCGGGGCCCGCTCGCTGTTCGCCCGCACACAGCAGTTCGCCGGCCACTGCTATGGCCGGATGTTCGGCGCCGGGCTGCATTTCTGGCAACTCGGCGACAGCCAGTTCTGGGGCCACAACGCCATCATCCGCGTGGCGCCGTTCATGGCCTACTGCGCCCTGCCACGGTTGCCGGGCGGGCCGCCGCTGGGCGGGGACATCCTCAGCCACGACTTCGTCGAGTCGGCCCTGTTGCGCCGCGCCGGCTGGCAAGTGTGGCTCGCCTACGACCTGCCCGGCAGTTTCGAGGAGACCCCGCCGACGCTGATCGACGAACTGACGCGCGATCGTCGCTGGTGCCAGGGCAACCTGCAGCATCTGCGGCTGCTGCTCACCGACCGGTTGCTGCCGGCGCATCGCTTCCTGTTCCTGAACGGCGTGATGAGCTACGTCTCCGCCCTGCTCTGGCTGATCTTCCTGACCCTGAGCACGGCCCAGGCGCTGCGCCAGGCGGTGCTCGCGACCAACTACTTCCCCACCGGCCCGAGCCTGTTCCCGCGCTGGCCGACGGCCGAGCCGCACTGGGCACTGATGCTGCTGGCGGCCACCGGTCTGATCCTGTTCCTGCCCAAGCTGCTGGCGATCCTGCTGGTGCTGCTGGAGCGCCGGCGGCGGGCCTTCGGTGGCCTCATCCGGCTGACGGGCAGCGTGCTGACGGAAATCGCGCTGTCGACGCTGCTGGCGCCGGTGCGCGCCCTGTTTCACAGCAAGTTCGTCGTCTTCACGCTGCTCGGCCGCCACGTCGACTGGCAGGTGCAAAACCGCGGCGAGCGAGCGACCCGCTGGGCCGACGCCTTCCGCTTCCATACCGCTGGCACGCTGGTTGCGCTGGTATGGGGCACGCTGGTCTATGTGCTGGATCCGGGCTACTTCTGGTGGCTGCTGCCGATTCTGGCTGCCCTGGTGCTGGCCGTGCCGGTATCGGTCCTGGCCTCCAGCCCACGGGTCGGCGCGGCCGGCAGGCGGGCCGGGCTATTGATCGCACCGCCGGAAACGCGCCCCCTGCCCGTCATGACGCGCGCGCGGGCGCTGGCCGAGGCACCGGCAGCGGCGCCGGCGGATTTCTTCGCGGCGCTGCAGGTGCCGGCCATCCATGCACTGCACCTGGCACTGCTCGGCACGCGTCGCAAGCGCCATGTGCCGCGCCGGGCGGCCGAGCGTAGGCGCCTGTTCGCCAAGGCGCGGCACCGGGCGCAGGACCTGGATGGGGCCGAGCGCCGGGCGATCCTGACCGACCCGCCCTTGCTGGCGGCACTGCACCGCCACCTCGCCGGTCGCGATCCAGCGCCGGCGCCGGACCGGCGGGCCGCCTCGGGCTGAACCGCGCCGCCGACACGGCGCAGCGCCCGCGCCGGCCGGCCGCGGCGTTCAGGTGGCGGAACGCTCCCCGTCCGCTGCAGGCGCATCCTGCGGTTCGGCCCGCGGATCCATCGAGGGCAGCATGTGCGAGCTGGCCGGCACGGCGACGAAGGCTTCCTTCGCCTCCGGCGCCACCGCGGGCCGCCGGCACCAGTGGGCCAGCGCCGCGCCGCTCAGCAGCAGCAGCAGCACGGCCACCGTCCAAAACAGCGCAGACGGGCCGAAGCGGCTCATGGCGGCACCCGCCGCCGCCGCGCCAAGCATCGCGCCGAGGGCGTAGACCACCAGCAACGAGGACATCACGCCCACCGAGTCGCGTGCCTCGACCCGATCGTTCGCCTGCGCCACCGCCAGTGGATAGAGCGGCATCACGCTGGCGCCGAGCGCCAGCAGCAGCAGTGCGATCGCCGCGGGCCGGCTCGGCGACGTGCTCGCCAGCACGAGCGTGATCACCATCGCCAGTGCCGCCGTCGCGGCCAGGATCAGCCGCCGGTCCTGGCGGTCGGAGAGCCAGCCCAGCGGCCATTGCGTGAACAGTGCGCCGCCGACCAGCGCCGCCATCAGCGCCGCGACCTGGCCGCTGCCGAGCCCGATGCGGTGGCCATACAGGGGCGTCAGGCCCAGCAGAGCGTTGATGATGGCGCCGCCCAGCAGACAGCCGAGCACGCCCACGGGTGCCAGCTGCACCAGCCGGCGCAGCGGCACCCGCTCGACCGAGACGTCCGGGCTGTTGTCGTGCGGGGTCAGCAACAGCGGGATGAGCGCCACGGAAAACAGGATCGATACCAGGCTGAACAGCTGGAAGCCGGTGGGCGAGGCGGCGGTGACCAGCGCCTGGCTGAGCGTCCAGGCCCCCAGGTACACCGCGCTGTAGGCGCCCATCACTTGCCCGCGCAGGCGGGTGCCGGCCTCGGCGTTCAACCAGCCCTCGGCGATGATGATCGCGCTGGCGAAGCACGCCCCGTGCAGTCCGCGCAGCAGCAGCCAGGCGCTCTCGGACACCCACAGCGCCGTCAGCAGCGCCACGGTGGACACCAGCGAGGCCGCCACGGCGAAGCTGCGCGCGAGTCCGGCCCGGGCGATCAGCGGCGGTGCCACCAGCGAGGCTGCGAGGTAGCCGGCGAAGAAGCTGGTCGTCAGGCCGCCGATCACTGCCGGACTGAATCCCTCTGCCGCAGCGCGCAGCGAGAGCAGCGTGCCGTACAGGCCGTTGCCCGCCACCAGCAGCGCCATCCCCAGAAACAGCGCGGACAGACGGCGAATCAGCGACAGCGTGTTCATGCGGCTCCAGCGGCGGGAAGGCCGGCGCGGCGCCGGCAAGCGCGCACCCTACGAGCCGCGCAGCGGCCGGTGCAAGCGCCTCTCGTGCCGTCCGTCGCGCTAGCGGTAGAACCGGCCCTCGTGCTGCAGCCAGCCCGGCTCGTGGCGTCCCGCAGGGTCGTGATGGGTCCAGTGGATGACCCCGCCCTGGCGGTTCCACTCGTAGACGCCGTTGAAGGCGACGGTATCGCCCGCCGCCAGCGCCGGGATGCGCGGCGCCAGATCGATGTTGTGGGCCACCAGCAGCGTCTGCCCGCTCTGCAGTCGCAGGATGAAGCGCTGATGGCGGCTGCCTTCCCGATCGTCCGGCAGCAACGTCACCACCACGCCCGCCCCGCGGACCTGCTCACCGCTGCGGCCCTGCGAGAAAGCCTGGCCGAGCACGCGATCGGCAGCCGCAGGGGCCGCGGATGCCACCGGCCTCGGCGCAGGCGCCAGCCGCTCCGGCTCCAGCCATTGGCTGCCCAGCACCGCGGCGATGAGCACTCCCAGCAGCGGTAGCGCCCTGCTCACCCGGCCTCGCCGATCCATCGTCCGCTCCCCTGCCCCGATCGCGCGCATCTTACCTGCCGCCCCGAGGGGGCAGCTCTCGCTAGGTCGCCAGCGCGGCCAGCGCCCGCAGCAGGTGCGGGCACTGCCGGTAACGGCCGCGCCTTCGGCCACGGCGAGCCGCTGACCGCCGGTCAATACAAAGCATTGACCTGGGTCAATATGGCGCGCCACATGCCCGGCAGACTGGACTCAAGCCGTGCCAGAGCGCGGCGATGTCTGCTATGTGGGAGTGAGACAGCCAAATGATCAAATACTTACGATACACGCTGATGCATTTTGCGCTGCTGGCGGTGATCGCCAGCATCTTTGCCGGTGGCCTGTGGATCTGGGCAGTCGGCGCCGTGCTCGGTGCCTTCCTGTTCCTCGGCGATCACTTCATGGGCGATTACACCGACGAGCCCCAGTACCGTCACCCGGGCATCCTGAACCTGCAGCTCTACCTGATCCTGCCACTGCTGGTGGTGGCGAGCCTCGCCCAGGCCTGGCTGCTGGGCTCGGGAGACTTTCTGGGGCTCGGTACGGCGGTGCGCTCGATCAGCGGCTATGACGTCTTCGCCGCACGGGCCGAAAGCGGGCCGCTGACCATCGCCGGCACGGTGCTGGTACTCGGCGTGCTGATCGCCGCGGCGGGCACGAACGTCGGCCACGAACTGACGCACCGCACCTGGAGTCGGCTGGACATGATCCTCGGCCGCTGGATGCTGGCCTTCAGCGCCAACCCGGATTTCGCCGTGGAGCACGTGTACAACCACCACGCCCACGTGGCGACGGTCGGCGATCCGGCCTCCGCCCGGCGCAAGGACAGCAACTTCTGGCTGTGGGTACCCGGCGCGATCTGGCACGAGCACATGGCCGCCTGGCGGTTCGAGCTCGACCGCCTGCGCAAGCTCGGCAAGCCGGTGCTCTCGATCGACAACTCGATCCTGCGTGGCTACGCCATGGTGCTGGTCCTGGCCGGCGTGTTCTACGCGGCGGCCGGCTGGACTGGCGTGGGCGTGTTCTTCGCCACCGCCCTGGTCGGCAAGCTGACGCTGGAAGTGGCCAACTACATGGAGCATTTCGGCCTGGTGCGTGTGCCTGGCGAGCCGGTGCAGCCGCGTCACTCGTGGAACACCAACAAGCGGATGTCGAGCTTCGTGCTGTATTCGCTGACCCGGCACTCGGCACATCACGAACAGGGCGACCTGCCGTTCTGGGAGCTCAAGCCCTACGCCGACGCCCCGGAGATGCCGCACGGCTACGCCGGCACCTTCCTGGCGGCGCTCTGCCCGCCACTGTGGCGCCGGCTGATCACGCCGCTGCTGCTGGACTGGGATGCTCACCAGGCGTCGGCGGAGGAACGGGAGATCGCGCGCAAGGAGAACGCGCTGAGCAAGCTCGCGCAGCTGCGCGAGGCGAACCTTACCGCCGGCTGAGCTGGCGGGAACGCAAGCATCGCCAGGCGCCAAGGCGCCTGGTATGGACCGGCCGGGCTCCTGCCCGGCCGGCTTGCGTGGGGACCCGCCGGCTGGCCCGCCAGGGCCGGCTATTGAACGCAGTAGGCGCCGGGCGGACAGCCATCGAATACCCGGCCGAGCCACTGCGCCTTGTGGGCCAGCAGGGCCGCGGCACGGTCCCGTCCGGCCGCATCCAGTCGCCCGGCCAGCGCCTCCAGGCGCAGTACGAACGGCGGTGGGTCGTAGACCAGCGGATTCAGCCCCCCGCGTCCCTCGATCGCCCGCAGGGCGTCGTCGGTGAGCACCGTCGGCGCGGCCCAGGCGGGTGACAGCGCCGCTGCCGCGCCCAGGACGAGGGCGCACCACATCGTGGCATATCGCATGATCGCCTCCTTTCGCGAACACCCCGCCAGTGTGCACCGCTTCCATGACAGCGACGCGCAGGACGCCGTGCCGCGGGCGCGCCGGCCGGCGACACCGAGGGGCGAGAGGGCGGCAGCGACCGCAGCATGCCGACCTGCCCTCGCCCGCCCTGCCCTAGTACCAGAGCCGCACGCCGACGACCACGGCATCGGTGACCACCGCCTCGCCCGCGGCCCGGGCGAGGTCGGCGGTCTGGCCGTAGCGCTGCTGCCAGCGCCAGCCGAGGTAGGGCGCGAACTCACGACGGATCTCGTAGCGCAGGCGCAACCCGCCGACCAGCTCGTTCAGGTGCTCGCCGACGCCGAACTGCGGGCTGGCGCCGAAGGCGTAGCGGGTCTCCAGCCGTGGCTGAAGGATCAGCCGCTGCGTCAGGCGCAGGTCATATTCCAGCTCGAGATCGACACTGGCCTCGCCCGCCTCATCCACCCGCAGATTGGCATCCACCTCCCACCAGCCGGGGGCGAGCCCCTGCAGGCCGAGCACCGCGTAGGCTCGGTCCGGATCGGCTCCGGCCCCGTAGGCCTTCTCGTAGCCCAGGCCTGCCTGCAGGTCCCAGAAAGGCGCGATCAGCCGGCCGTACAGCAGGTCGAAATGCTCCAGGTCGCCGGCCTCGCTGCCGAGCTGCGCGCTGCCCTCGGTCTCCAGCCACAGGCGCCGATAGTCGCCGCCGTACCAGCCGAGCACGTCCCAGCCGAGCCGGTCGGTGTCGCCATCGCGCCGTTCAAGCTGATCGACCAGCAGGAAGGCGTAGCGGGCATCGTCCATGACCGGCTCCGGCCAGTCCGGCGGCGCCCCATCGGCGCTGGCCCGGGCCGCGTTCCCGGCCAGCGCCGGCGCCATCGCCAACACCCAGGGGCCGAGCAGCGCCAGCACGCAGCGGGCAACCCGGCCAGCACGCTGCTGTCGGGCCTGCCGGGCCTGCCGGGCCTGCCGACCAAGCCGGCTCATGCCGCACCGCCCGGCCGGCCGACACGCACCACCCGGAACATGCCGCGCTCCATGTGATAGAGCAGGTGGCAGTGGAAGGCCCAGCGACCGGGCTCGTCGGCCGTCAGCCGCACCGTCAGCCGCTCGGCCGGCTTGACGCTCACGGTGTGCTTGCGCGGCAGGTACTCGCCCTGGGCGTTCTCCAGTTCGAAGAACATGCCGTGCAGGTGGATCGGGTGCTCCATCATGGTGTCGTTGACCAGCACCAGCCGCACCCGCTCGCCGTAGTCGATGTCGATTGGCCGGTCGACCTCGGAGAACTTGCGGCCGTCGAACGACCAGATGTAGCGCTCCATGTGGCCGGTCAGATGCAGCTCGATCTCCCGAGCAGGTGGGCGGCGATCGGCCATCGGCGCAGCTGCGCGCAGATCGGCGTAGGTGAGCACGCGATGCGCCACCGCCTCCAGCCCGGCACCCGGCTCGGCCAGCCGGGTGCGCTGGACCTCGGCCACCGTCAGGTTGCCCGGCCCATGCCGGTCCGGCCCGTGCCGGGCGACGATCGGGCCGGCGGGCTCGGTGAGGCTGCCGACGCCGTGCCCGTGCCCCGGGTCGGCGGCGGCCTCGCCCGGCTTCGCGGCGGCCATCGGCATGCCCATGTCGGTCATGGTGCGCAGCGGCCGGGGCCGCAGGGGCGGCACCGGCGCCTCGAGGCCGGGCCGCGGCGCCAGGGTGCCCCGCACGTAGCCGCTGCGATCCATCGCCTCGGCCATGATCGTGTAGGGCCGCGCCTGCTGGGGCGTCACGATCACATCGTAGGTCTCGGCCACGGCGATCTGCAGCTCGTCGACCGTCACCGGCTGTACCTGCGGCCCGTCGGCGGCGACCACCGTCATCGGCAGACCGGGGATGCGCAGGTTGAAGTAGCTCATCGAGGAGCCGTTGATCAGCCGCAACCGCACCCGCTCGCCCGGCCGGAACAGCCCCGTCCAGTTGCCGGCGGCGTGCAGCCCGTTCATCAGGTACGTGTAGCTGTGGCCGGTGACATCGGCGATGTCGGTCGGGCTCATGCGCATGCGTGCCCACATGAGACGGTCGCGCAGCGTGCGGCCAAGCCCGGCCTGGGCGATGTCGCCGAACAGATCGCCCAGCGTGCGCTTCTGGAAGTTGTCGAAATCGCTCTGCTTCTTGAGCTTGGCCAGCAGCCGGAAGGGATCCTCGAAGGTCCAGTCGGTGAGCATCACCACGTAGTCGCGCTCGTAGGCGAACGGCTCCGGCTCGGCGGGATGTATCACCAGCGGCCCGTACAGCCCGACCTGCTCCTGCAGCGGCGAATGGCTGTGATACCAGTAGGTGCCGCTCTGGCGCACCGGAAACCGGGCAGTGAAGCGCGTCCCGGGCGCGATGCCCGGAAAGACCACGCCCGGCACCCCGTCCATCTGGAAGGGCAGCAGGATGCCGTGCCAGTGCAACGAGCTGTCCTGCGCCAGATGGTTGTGCACGTGCAGCGTGGCGGCGTGCCCTTCGTGCAGCGCGACCAGCGGCCCGGGGATGGTGTGGTTGATGGTCATCGCGGACGCGCGCGCGCCGGCGATGGCGGTGGTCTCCGCCCGCAGGTGCAGATCGTAGCGGGCTGGTCCTGCCAGCGGCTGCAGCTCGGGCTGAATCGCTGCCGTTCGTGGCCGAGCATAGGCCGGCAGCAGGGTCGGCGCCGCGCCGAGCAGCCCCAGGGCCGCTGCCAGGCGCAGGAACTGGCGCCGGCGCGGATCGTCCGGCGGCGGCGCCGGCCGCAGCGGACGCTTCGGGGAATCGATGGACATCAGTAGGCTCCTGTCAGGGTATCGACACCGGCAGCAGCCGGCGGACGGACAGCAGCGGAGCTACAGACGCAGGCGGGCGGTGCGCAGGAACAGCGGGCGATCCGGAACCGGGGGTCCGGCCCGCGTCGCGCTCGGGGGGCGTGGCATCCCCGCGGCGGGCGCCGGGGGCCGTGACAGTGCCAGGGGCAGCCAGCGCACAGGCTCCGGCACCACGCCGGGGGTCAGCGCCGGCGGCACGGCCGTGCACTGCGAGCAGTGGCTGAGCTGCGCGCAGGGCGGCGGCGCCAGCGCCGGTCCGGCGGCCACCGCCTGGCTGCGCTGCCCTGCCGGCGCGTGGGCCATGTGCGCCGGCATCGTGGCGGCCTCGGCACAGGCCATCGGTGCCGTGCCGGCAGCCCGTGCGGCCGTGGGCATCGCGGTACAGGCGGTGGCCAGCTGCAGGGACAGCAGCAGCCAGGTCAACAGCAGGTGGCAGAATGCGCGAGGCATGCCCGGCAGTATAGCGAGACCACATCGGCCGGCGTCCGGCGCTGTCATCCGACGGTGATCCGGCGATCATCGCAGCGCAAAGCAGGTGTGCGACAACGGCGGCCAATCCCTCGCTGCCGGAGCATCCGAATGGCTCGACGTTCCGATCGCCGCCAGTTCCTGAAGACCGGCGCCGGCCTGCTGGTGGCGGCCGGCACACTCGGCACACCCGGCCGCGGCGTGACCTCGCCCGGCTCGCAGCGGATGCGCGGCAATCCCTTCACCCTGGGCGTGGCGTCCGGGGATCCGCTACCGGATGCCGTCGTGATCTGGACGCGGCTCGCGCCCGAGCCGCTGGCGCCGGGCGGTGGCATGCCGCTGCGACCCCTGCTGGTCCGCTGGGAGGTGGCCGAGGATGAGGGCTTCCGCCGCATCACGCGCCACGGCTGGGTCGCGGCCCGGCCCGAACTGGCACACGCGGTGCACGTGGATGTGGAAGGTCTCGCGCCGGCGCGCACCTATTGGTACCGCTTCCGCGCCGCCGGCCAGTGGAGTCCCACCGGCCGCACGCGCACCGCCCCACCCGCGGATCTGCTCTGGCCCCGCCTGCGCTACGCCTTCGCCTCCTGCCAGGACTACGAGGATGGCCTGTATACCGCCTGGGGGCATCTGGCCGCGGAGGAGCTGGATCTGGTCGTGTTCCTCGGCGACTACATCTACGAGGGCGCACCGAGTGCGGCCGACGACAAGGTACGCCGCCACGCCGGCCAGGGCGAGACGGTCTCGCTCGATGCATACCGGCAGCGCTACGCCCAGTACAAGGCCGATCCGGCGCTGCAGGCCGCGCATGCCGCCTGCCCGTGGGTGGTGACGCTGGACGATCACGAAGTCGACAACGACTGGAGCGGCGACATTCCGCAGGATCCGGCACTGCAGTCACGCGATGCCTTTCGCTACCGTCGCGCCGCGGCCTTCCAGGCCTACTACGAACACATGCCGCTGCGGCTGTCAGCACGCCCGCTCGGCCCCCACATGCGCCTGTACCGGCGCCTGCGCTTCGGCGCCCTGGCGGAGTTCCACGTGCTGGACACGCGCCAGCACCGCAGTGTGACCGAGCCCTGCGGCTACGGCACCGGCCCGGCGTGCCCGGCGATCGAGGATCCGCGCCGGACGATGCTTGGCCTGCATCAGGAAGCGTGGCTCTACCGTGGGCTGACCCGCTCCCGCGCGCGCTGGAACGTGCTGGCCCAGCAGGTGCCGATCATGCGGCTCGACGTCGGTGGGACCGAACCGGCCTACAAGCTCGACAAGTGGGATGCCTATCCGGCTGCCCGCCAGCGCCTGCTGCGGCTGCTGGCGAGCCGGCAGCCGGCCAACCCGCTGGTAATCACCGGCGACCTGCACGATGCCTGGGTCGGCCTGCTGCCGCGCGTGGTGGATGATCCCGACGCCGGCGTGCTGGCGAGCGAGTTCGTCGCCACCTCCATCAGCTCCGACGGCGACGGCGCCGAGGCCAGCGAGGAGGGTATTCGCGCCTTCGCCAACGGCCGCAACCCGCATCTTCGCTTCCACCACTACCGCCGCGGCTACACCTACTGCGAACTCACGCCCGAGCGCTGCCTGATGCAGTTCCGGGCGGTGGACTACGTCAGCCGGCCCGGCGCGCCGCTGCGGACGGTGGCGAGCTACGTGCTGGAGGACGGTGACCCGGTGGCCCGGCCGGCCTGAGCCGGTGCCACGTCCTGCTCGGCCAGGAAACCCAGCAGCGTCGCCAGCAGCGGCGCATTGGCGGCCGGCGACATGGCATCGCCGGCCAGCACGTGCTGGCTGGCGCTGGTGGCGGCGGTGAACGCCACCTTGGCCTTCGGCGCCTCGAGCCGTTCGAAGGCGCGCTCGATGGCGGCCACGTCGACGACCTGATCGTCCGGCGAGTACACCATCAGCGTCGGCGCCCGGATGGCGGCAAGATCGGTGCGGCCGAGCAGCTGCACCAGGCCCATCATCGGCAGTAGCGCCCGGGTCGGATAGCGATGCTGCCAGATGCGCTCGTGGTCGGCGTCGAGCACCGGCACGACCCGCTCCTCGCCCTCCACCAGCGTGGCGATGTGCCCGCCCCAGGGCCAGGTGAGGATGCGGGCGCGTGCGTCGGCCGGCCCGTAGTTCGGCGACACCAGCAGCAGCGCGGCGAGCGGGGCGTCGTCCTGGGTCGCGGCGAGCCAGGTGGCGAGGGTGCCGCCGGTAGAGAGCCCCATCAGGATGACCCGCTCGCCCAGCCGCGCGCCGATCGCCAGCGCCTCGCGCCCGTCCTGCAACCAGTCGTTGACGCTGGCCTCGGCCATGGCCGCGCCATTGCGGCCGTGGCCGGTCAGACGGGTAGCGAAGAAGTTCGCGCCGAGCTGCCGGGCCAGCGTCTCCGGCACCGGCGAGAGGCTCTGTCGACTGTCGGAGAAGCCGTGCAGGTAGACCACCGCCAGCGCCGTCCGCGCGCCCGGGTCACCGGCCCAGCGGATGGTCTTTTCGGCGCCGGGCATGAGATCGGGGACCGCCGCCTCACGCTCGGCGAGCCAGGCGTCCAGATCGGCCGGCAGCGCCACCGGCCGGGTATGCGTGTCGATGGGGATGCGCGGGCCGAGCAGGAAGATCAGCAGCGCGACCAACAGCAGCGAGGCCACCATGGCGAGAGTCTTGGTTCCGCTCATGGCGGGCAGGTATACCCTAAGGTGAGGGCGCCGGCGAGTGCCGGGAACGCCTGCCGACGGAGGATCTGCCATGCACCTGTCCGGCGCCTGCCACTGCGGCGCGGTCCGCTTCGAACTGGACTGTCCCGAGCCCTACCCGTACGCGCGCTGCTATTGCTCGATCTGCCGCAAGACGGCCGGCGGCGGCGGCTTCGCCATCAACCTCGGCGGGCGCGCGGCCTCGCTGCAGGTGACCGGCGAGGCCGACCTGCAGCGCTACCAGGCTCGGCTGGGCGAGGGCGCGGATGCGCCGGTAAGTCCGGCGCTGCGGCATTTCTGCCGTCGCTGCGGCAGTGCCCTGTGGGTCTACGATCCGCGCTGGCCAGAGCTGGTGCACCCCTTCGCCTCGGCGATCGACACGCCGCTGCCGCGGGTGCCCGAGCACACGCACCTGATGCTGGATTCCAAGCCTGCGTGGGTGCCGGTCGACGCCGAGCCGCACGATCGCTGCTTCACGGCCTACCCGGACGAGTCGCTGGCACAATGGCATGCCCGGCTGGGCCTGGCCGAGGGACCTGGCGAGGCATCCGACTAGGGCAGGGAATCGCTGGCCTGCGCCGCCTCCAGCGCCTCCCAGCGGGCGAAGGCCGTGGCCAGCTCCGCCTCCAGCTGCTGCAGCTGCGCGCCGTCGGCGGCGAGCTGCTCGCCCGCCTGATCGAAATAGCCCGGCGCGGCCATGCATTGCTGCAACTGCTCGACCTGCCGCTCCAGTCGCTCGATCCGCGCCGGCAGATTCGCCAGTTCCCGCCGTTCGGGGCCGGATAGCGCCGGTGCCGGCCGCGGCCGGACGGCGGGCCGCGCCGCCGGCGAGGTGGCGGGCCTGGAGCTCGGCGCCGGAGTCGGGCGCTGGCGCCGCCAGTCGCTGTAGCCCCCCACATACTCCGCCACCTGGCCCTCGCCCTCGAAGACCAGCGTGCTGGTGACGACGTTGTCGAGGAAGGCGCGATCATGGGAGACCAGCAGCAGCGTGCCGTCGAACGCCACCAGCCGTGCCTCCAGCAGCTCCAGCGTCTCGACGTCCAGATCGTTGGTGGGCTCGTCCATCACCAGCAGGTTCGCCGGCTTCGCGAACAGCTTGGCCAGCAACAGGCGGTTGCGTTCACCACCGGACAGCGCGTGCACCGGCTGGCGGATGCGCTCGGGCGGGAACAGGAAATCCTGCAGGTAGCCGTAGATCGAGCGCGACTGGCCGTTGATCTCGATCGACGTGCGACCCTCGCCGACGTTGTCGGCCACGCTCGCCGCCGGATCGAGCGCGGCGCGGTGCTGATCGAAATGCGCGATCTGCAGGTTCGTGCCCAGCTTCACGTGACCGGCGCTCGGCGCCAGCTGGCCCAGCAGCAGGCGAATCAGCGTCGTCTTGCCGCTGCCGTTGGGGCCGATCAGGCCGACCTTGTCGCCGCGCTGGATCACGGTCGAGAAGTCCCGCACCAAGGGCACCTGGCTGCCCGGCCAGTGATAGTCCAGGCCCTCGGCGACGATCACCCGGCGACCGCTGAGTGCGCCCTCGGCTGCCTCCAGCCGCACCCTGCCCTGCTGTTCGCGCCGGGCGCGGCGCGCCTCGCGCATCGCCTCTAGCGCCCGCACCCGGCCCTCGTTGCGCGTGCGCCGGGCCTTGATGCCCTGCCGGATCCAGGCCTCCTCCTGCGCCAGCCGCTTGTCGAACAGTGCCTGGCTACGGGCCTGCGTCGCCCATGCCGCCTCGCGCGCCTGCAAGAAGCGTTCGTAGTCGCCGGGCCAGCTGGTGAGCCGGCCACGGTCAAGATCGAGGATGCGGGTCGCCAGCTGGCGCAGGAAGGCTCGATCATGGGTGATGAACAGCAGCGCGCCGCCATAGCCGGCCAGCGTCGCCTCCAGCGCCTCGATCGTCTCGATGTCGAGGTGATTGGTCGGCTCGTCCAGCAGCAGCAGATCCGGTTCCCGCACCAGCGCCCGGGCCAGCAGCACTCGGCGCTTCTGCCCGCCGGAAAGGTCGGCGAAAGCCGCCGCGGGCGCGAGCGAGAGCCGACTGAGCGTGGCCGCGACCCGCTGCTCCAACAGCCAGGCACCGGCCGCATCGACCTGCGCCTGCGCCGCGGCCAGGGCGTCGGCCACGGCTTCGCCGGCCGCCAGCCGGCCCACCAGCGCGTGGTACTGCGCCAGCGCGCGGCCGGCCTCGCCGAGGCCCGAGGCGACCACATCGAAGGTGCTGCCGCCGAGCTGCGCGGGCACCTCCTGCGGGAGCTGCGCGATGACGGTATCGGGGGCGCGCTCGATCAGCCCGTCGTCCGGCTCGCGCTCGCCGGCGATCACCTTCAGCAGCGTGGACTTGCCCGCACCGTTGCGGCCGACCAGCGCGACCCGCTCACCCGCCTCCAGGCGCAGTTCGGCGTGATCGAGCAGCACGTCGGTGCCGTAGGCGAGAGAGATATCGCGCAGGGTCAGCAGCATGGCAGGCGAAGTGGCGACTCGGCCGGCCATTGTACGGCCCGCAGCTCAGGAATCGGGGGCGGCGGTCGCCATCAGCGCCTGCTGTTCACGCAGCACGTCGAGCAGGTCCAGCCCCCCGAGCAGGCGATCTGCCGCTGCCGTCAGTACGGGCATCTCCTGCACGTCGGCTTCGAGCAGACGATGGATCACGACCTCCAGCGGCTCGTCCTCCCGCGCCAGCGGGAAATGCTGCTCGACGAAGGCGCCGGCCTGCGCGGCTTCGGCCTGTACCAGCAGCTCGCCGCGCGTCGGCCGCGGCAGATAGGACGCCAGCGCCACGCTGGCCAGCCGGCGCAGGGCGATGTGGCCGACGGGCACGCCGTCGGCCACCACGTATACGTCGCGTCGACCGGGCTCGGCGAGCATCAGGGCCATGGCCTGCGCCACGGTGGGTTCACCGGTCAGCAGTGCCAGCCGGCGCGGATGAGCCGCCAGCCACTGCCCCACGGTCGCGGTCACTCCCCTGCTCCCAGGCGCGGGGCCCGCCCGAGCTCGCCGGCACGGGCGAGGGCCCAGCGTGCGTAGAGCGGGCCCACCAGTTCGTGGATCACCGTGGCGCCCAGCACGACGTTCACGACCGTGGGTGTGACGTGCGCGAATCCCGGCCGATCTGCCAGCGAAAGCGCGAGCCCGACCGCCACGCCGGCCTGCGGCACAAGGCCCCAGCCGATGTTGCGGACCACCGCCGGGCCGGCGCCACTCGCCTGCGCCGCCAGGCGGGCGCCCAGCACCTTGCCGGCGACCCGCAGCACCAGATAGACACCGATCAACGGCAGGTACGCGGCGAACAGGCGCGGATCCAGATGGGCGCCGGCGAGGACGAAGAACAGCAGGAACACGGTCTCCTCCAGCGCCTCCAGCGGTTCACTCAAGCGGCGACTGGCAGCCGGCAGCTGCCGGCGCCCGACCAGACCCGTGGCCATTGCCGCCAACAATGGCGAGGCCTGCAGCGTATCGGCCGCGCCGGCGACCAGCAGCACCACACCGAGTGTCAGCGGCAAGGCCAGTTTGCCGTAGGCCAGCCGTTCCACACTGCGGGCCAACAGGCTGCCGGCCAGAGCGCCGAGCAGCAGCGAGAGCCCGATTTCGCGCGCGCCCGACAGCAGCCCGTGCATCAGCTCCCAGGATGCGGATGAGTCAGCGCCTGCCGGCACCGCGAGCAGCAGGGGTGCAAGGGCGGTGGCCAGGGAGAACAGCACGATGCCGAACGCATCATCCAGCGCCACCACGCCAAGCAGCGTGCGGGTGAGCGGCCCGTCGGCGCGATACTGGCGCACCACGGCGATCGTGCCGGCCGGTGCGGTGGTGCAGGCGACGGCTGCGAACGCCAGCGCCAGCGCCCCGGCATCGACCGCCTGCCCCAGCACGGGCAACAGCAACCAAAGCCCGAGACCCACCACCAGCACCGCCCCGGCTGACTCGCCGAGCGCGATCACGGGGACGGCCAGGCCGAGCTGACGCAAGGAAGA
>JAASSS010000123.1 GCA_021767745.1 Pseudomonadota bacterium
CACTGCCCTGCCCGGAGGCGACGTACGCGCCGATCTATGTGCAGGATGTGGCGGCTGCCTTCTGCGGCGCCGCCGAGCAGCCGCAGGCGCACGATGGGCAGGCCTACGAGCTGTGCGGCCCGCGGCGCTACACGCTGCAGGCACTGCTGGAGTACACCGCCGCCGTCAGCGGCCAGCGGCGGCTGATCATCGGCCTGCCCGATCGCCTCTCGCGCCTGCAGGCAGACATCGGCGAATACCTGCCCGGCAAGCCGTTCTCGCGCGACAACTATGCCTCTGCCCGCGCCGGCAGCGTATGCACCGTCAATGCCCTGCCGAGCACCTTCGGCATCCGGCCGACGGCGCTGGAAGCCGTGGCGCCGGCGTATCTCGGCACGCGCAACCCGGCCGCCCGGCACCGCTACCGACTGCGCCAGCGCAGCACCGAACACCGCGTGCGCACCTAGTGCAGGTCTACCTCGTCGGCGGCGCGGTGCGCGACGAGTTGCTGGGCCTGCCGGTACAGGATCGCGACTGGGTCGTCGTCGGCGCCACCCCGGAGGCGCTCGCCGCGCAGGGATTTCGGCCGGTCGGTCGGGACTTCCCGGTGTTCCTGCACCCCCGCACGCACGAGGAGTACGCGCTGGCGCGGACCGAGCGCAAGGCGGGACGCGGCTACCACGGCTTCGCGATCGACGCCTCGCCGGCGGTGACGCTGCCGGAGGATCTCGCGCGGCGCGACTTCACCATCAATGCGATGGCCCGGGATGACGCGGGCCACCTGATCGATCCCTATGACGGCCAGGCCGATCTGGCGGCGCGCTGGCTGCGCCACGTCTCGCCCGCGTTCAGCGAAGACCCACTGCGCGTGCTGCGCGCGGCGCGGCTGCTGGCCCAGCTGGCGCCGCAGGGCTTTCGCCTGCACCCGAGCACGGCGGGGCTCATTCACCAGATGGTACGCCGCGGCGAGTTGGCCGAGCTGACGGCCGAGCGTGTCTGGCAGGAGCTACGCAAAGCGCTGCTGAGCGCGCAGCCGCGGGCGTTCTTCGATTGTCTGCTCGAACTCGGCGCACTCCGGGCGCTCTGGCCTGAGCTGGCGGCAGCGCCGCGACTGCCGGCCGGCCTGGCCGCGCTCGAGCACGTGCCGGGGTTGCCGGCCTCGCCGCCGCTGTCGGCGGCGGAGGCGACGCTGGCGGCGCGGCTCGGCGCGCTGGCGCTCGGCGCCGCGCTAGGCGTCGAGGCTGCCGGACGATGGCTCGCCGGGCTGCGCGCGCCGCGACGGATCGCCGAGCCGGTCGAACTCGTGCTGACGATGCCGCCGCCCACGCCGGCCTGTGCCCGCGAGGCCGACTGTCTGCAAGCGCAGCTCGAGCGCCTCGATGCCTTCCGCCGGCCCGAACGGCTGCCGGTGCTGGGCGCGATCTGGCGCGCCTGCGGCACCGACCCCCGCCTCGTCGGGCGGCTGGAACAGGCAGGCGAGCTCGCCCGCGCCATCAGCGCCCGGGACCTCGATCTGCCACAGCTGACCGGGCCGGCCGTCGGCGAGGCGCTGCGCCGGACGCGCATCGACGCCATCGCCCGGGGGCTGGCGGACGCGGGTTCGGCTCAGGCGAACACGACGAGCAACAGCACGCCGAGCAGCAGCCGATAGGCCACGAACGGCCACATGCCGACCCGCGCCACCAGCGCCAGAAAATAATGAATGGTGAGGTAGGCGGTGAGGCCCGAGACGGCCGCCCCGCCGACCAGCGCTCCCCAGCCGATGCGCGCCGGCTCGGCTATCAGCGCAGCGGTCTCGTGCAGGCCGGCCAGCGCGATGATCGGGATCGCCAGCAGGAAGGAGAAGCGCGCGGCGCCGGCGGCCGTGAGGCCGAGCGCCAGGCCGGCGGTCATGGTGATGCCGGAGCGCGAGGTGCCAGGGATCAACGCCAGCGCCTGCGCCAGGCCGATGAGCAAGGCGTCGCGCCAGCCGAGCGCCTGCTCGTTCCGCCGGCGCGGCCCGAACCAGTCCGCCAGGCCCAGCAGCAGACCGAAGCCGATGGTGGCCCAGGCGATCACGATCGGCGAGCGCAGCTGCTCGATGGCGGCGTCGAAGCCCAGCGCGGCGACACAGGCCGGCACGGTGGCGAGCAGCACCGTCCAGGCCAGCCGGCCGTCGGGATCCAGCCCCCGGCCGCTGAGGCTGCGCCACCAGCCGGCGCCCATCTGCCGCAACTCCTGGCGGAAGTACCAGAGCACCGCCAGCAGCGTGCCCACATGGACGGCCACATCGAAGCTCAGGCCCTGGTCATCCCAACCCAGCAGCTTCGGCACCAGAATCAGGTGCGCGGAGCTGGAAATCGGCAGGAACTCGGTCAGGCCCTGGATCAGCGCCAGAATCCAGAGAGTCAGGTCCATGACTGCACGTGCTCCTGCGTCCGTTGCGTGGTTTGGCGCATCGATCGACTGCCGGCGGCGGGCGGGGGCGGCCCGCTACAGCGGCTCGATCCGTTCGATGCGCTCGAATGCCGCCGGTGGCGGCGCCTGGCGTCCCAACACCATCACCTTGAAGCGCTCGCCCATCTCGCTGGGCAGCAGCAGCCGCTTGAGCTGCTGCGCCTGCCGGTAGTCGGCGACAGCGTCGCCGGCGCCCTCGGCGGCCAATGTCTCGAGTCCGGCGCCCAGCAGAAAGCCGGCCTGCGTGGTGTAGCCGAGCAACTCGAGGCCGGCCGCATGCCCCGCCTCGGCCAGGGCGGTGAAGTCGACCCAGGCGGTGATGTCCTGCAGTCCCGGCCAGAGGTAGGGATCTTCGTGCGCGCGGTGCCGGTAATGGCACATCAGCGTGCCGCGGTGCCGGCTCGGATGGTAGTAGGCCGCGCGCGGGTGGCCGTAGTCGATGAACATCAGCCAGCCGGCCTCGAGCGGCGCGGCGAGGGTCTTCAGCAGGGCGTTCAGCGCGGGATCGAACTCGGCATGATGGCCGACCGGCAGCGGCACCGGCAGCGCCGCTGCCAGCCGTGCCAGGTGGTCCGCCCATGCCGGCGGGGCCGGCATGGGACGGTCGATGAAGCCATGGTCCGAGAGCCCTGTGCCGAGCAGCTGCCAGCCGCTGGCGGTGACCATGAAGCGGCTCACCGGCTGCGCATCGAGCACCTCGTTGGCCAGCACCACGCCCCGCCAGGGCGCATGTGGCGGCGCGTCGAGCCAGTGCAGACGCCCGGCCAGGCCGGGCAGCGCGGCCGTCAGTGCCTGCTGTTGCCGGGCGCGCAGGTCGGCGGAGGTTTCCAGCAGCAGGTAGCGGGCGGGCAGTGCGCGGCGTGCCGCCAGCCGGCGCAGCACGGCAATTGCCAGTGCGCCGCTGCCAGGGCCAAGCTCGAGCACCTGCGCATCCGGCCAGTCCCGCAACAGGGGCACCAGCTGATCGGCGATGCAGGCACCGAACAGGGGCGAGAGTTCCGGCGCGGTGATGAAGTCGCCCGCGGCACCGAACTTGGCGCTGCCGGCACTGTAGTAGCCGAGGCCCGGCTCGTAGAGCGCGGCCCGCATATACTCGCTGAAGTCGATGACGCCGCCCGCCCTGCGGATCCGCTCGGCGATCCGCGCCTGCAGCGCGGCGCTGTGGGCCAGCGCGTCTGCCGGCGGCGATGGCACGGACGGATCGGTCACGGGAGGAGATCTCTATCGTCACGAACAGTGCGGCCGCGGCGCCCGTCGCCCTGGTCACCGGCGGGGGGCGCCGTATCGGCGCCGCCATTGTGCGGCATCTGCACGCCCGGGGGTATCGCGTGGCGATCCATCACGCGCGCTCCGTGGCGCCGGCGGCGGCGCTGGCCGAGGCGCTGGAGGCCGAACGGGGGGATTCGACGCTGCGCGTGCAGGCTGATCTGCGTGAGCCGGCCGAGCTGGCGCGACTGTGCCGGGCGGTAGGAGAGCACTGGGGCCGGATCGACGCGCTGGTGAACAACGCCTCCACGTTCTTCCCCACGCCGCTGGATACCGCCTGCCCTGCCGACTGGGAGGCACTGTTCGACGTCAACGCCAAGGCGCCCTTCTTCCTGGCCCAGGCAGCGGCGCCGTGGCTGCGCCGGCAGGGGGGGAGTATTGTCAACATCACCGACGTGCATGGCCAGCGGCCGATGAAGGGCTATCCCATCTACAGCGCGGCCAAGGCGGCGTTGACCCTGCTCACAGCGGCGCTGGCGCGCGAGCTGGCACCGGAGATTCGCGTCAACGCCGTGGCGCCGGGGAGCATCCTGTGGAGTGAGCCGCCTCCGCCGGCCGGGGCGCAGGCGCAGATCCTGCAGCGGATCGCGCTGCGCCGACAGGGGGAGCCGCAGGACATCGCCGAGGCCGTGGCCTATCTCCTGGCCGCGCCTTACGTGACCGGGCAGGTGCTGGCCGTCGACGGCGGGCGCACCACACAGCAGTAGGGCCGGCGCCGCGGGCAAACGCCGCGGCGCCGGTGCGCAGTCCGCCTAGTGCAGGACTTCGCCGCTGGTGCTGAGGCGCACCCGGTCGAACATGTTGCGGGCCACGACCATCTGCTGGATCTGATGGGTGCCCTCGAAGATGTCGAACACCTTCACGTCGCGGAACAGCTTCTCGGACAGCGTGCCCTTGGCGGTGCCATGCATCTCCATGAGCTGCACGGCGGCGGAGGTGACCTCCATGCCGACCTGCGGCCCGTAGAGCTTGGACATCGACGCCTCCTTGGTATTGCGCAGGCCGTTGTCCGCCATCCAGGCCGCCTTCCAGCACAGCAGCCGGGCCGCGTCGATCTTGCGTTTCAGATCCGCCAGCCGGTCGGCCAGCAGCTGGTAGCGCGGAATCGGCCGGCTCAGCAGGTAGTTGTCGAGCACGAAGGACTGCAGCTCCTCGAACGCCGCCCGCGCGATGCCGACGGCCATGATGCCGACCAACGGCCGGCTGGTGTCGAAGAATTCCATCGCGGTCTTGAAGCCG
Source organism: Pseudomonadota bacterium (assembly GCA_021767745.1). Classification (GTDB taxonomy): domain Bacteria; phylum Pseudomonadota; class Gammaproteobacteria; order UBA5335; family UBA5335; genus JAASSS01. The sequence goes on from JAASSS010000123.1 coordinate 4,921, forward strand.
GCCTTCTCGCCGCCGACGTAGGCTTCTTCACCGCCGAGCAGGTTGGCCGCCGGCACACGGCACTCATCGAACACCAGTTCAGCCGTTTCCGAGGCACGAAAGCCCAGCTTGTCCTCGATCTTGCCGATCTCGAAGCCCGGCGTGTCCTTCTCGACGATGAACACCCGATGCCCGGCGTGGCCAAGGGCAGGATCGGTGGTGGCGAACACCAACGTCCATTCGGCGCGGGCCCCGTTGGAGATGTAGCACTTGCGGCCGTTGATGACGTACTCATCGCCCTCCTTGCGGCAGCGTGTGCGGATCGCCGCGG
>JAASSS010000124.1 GCA_021767745.1 Pseudomonadota bacterium
ACCGGCATGCTGCTTGGCGCCCTGCTCACCCCCTGCAACGTCTACAGCGGGCTGAAGATCGGCTGGTCGTTCAACATGTCCATCACCGCTGGCCTGCTGGGCTTCGCCTTCTGGCAGGCGCTGGCGCCGCTGGGCGTACGCGGGCTTGGCCTGCACGAGAACAACATCAATCAGACGACGGCCTCCTCGGCCGCCTCGATCATCTCCAGCGGGCTGGTCGCCCCCATCCCGGCGCTGACGCTGGTCACCGGCGGCACGCTGCCCTTCACGCTGCTGGCGCTGTGGGTCTTCGCCGTGAGCGTGCTGGGCATCGTGGTGGCTGCCGGGCTGCGGAATCAGATGCTGCTGCGCGAGCGGCTGCCCTTCCCGGCCGGCATCGCGACCGCCGAAACCATGCGCCAGATCCATGCCTCCGGCGCGGAGGCCGCCGCGCGGGTGCGGCTGCTGCTGGGCGCTGGTGCACTGGCCGGGGCGGTGAAGTTGATCGATGCGCTGCGCTATGCCCTGCCGCGGCCGGCCCTGCCGGTGACGCTGCCCGGTGGCGCCGGGGCCGGCCAGCTCGGCTTCGTGCTCGATCCCTCGCTGCTGATGCTCGGCTTCGGCGCCATCATCGGCCTGCGGGCGGGCCTCTCGTTGCTGTTCGGCGCGCTGCTGGCGTGGGGCGCCCTGGCGCCGCTGGTGCTCACCCGCGGCTGGCTGGCGAGTCCGCCCGAGCCGGCGGCAGCACGCTGGTTCGGCCCGCTGGTGGAGTGGCTGCTCTGGCCGGGCGTGAGCCTGATGATCGTCGCCGCCCTCACCAGCTTCGTCATCTCCCTCGGGCGGCTGTACCGGCGCCGTCGCCAGGGTCGCGGCCAGGGGTCGGCGCCCGCCATCCTCGCGCCACGCGTGTTCGTGCTGGCGCTGACCGCGGCGCTGGGGGTGGTGATCCTCGCCCAGATGCGCATCTTCGAGATCAGCTGGTGGGCGGCCGGCCTCGCCGCGCTGCTGAGCTTCGTGCTGGCAGTGGTGGCGGCGCGGGTGTCCGGCGAAACCGGCATCACGCCCATCGGTGCCATGGGCAACATGACCCAGCTGGCCTACGGGGCCCTCACGCCGGGCGATCTGACGGCGAACCTGATGAGCGCGAACGTCACCGGTGGCGCCGCCGGCCAGTGCGCCGACCTGATGCACGACCTGCGCACCGGGCAGATCATCGGCGCCACCGCCCGGCTGCAGCTGCTGGCGCAGCTGTTCGGCGTGCTCGTCGGCAGTCTGGTGGGCAGTCTGGTCTATCTGCTGCTGATTCCCGACCCGGCCAGCATGCTGGTGACGGCGGAATGGCCGGCGCCGGCGGTGGCGACCTGGGCGGCGATGGCGCAGGTGCTGGCCGAGGGCTGGTCGGCCGCGCCGACCGGCGCCCCGGTCGCCGCCCTCATCGCCGGCGCCGCCGGGCTCGCGCTGGCGCTGGTCGAGCGCCTGGCGCCGGCGCGGCTCGCCCGTTGGCTGCCGAGCGCGCCGGCGCTGGGGCTGGCCTTCATCATCCCCGCCTGGAACAGCCTGACGCTGTGCCTGGGCGCCGGGCTCGCCGCGGCGCTGTGGCGGCTGCGCCCGGGCTGGGCGGCGCGGCGCACGATCACGCTGGCTGCCGGCCTGGTGGCCGGCGAAAGCCTGGCCGGGGTGGCCGTCGCCACCGGCCGCATGCTCGGCTGAGCCGGCGCAGGTTCGCTACTCGTCCCAGAGGCTCGCCGCGGTGTAGGGGCTGCCCGGCGGGGTCCACATGTCGCCCTCGACGTAGCGGCGGTGGCGGTCCAGCGACTCGATCCGCTGCAGGTCTTCGGGCGTGAGCGCAAGCCCCGCCGCGGCGAGGTTCTGCTCGATCCGCTGCGGATTGGTGGACTTGGGAATCACCGCGGTGCCGCGGGCCAGCGCCCAGGCGATCAGCACCTGGGCCGGGCTCGCCTCGTGTTGGCGGGCGATCTCGCCGATCGTCGGATCCGCCAGCAGGATGGGTTCGTCCTGTCCTTTCATCCCTGCTGGGCGGTCTGCCGAGCCGAGCGGGGAGTAGGCGGTCACCTGTATGCCCTGCGCCTGACACTGGGTCACCAGCTGGCGCTGCTGCAGGTAGGGGTGCAGCTCGATCTGGTTCATCGCCGGCTGGGGCAGGCCCGCCTGCAGCCGGGCGAGCTTCTGCCGGCTGAAGTTGGAGACGCCGATATGCCGGGTCAGCCCCGCATCGACCAGTTTCGCCATCGCCTCCCAGGTGCGCTCCAGCGGCATCGTCTCGGGCGGCAGGATGTCCTCGGGCCGGCGCGGCATGCCCACACCCGGCGCCAGCGCGACCGGCCAGTGCATGAGGTAGAGATCCAGCCGCTCGAGCTGCAGGTCGGCCAGCGTGCGTTCGAGCGCCGGGCGCACGTGCTCCGGCGCATGCGCATCGTTCCATAGCTTGGAGGTGATCCACAGCTGCTCGCGCGCGACCGTGCCGGCTCGCAGGCAGTCCGCGATGGCCTGGCCGATCTCGCGCTCGTTGCCGTAGATCGCGGCGCAGTCGATGTGCCGGTAGCCGACCTCGACCGCATGGCGCACGGCCGCGCCGACCTCGCCGGGCGCCGACTTCCACGTGCCAAGGCCCAATGCCGGCATCGCGGCGTCATCGGCGAGGCGCAGCGTGGGGATCTGGGGTGTCGGTTCCATGTGCTTGCTCCGGTGAGGGCTCAGGTGCTGATGAAGTCGCCGCCGTTGGGATGCAGCACCTGGCCGGTGAAGTAGCTGGCATCCTCGCTGGCCAACAGCACGTAGGCCGGGGCGACCTCCGCCGGCTGGCCGGCGCGGCCGAGCGGCGTGTCGCTGCCGAACTGCGCCACATGCTCGGCCGGAAAGCTCGCCGGGATCAGCGGCGTCCAGATCGGCCCGGGCGCGACGCCGTTCACGCGGACGCCGCGCTCGGCCAGCGACTTGGCCAGGGAGCGGATCATGGCGGTGATGGCGCCGTTGCTGGCCGCGTAGTCGATCAGATGGCCGCTGCCGCGGTAGGCGGTGACCGAGGTGGTGTTGATGATGCTGGCACCGGCACCTAGGTGCGGCAGCGCCGCCAGCGTCACGTAGAAGATGGCGAAGACGTTGGTGCGGAAGGTGCGCTCGATCTGCGCCGCCGTGAGCGCCTCGGGCCGGTCGACCGGATGCTGTTCGCCGGCGTGGTTGACCAGCACGTCGAGACCGCCGAGCGCCTCTACCGCCTGCGCCACGGCACGCTCGGCGACGGCCGGCTCGCCCAGATCGCCGCTGATCAGCGCGCAGCGGCGTCCCTCCGCCGCCACCAGTTCGCGGGTGTGGCGGGCGTCCTCGTCCTCTTCCAGATAGGCGATGGCGACATCGGCGCTCTCGCGCGCGAAGTGCACGGCGATCGCCCGGCCGATGCCGCTGTCCCCGCCGGTGATCAGGGCACGTTTGCCGGCGAGCCTGCCGCTGCCTCGGTAGCCCTCGCGAATGATGATCGGCGGCGGCGACATCTGCCCTTCGCGGCCCGGCTGGCGGGGTTGCTGCTGGGCCGGACGCTGCGCCTGCTGGCGCTCGTAGGAATCGGTCATGGCGGCCTCGCGCTGACGTGGATCGATTCCGCTGCGACCCGCACAAGCGGCTAACGTTCGAGCGGCTAGCCGAGCAACAGCAGCAGCCCGTAACCGGCGGCACCGAGCAGGAAGGCCGAGAAGCGGCTGCGCCGCTCCTCGGGCAGTTCCTCCTTCATCACGTTCAGGATCACGCCGCCGGCCAGGAAGGCGGTCACCGCGGCCAATGCCAGCGCCGGCACCCGCGTCAGGCAGCCGAGCAGCCAGCCGCCGAGCACGGCGGCCGAGAGCAGCCAGCGCCCGCGGTGCTCGTAGGCCGCCGCGTACTGCTGCAGCATGCCGAAGTCGTTGACCAGAAAGTGCAGCCCCATCGCCAGCGCGAACAGTGCCAGCGCCTGCAGCTCGTCGCCCTCCCCGTGGAGCAGCAGATAGCCGATGAGCGCGTTGTAGAGCGTGAAGCTGCCGATGTGAATCCAGAACACTGCCGGCGGCGCCTGGTCCTTCGACGGCGCCCCGTGCGTCCGGGCGAGCCGTTCCAGCCCGTAGAAGAGCACCAGGCCGACCAGTGCGATCAGGTAGATGTGGTGGTCGAGGAAGGCGAACCGCTCGCCGGCGTGTTCGCCGAAGGTGTCCTGCCCCTCGCCCAGCTCGGGCAGCAGATGCAGGAACACGTAGGCGATCGATGCCCCGCCGGCCATCGACAGCCAGCGGCTGCGCGGGATGCCGTGCAGGAAGCGCAGGCGGTGGGCGAACAGGTGGACGCCGGCCAGCAGCAGGGCGGCGATGAGTGCAGGGAGCGGCATGTCGGGATCCTTCTCATGGTGCGACGGTGCCCGCCGGCGGCGGACACGCTACCGTGACAGTTCGCTCCCCCACGGGTGCCCCGGATGAACTGCGGCGCCGGTTGCACTACAACGCTGGGGAAGACCACGGCATCGGAGGCTGGCCATGGGGCGTTACGTGCTGGGTGTGCTGAGCGGGCTGCTGCTGCCATTGGCAGTGGCGCTGGTGGTCATCTTCGCCGGCCGCGCGCCGGTGTCGGCACTGCGGCCGTCGCCGGTGCCGCTCGACTGGGCGCTGCACACGGCATACGAGCGAACGGTCGCGCGCCAGGCGCAGGGGCTCGAACCGCCGCCAGGCTTCCCGGCCCCGGCACAGATCCAGGCCGGGGCGGGCGCCTTCGAGCAGATGTGCGCGGCGTGTCATACCCCGCCCGGCCGCCCGCCCACCGTCGTGAGCCAGGGCCTCGACCCGCCGCCGCCGGAGGCGGCGCGGCTGCTGCAGTACCGCACGGCGCCGCAGGCGTTCTGGGTGATCGGCCACGGCGTGCGCATGAGCGGGATGCCCGCCTTCGGCCCGACCCACACCGATGCCGAGCGCTGGGAGCTGGTGGCGTTCCTGTCGCACATCGCCGGTGCCGATGCGGCTACCTACGAGCGCCTGGTGGCCCAGGCGCAGGCGGCGGGGGCCGGCCACGGGCACGAGCACGGGCCTCACGCGCACTAGCGGCGCGGGGGCCTCGGTGTGCCTGCAGGCTTGCCGGCTGCCGCTCCCGCACGCCAGCGACGGCCCTTGCCGACGGCAGTTGCCCGTCGCATGATCGCGCGGCCCCCACGCCCGGCCCTCCCGGCCGGCGGCCGGCCCTTCCGGA
>JAASSS010000125.1 GCA_021767745.1 Pseudomonadota bacterium
GCCATGGCCTCGGCGAGCTCATCGTCGAAGCCGCTGATCTGCATCTGGTGAGTGAACATCTGCGCTCCGGGGGCCGCTGCAGGGAAAAGCGTCGATTCTAGCGCACACCCGGTGACAACCGCAGCCCCGGTACGCGGCTCAGCGGATCTCGAAGCCGGCCTCCACGTCTGCCTCCTCGCAGGGCTCGCTGTGCAGGTCTTCGACCGCCGCCGGCGCCGGCCCGGCCAGCAGCCGGCGGGTCATCTCGTCCAGTTCGGGCGTCACGCCGCACATCATCACCTCGACCCGTCCATCCGGCAGATTGCGCGCCCAGCCCACCACGCCGATCTCCTGCGCCTGACGGCGGCAGAACTCGCGATAGCCCACACCCTGCACGCGCCCGCTGACCAGACAGCGCCGACATTCCCGCATGGCTTCCCCCTATTCCGTCTGTGACCCGCACCGGTGCGGCACGGCTACAATGGCGCCGCCTTCAGCCGCCGAGCGAGCCGATCTTGGAGCCGATCACCCTCTATCACAATCCCCGCTGCAGCAAGTCGCGCGCCGCGCTGGCGCTGCTGCGCTCCCGCGGCATCGAGCCGGATGTCGTCGAGTACCTGAAGACGCCGCCGAGTGTGGCGCAGCTGCGTGGGCTGCTGGCACAGCTGCAGCTGCCGGTGCGCGAGGTACTGCGGCGTGGCGAGGCCGTGTATCGCGAGCTGGGGCTCGACGGGCCGACGCTGACGGCGGCGGCGCTGCTGCAGGCCGTGCACGAGCATCCGATCCTGCTCGAGCGGCCGATCGCCGTGCGCGGCGAACGCGCCGTGATCGGCCGGCCGCCCGAGCGCGTCTGCGAGCTGCTCGATGACTGAGATCCTGGTGCTCTACTACAGCCGGCACGGAGCGACGGCGGAGATGGCGCGCCAGATCGCCCGCGGCATCGACCAGGTCGGTGCCGCCGCCGCCCGCCTGCGCACCGTGCCGCCGGTCTCGGCCGACCACGAGGCGAGCGCGCCGCCGGTACCCGCGGCGGGCGCCCCCTACGCCACCGCCACCGACCTGCGCGAGTGCGCCGGCCTCGCCCTCGGCAGCCCCACGCGCTTCGGCAACATGGCCGCGCCGCTGAAGTACTTCCTCGACGGCACCAGCGCCCTCTGGCTGGCCGGTGCGCTCGCCGGCAAGCCGGCCGCCGTGTTCACCTCCACCGCCTCGCTGCACGGCGGCCAGGAGAGCACGCTGCTGTCGATGATGCTGCCGCTGATGCATCACGGCATGCTGCTGCTCGGCCTGCCCTACAGCGAGTCGGCACTGTCGCAGACCACCACCGGCGGTACGCCCTATGGGCCCTCGCATCTGGCCGGCGCCCGCAGCGATGCACCGCTGAGCGAGGACGAACGGGTGCTGTGCCGCGCCCTCGGCCAGCGCCTGGCCGACGTCGCCCTGCGCCTGCGGACCAGCTGATGCCCACGCACCGCGCCGGCCTTTCGATCGCGCCGCGCCGACTGCTGGCGCTGACCGTGGCCGGCTATGCGGCGCTGACCGGCTGGCTGATCCTCTGGCCGCTGCTGGCAGGCGCACCGCCAGCCGCGCTGCTCGCCCTGCCGCTGCTGGCACTGGCGCCCGGCCTGTGGCGTGGCAGCCGGCGAGCATTCATCTACACCAGCGTGCTGGCGCTGCTCTACCTGGCGCTCGGGATCATGGAGATGGCGGCACCGACCGCCGCGGGCTACGGGCTCGGCGTCTGCCTCGCCGCGATGGTGCTGTTCAGCGGCTGCGCCCTGTATGCGCGGGCGGCGCCGCGACCGTAGGCTCGGCCCCCTGGGCCAGCAGCTCGCGGACCATCGGCCAGTCCACCGGACGCCGGGCCGCCAGCGACAGCGCATCCAGCCGCTCGAGCAGCGTGAACAGGCGGGCCGGATCGCGCGGGGCATGCAGCTGCAGGTGCTGCAGCGCACGAGGGCTGACGGCCAGCCCGCGCCGCTGGGCACGTTCGACGAAGGCCGCCCACAGGTCGGCATCGGTCAGCGGCTGCAGGCCGATCACCGTGCCCCACTGCAGCCGCGAACGCAGGTCGGCCAGCCCGAGCGGCAGGTTCGCCGGCGCGCTGGTGCTGGCGGCAAGCCAGTGCCCGCCGCCCTCGCGTTGCTGGTTGTAGGCGGCGAACAGAGCCTGCTCCCAGTCCGCCAGGCCGGCGATCGCCTGCACATCGTCCACCGCCAGCAGCGGGGCACCCGCCATCCCCTGCAGCACCTGCGGACCGAGCGCGGCGAGCTCGTGCAGCGGCAGATAGCGGGCTCCGGCGCCCATGGCCCGACAGGCCGCCTGCAGCAGATGGCTGCGGCCACAGCCGTCCGGGCCGTAGAGATGGACCTGCCGCGGCGCGGCGGCCGCCGGCAGTGACTGCAACAGCTGCAGCGCCAGGGCTGCGCCCTGCCTGCCGGCGGCGCCGGCGGGCGTCTGCGTCGGCAGATGGAAGTTTTCGAAGTCGCTGCAGTCGGCCAGCCCCACCGGCAGCGTCAGCTGTCGTCCGGCCGGGATGTCGGCAACCACGCGCCCGCCTGCTACCAGTCGCGCCGGGCTCGCAGCCACAGGGCATCGGGCGCGGCGAAGGGATCTGCCGGCCCCGCCTGATCGGCTGCGCCGGCGCCGGCGGCGCTGGGCGGGAACGGATTGGTCTGCAGGGCCTCGCCCCGCAACAGCTCCTCGGTCAGCGCCTCGCCGGCGATGGCACGGGTTCGCAGCGTCAGCGCCAGCTGATCGCCGGCCAGGCCAAGGACCTCCACGCTCTGCACGGCGCTGGGGCGGCTGAGATCGCGCAGCACCCGGGCATAGGTCGCCACGTCCTGTACGCCCTCGACCACCACCGCATGGCGTGAAGCACCGCGCGGCGCCGGCGCGGCGGCAGCGGCCTGTTGGCGCAACAGCGACCGGGTCCGGTCCAGCCCGGCCTCGAGGTTGGCCGCCAGCGACCCGGGGCCAGTCTGCCAGCGCGTCGCGCCGAGCAGCTCCCAGTCGCCGGTCAGCCCGCCATCGCCCTCGCCACTCAGGCGCGCCACGAGGCTGGCCTGCACACCCAGATCGGCCGCCAGCCGGGCGAGGTCGCCCGTGCGCCCGTAGGCCAGACCATCGACGTCGGCCTGCACCACATCGAAGCCGTCGGGCAGCCGAGGCCGCAGACCGTGGCTGCGCGCCAGGCGAGTCAGCGACTCGGCCAGCTCGTCCTGCACATCGCTGCGCGCCACCCGTGGCCCACCGGGTTCGTCCTGCAGCACGAACAGCAGCACCTGCGGATCCGCCGCCGGATCGGCCGAAAGCCCGGCCTGCCCCAGCAGCTCGCCAACACCAGCCTCATCGAAGCTGACCACGAGCTGCAGATCCGGCCCCTCCTGCCGGTAGCGATAGCTGCTGACGTAGGCCTCGGCGTCGGCCGGTAGCTCGCCTGCGGGCATACCACGGGCACCGAGCACCTCACCGAGAGCCGCGCCGAAGGCCGCGGTGCGCGCCGCAGCGGACGAGTCGGCCACCGGCACGGTGGCGGTGAATTCCGCGCGCACCGCGGGCGGCACGGCGGCCAGCAGCAGCGCGACGAGCAGACACGCGAGGCGCGGGGACCAGCTTGGCAGACAGGCAGGCGGCATGGGAGGCTCCATCGGCCCGGCCGTTTCGCCGCGCCGGGCGGGGCCGGTAAAATACCACAGGCGCACCGCCACCCAGCCGCCGATAGGGATCTCCCCGCATGCCGGATCAACCGCTCACCTACCGCGATGCCGGGGTCGACATCGATGCCGGCGAGGCGCTCGTGCAGCGCATCAAGCCGGCCGTACGCCGGACCCGGCGCCCCGAGGTGCTGGGAGGTCTCGGCGGCTTCGGCGGGCTGTTCGCACTGCCTCCGGACCGATACCGCGAGCCGGTACTGGTGGCCGGCACCGACGGCGTCGGCACCAAGCTGCGCCTGGCGCTGGACACCGGCCGACTGGACGGGCTGGGCATCGACCTGGTGGCGATGTGCGTCAACGACATCGTCGTGCAGGGCGCCGAGCCGCTGTTCTTCCTCGACTACTACGCCACCGGCGTCCTCGACGTGGACGCGGCGGCGCGCGTGGTGGCCGGTATTGCCGAGGGCTGCGTGCAGGCCGGCTGCGCGCTGATCGGCGGGGAGACGGCCGAGATGCCCGGGCTGTATGCGCGTGGGGATTTCGATCTGGCCGGCTTCGCCGTCGGCGCCGTCGAGCGGCAGGCGCTGCTCGACGGCAGCGCCGTCCGGGCAGGCGATGCCGTGCTGGGGCTGGCCAGCAGCGGGCCGCACGCCAACGGTTACTCGCTGATCCGGCGGATCCTCGCGCGCGCCGCAGCGGCTGGCGACGATCCGCTGACCCTGCCGCTGCCCGGCGTGCCGGCCGGTACGGCCACGCTGGCCGAGGCGCTGCTGGCGCCGACGCGCATCTACGTGCGGCCGCTGCTGGCGCTGCTGGCGACCCAGCCGGTGCACGCGCTCGCCCACATCACCGGCGGCGGCCTGACCGACAACCTGCCGCGGGTACTGCCTGCCGGTACGCAGGCCCGGCTGGAGCCGGCGGCCTGGCCGCTGCCACCGGTGTTCGCCTGGCTGGCCGAGGTGGGCCGGCTGGAGGCGGCCGAGCTGCGACGGACCTTCAACTGCGGCATCGGCATGTGCGTGGTGCTGGCGCCGGACGCCGTGGCGCCGGCGCAGGCGCTGCTGGCCGGCCATGGCATCGACAGCTGGCAGATCGGCGAGATCGTCCCCGGCGAGGGCGCCGCCGCCGTGATGTACACGTGAGCGCGCCGGGACCGGCAGCAACCGACGCGGCCCAGCCGGCCGCCAAGCGCGGCGTGGTGCTGATCTCCGGCAGTGGCAGCAACCTGCAGGCCATCCTGGATGCGAGCGCCGAATGGCCGGTGCGCTGGGAGGCCGTGATCAGCAACCGCCCGGCGGTGCACGGGCTGACGCGGGCCGCCCGGGCCGGCGTGCCGGCGGAGGTGATCGATCATCGCGCCGCGGGCTCGCGCGACGCCTTCGAGGCGGCGCTGGCACAACGGCTGGCAGCACTGGCGCCGGACCTGATCGTGCTGGCCGGCTTCATGCGCGTGCTGAGCGCGCCGCTGGTCGAGCGTTACACCGGCCGCATGCTCAACATCCATCCCTCGCTGCTGCCGGCCTATCGCGGCCTGCACACC
>JAASSS010000126.1 GCA_021767745.1 Pseudomonadota bacterium
CACGGCTGGCACCTCGCCGGCTTCCACCAGCGCAAACAGGGCGATGCGCTCACGCCCGGTTTGGCCATTCAGCGGCAGATCTCCCCCCCGGGCCAGTGCCCTGCGCACCAGCAGGTGCTCGAGCAGATGGGCGGCGCCGTGCTGGTCCGGCGGATCCCCTCGACTGCCACCGCCGAGCCACAGGGCGATGGCGCAGGTCCTGCGCTGTGGCATCGGCTCGAGCCGCACGGCCAGGCCATTGTCCAGCCGGAAGGCGTGCACCCGGCGGGCGCTAGCCGGCTGCCGCCACCGATCGGTCGCGGCGCTGCGCCGCGGCGCCCTCGGCCGTGAGCCGGCGCAGTGGCAGATCGTAGGTGATGGTGGCGCCGAACGCCTGTGGCGCCTGGGGATCCCGCCGGAGGCGATCGAATACCAGCAGGCGGGTGCCGAGCTTGAAGCCTTCGGCGATGTCGTGCGTGACCAAGAACACGCACATACGGTGTTCCTCCCACAGCCGCAGTACCAGTTCGTGCATGTCGCTGCGCACCCCCGGGTCGAGCGCCCCGAACGGCTCGTCCAGCAGCAGGATCTTCGGCCGCGTGACGATTGATTGCGCCAGTGACAACCGCTGGCGCATGCCTCCGGAGAGCAGCGCCGGGTACTTGTCGCGCGCCCCGCTCAGCCCAACCTGTGCCAGTGCCTGTTCCGCCTGCTCGCGGACTTCGCCTCTGGCCCTGCCCCAGAGGCGGCCGCCGATGCGTACATCCCATCGACGTCGCTGCAGTTCCAGCCCGAACATGGCGTTCTCCAGCACCGTGAGGTGGGGAAACACCGAGTACTGCTGGAACACCACTCCCCGATCCGGGCCGGGCTCCCGGGGCAAGGGTTCACCGTCGAGCAGGATGCGGCCGCGGCTCGGCTGTTCCTGTCCCAGCAGCAGGCGCAGAAAGGTGCTCTTGCCGCAGCCGGAGGCGCCGACGATGGCGCAGAACTCGGGGCCGCACACACGCAGATGCAGCCCTTCCAGCACGACCTGCTCATCGTAGCTCTGCCAGACGTTGTCGATGACGAGTTCGCTCATACGTTCCCCTCCGCCGGCGCTAGCGGGCGCGGCTCCATGGAAACAGGCGGCGCGCGCCGAGCCGCAACAGCAGATCGAGCAGGAAGGCCAGCAGCGTGATCCAGACCACGTAGGGCAGAATGATGTCCATCGCGAGGTAGCGGCGCACGAGGAAGATGCGATAGCCGAGCCCGTCGGTCGCCGCGATCGCCTCGGCGGCGATCAGGAACAGCCAGGCCGGCCCGAGCGAGAGGCGCAACGCGTCCAGCAGCCGCGGTAGGCTCTGGGGCAGCACGATGCGCAGGACGATCTGCCAGGTAGAGGCGCCGAGTGTCTGCGCCTTGACGATCTGCTCGGCGGGCAGCGATTCCACGTGCAGCGCCAGATCGCGCATCAGAAACGGCGCGACGCCGATGACGATCAGCACCACCTTCGACAGCTCGCCCAGTCCCAGCACGATGAACAGCACCGGCAGGATCGCCAGCGGCGGCACCATGGAGATGACGGTGACGAACGGCGCGAGGCTCGCCCGCAGATACGGGATGGTGCCGATGGCGACGCCGAAGCCCAGCCCGATCACGCTGCTGATCCCGAGGCCGAGCAGCAACCGGCGCAGGCTGGCCCAGGTGTCCTGCCACAGCAGGCGCTGCCCGGTGCGCGCATCCGCCTCCAATGCCATTTGCTGCATCGCGGCGACGAAGCTCTGCGGCGCGGGCAGCAGCTTGTCGCCGGGGTTGGCTTCCAGGCGCAGGTGCGAGGCCACCAGATACGCGGCGATCAGCAGCACGAACGGCAGACTCGCCAGCATCAGATTGCCGCTGCGGCCAGGCTTGCGGTTGATCAGACGCATGCCGGTCGCCTAGGGCGCCTCGCTGGCGGCCGCCGCCGCCATGTAGTCGCTGTCGAAGCGCAGCTTGATGTTGGCCTCGTTCCCAAGCACCTGCCCGTTTGGAAAAGCGATGCCGATGGCGTCCGGGCTGTCGGCGCCGGGACCGAGCAGGCCGTGCTCGAAGGAGAAACGCCGTACCCGGTCCATCGTCTCCGGCAGCGCGGCGCTGCGGGCGAAGGCGGCTGCCTCGGCGGGTTCGTGGAACATGCGGGTCGCCTCGAGCTGGCGTTCGTAGCTGGCGAGGGTCGTGCCGGCCGCCTGTGCCATGGCCGCCCGCGCCTCGGCCCCGGCCTCGCTGTCCTGCGCCATCAGCGCCATGGTTTCGTACCAGGCGCCGACGAGCGCTTTGCCAAGCGCCGGGTTGGCCGCCAGCACGTCGGTGTTGACCACCAGCAGGTCGATGATCTCGCCGGGGATACGGCTGGAATCGAAGGCCAGCGTCGCTTGGGGCTGCTCCAGAATGGCGGAGAGCTGAGGGTTCCAGGCGACGGCTGCTTCCACCCCACCGGCGGCGAAGGCGCCGACGATATCGGCATCGGCGGTATTGACGACGTTCACCTCCCGCTCGGTCAGTCCCACCGTATCCAGCGCCCGCGCCAGGAGGTAGTGGGAGACCGACAGCGCGACCAGGTTGACGTCCATGCCGGCGATGTCCGACAGCGCCTTCTGGCCGCGCATCACGAGTCCATCGTTGCCGTTGGAGAAGTCGCCGACGATCAGCGCCGTGGAGTCCACGCCGCCGGCGGCCGGAATCGTCAGTGCGTCCATGTTGGTCATCACGCAGCCGTCGAAGGCGCCGGCGGTGTACTGGTTGATCGACTCGATGTAGTCGTTCACTTGCACCACGTCGATCTCGATGCCGTAGCGCTCCGCCCATCTGTCGACGATGCCGGCTTCGGCGGCGTAGCCCCAAGGCATCCAGCCGACGTAGATGGACCAGGCGATGCGAAAGGCGCGTGGATCTAGCTGCGCGTCGTCCGTGTCGGTCGGCTGCTCCCCGCCACAGGCGCCGAGCAGCGATACGCAAAGCAGCAGGAGCAGCGTGCGCGCCAGCCGGCGCAGCCCGTGGTGAGTCGTCATGACCGTCGTCCCGTTCGGTGGCAGGGTTCGGGAGCGGCCGGTGGCGGGCGATCCGCAAGAGAACGCCGGGTGCCGGAGGTGCTCCCGCTGGTTCTCCCGGGCTTTTGTCCCGCCGTGTCTCCGGTCATGGGGCCGGAGTGCATCCCTCGGACCAGACGCCGTCGCCGGCCGGAACCCTAGATGCGGGAGACGGGTTGCAACCGCCGTGCCAGCGGCAGCCTCGCCGCCGCCCGCCCGTGATGGCCGCGCAACCCCCACGTACCGCGTGCGGCAGAGACGTTATCGTGCACCCTCGCGGTGCGCGGCGCATAAAAATGACGCATGCCAGCGGTTGCAGCGGGTCTCCGCGGGCCGCGCGGCGGCGGCCCCGCTGGCATTGGCGGCGGTGGCACAACGGTTGCAGCACGGATGCCGCTTCGGGCCGTTCCCGCCGACGCGGGAGCTGCCGAGCACGTCATCGACAACAAGACGACTAGGGTTCCGGCCGGCGACGGCGTCTGGTCCGAGGGTCGTCGACCTCGCGCCGCGGCGGGGGTTACACGGCGGGATAAAAGCCCGGGAGAGCCAAGACGGCCGCCGTGTGCCCGAAGCAGCACCCATTTCGCGAGGACGCCATGAAACTCCGCAACCCGCTACTCTCCCATCAGACCGCCACGGCCCGGCATCACGGCACCTTCGACCGCACCAGCCTGCAGGGCTGGAAGGCGATGCACGCCGAAAAGGATCTGCCCTACCAGGCCTGGAAGGCCCATGTGAAGCACGGCCTGGAAAACGGTCTGCCGGCTGCCGACAGCGTGGAGGACCGAGAGATCTCGACCTTCGCCCGCGGCGAGCTGCCCCACTTTGCCGGCATCAACACCTTCATGAAGGCGCCGTACTGCGAGAACATCCACCAGGTGGGGCAGTACGATGCGGCGGTGCTCGGGGTGCCGTTCGACGGTGGTACCACCTATCGCCCCGGCACCCGCTTCGGGCCGCAGGGCATACGGCGCATCTCCGCGCTGTACACGCCATACAATTTCGAGTTGGGCGTGGACCTGCGCGAGCAGATGACGCTGTGCGATGCAGGCGACGTATTCACGATCCCCGCCAATATCGAGAAGACCTTCGACCAGATCAGCCGCGCGATGGGCCATGTCTTCGCCAGCGGCGCGATGCCGGTGGTGCTGGGCGGGGACCATTCGATCGGCTTTGCCACGGTGCGCGGCATCGCGCAGCAGACAGACCGCAAGATCGGCATCATCCATTTCGATCGTCACGCCGACATTCAGGAGAAGGACCTGGACGAGCGCATGCACACCACCCCCTGGTTCCACGCCACCAACCTGCCGAATGCGCCGGCTAAGAACCTGGTGCAGATCGGCATCGGCGGCTGGCAGGTGCCCCGTCCGGCCATCAAGGAGGCACGCAAGCGCGGCACCACGATCCTGACCATGCACGATGTCACCTCGCTGGGTCTGGACAAGGTGCTGGAGATCGCGCTGGAGACGGCCTGGGATGGTGTTGATGCGGTGTACCTGTCACTCGACATCGACTCGATCGACTGCGGCTTCGTGCCGGGTACCGGCTGGCCCGAGCCGGGCGGCTTCCTGCCGCGGGAGATCCTCTACCTGCTGGGCGGCGTGGCGAAGGAAGGCATCTGCGGCATGGAGGTGGTGGAAGTCTCGCCGCCGTACGACACCTCTGACATCACTTCGCTGCTGGCGACCCGTGCGATCGTGGACGTACTCGGCACCTTGGTGGCGCACGGCAAGATGGGCTCGCATCGCCATCTGATCCGTGGCTGGAGCGGCTGATGGAGCCCGTCACCCTGGCGGGGGTATTGGGCGGGGGGCTGCTGCTCGGTGCCCTGCATGCGCTCGATGCCGATCACGTCCTCGCCGTCAGCGCGCTTGGCGCCGAGCACGACCGTGGCGCCCGCAGCTACAGCCTGCACTGGGCGCTGGGCCATGGCGGTGCGGTGCTCGTCGCCGGCCTGTGCGTGCTGGGCCTGGGCACTGCCGTTCCCACCGGGCTCAGCGGCATGGCGGAGGCGCTGGTGGGTCTGGTGCTGGTGATGCTCGGGCTGCAGGTGTTGCGCCGGCTGCGCATCGAGCGGCGGCGCGCGACGCCCGGCCACATGCATTGGCACATGCACGATGGACTGCCGCTGCACCCGCACTGGCAC
>JAASSS010000023.1 GCA_021767745.1 Pseudomonadota bacterium
AAGCTCTACATCCTGCAGGCGCGGCCGGAGACCGTGAAGAGCAACGCCCACCAGACGCTGGAGCGCTACCTGCTGAAGGACAAGCCCGGCGAGGCGCGCGTCACCGGCCGCAGCATCGGCCAGCGCATCGGCGCCGGCACGGTACGCGTGCTGGAGAGCATCGAGCAGATGGACCGCGTGCAGCCGGGCGACGTGCTGGTCACGGACATGACCGATCCGGACTGGGAGCCGGTGATGAAGCGGGCGGCGGCGATCGTCACCAATCGCGGTGGCCGCACCTGCCATGCGGCGATCATCGCCCGTGAGCTTGGCATTCCGGCCGTGGTCGGCTGCGGCGATGCCACCAGCAAGCTGCGCGATGGCGAGGGTGCCACGGTCTCCTGCGCCGAGGGCGATACCGGCTACATCTATGAGGGCATCCTCGACTTCGAGGTGCGCACCGCCGAGCTGGACGCCATGCCGTCGATCCCGGTCAAGGTGATGATGAACGTCGGCAACCCGGACCGCGCCTTCGACTTCGCCACGCTGCCCAACCACGGCGTCGGCCTGGCGCGGCTGGAGTTCATCATCGCGCGGATGATCGGCATCCATCCGCGGGCCATGCTGGAGTTCGACGACCAGACGCCACAGGTCAAGGCGGAGATCGAGGCCCGCATCGCCGGCTACGATGGCCCGGTGGACTTCTACGTGCGCCGCCTCGCCGAGGGCATCGCCACCATCGCCGCCGCCTTCTGGCCGCAGCCGGTGATCGTGCGGATGTCGGACTTCAAGTCCAACGAGTACGCCAATCTGATCGGCGGCTCGCGCTACGAGCCCGAGGAAGAGAACCCGATGATCGGCTTCCGCGGGGCCTCGCGCTACATCTCGCCCTCCTTCCAGCCCTGCTTCGAGCTGGAATGCCGGGCCGTCAAGCACGTGCGCGACGTGATGGGGCTGACCAACGTGCAGGTCATGATCCCCTTCGTGCGCACCCTCGGCGGCGCGGAGAAGGTCAGCCGCATCCTGCAGCAGAACGGCCTGGAGCGTGGGCAGAACGAGCTCAAGGTCATCATGATGTGCGAGCTGCCCTCCAACGCCCTGCTGGCGCGGGAGTTCCTGGAATACTTCGACGGCTTCTCGATCGGCTCGAACGACCTGACGCAGCTGACGCTGGGGCTGGACCGTGATTCCGGCGTGGTCGCCGACATGTTCGACGAGCGCAATCCGGCGGTGAAGAAGCTGCTGGAGATGGCCATCAGCGCCTGCCGGGAGGCCAACAAGTACGTCGGCATCTGCGGCCAGGGGCCCTCGGATCACCCCGATCTGGCGCGCTGGCTGCTGGATCAGGGCATCGTCAGCGTGTCGCTCAATCCCGATACGGTGATTCCGACCTGGCTGTATCTGGCCGGCGAGACCGGCTCGGCCTGAAGCCCTCGCCGCCCCCTGCCGCGGCGCACGCGGCCCACCGGGAGCACCGGGCGGGCCGCGGGGCGCTGTTCGCGCTCGGCGCGGCAGCCTGCATGGCGGCCATGGGCGCCCTGGTCAAACAGGCGGCCCTGGACCTGCCGAACACGCTGGTGGTCTTCGGCCGCAATGCCTTCGGGCTGCTCTTCCTGGCGCCGGTGCTGGCGCGTGGCGGCCTCGCCGGCCTGCGTACCGAGGTGCTGCCGCTGCACCTGATCCGCACGCTGGCCGGTCTGTCGGCCATGTACTGCTTCTTCTGGACCATGCCGCGGCTGCACCTGGCCGAGGCCGTGCTGCTGAACTACACCGCGCCGCTGTTCATTCCGCTGGTGGCGCTGCTGTGGCTGCGCGAGGCGGTGCCGCGTCTGCTGTTGCTGGGGATCGGCACCGGTTTTGCCGGCGTGCTGTTCATCCTCCGGCCGACCCCGGCACTGTTCCAGCCGGCGGCGCTGGTCGGGCTGCTTTCCGGCGTGCTGGCGGCGACGGCGATGGTCGGCATCCGGCGCATGTCCGGCATCGAACCGGCCCGACGAGTGGTGTTCTACTTCACCGGCCTCAGCGCTGCGATCTCTGCCATCCCCGCCTGGCTGACCTGGCAACCGCTGGCCCCTCGCCACTGGGCACTGCTCGCCGGTGCCGGGGCCCTGGCCACCGTGGGGCAGCTGGCGATGACGCGGGCCTATCAGGCGGCACCGGCGGCCCAGGTCGGCCCGTTCACCTACGCCGCCGTCCCCTTCGCCGGGCTGTACGGCTTTCTGCTGTGGGGCGAGCGGCCCGGCTGGCTCTCGCTGGCGGGGATGGTGCTGGTGATCAGCGGCGGGGTGCTGGCCCTGCGGGTGGGCCGCCGCCAGCGCGCCGCGGCGTCGATGACGCGCTAGGAAAGCGGCAGTTCGCGGAACAGGTGCTCGCGGTAGTGGGCGAGTTCGGCGATCGAGTCGCGGATGTCGTCCAGCGCGAGGTGCGAGGACTGCTTCTGCAGCCCGTTCAGCGCCTCGGGCAGCCAGCGACGTGCCAGCTCCTTGAGCGTGCTGACGTCGATGTGGCGGTAGTGAAAATAGGCTTCCAGCCGCGGCATCAGGCGATGCATGAAGCGGCGGTCCTGGCAGACGCTGTTGCCGCACATCGGACTCATCCCCGGTGGGACCCAGCGTTCGAGGAAGGCGATGGTCTCGCGTTCCGCACGGGCGACGTCGACCTGGCTCGCCCGCACCCGATCCGCCAGCCCGGAGCGGTTGTGCTGCCGGGTGTTCCACTCGTCCATCGCCGCCAGCACCGCATCGGGCTGATAGATGGCCAGCACGGGCCCCTCCTCGAGGAGGTTCAGGTGCTTGTCGGTGACGATGGTGGCGATCTCGATGATGCAGTCGCGCTCGGTATCGAGCCCGGTCATCTCCAGATCGATCCAGATGAGGTTGTCGGGATCCTGCATGGTTTGGGGCCTTGTCCCAGAGGAGACGCTACCGGCATCGGCACCGCCCGCTGCAGACCGCAGCCGGCGCGGCGAAGTTCAATCGGGCTCAGGCGCGATCGCGGCCGAGATCCAGCCGGCCGTTGAAGGCATGGGCGAGCGTCGAGCCATCGACGTATTCGAGCTCGCCACCCATCGGCACGCCGTGCGCAATGCGGGTGGCAGCGATGCCCCGGGCACTGGCCATGGCGGCGACGAAGTGCGCCGTGGCCTCGCCCTCCACCGTCGCGCCGGTCGCCAGCACCACCTCCTCCACGCCACCGGCGGCCAGCAGGGCGTCGAGTGCATCGAGCTGCAGCTCGTCCGGGCCGATGCCATCCAGCGGCGAGAGCCGGCCCATCAGCACGAAATAGCGGCCGCGGTAGGCACCGCTGTGCTCCACCGCCAGCACATCCCCCGGCGTTTCCACCACGCACAGCAGCCGGCCATCACGCTGCGGCGACGCGCACAGCTCGCACAGCGGCGTCTCGCTGAACATGCGGCAACGTTCGCAGCGGCCGATGCCATCGATCGCTTCGACCAGCCGCTCGGCCAGCAGCCGCGCGCCGGGGCGATCCCGCTCCAGCAGCTGGAAGGCCATACGCTGCGCGGATTTCGGCCCGACGCCCGGCAGGATGCGCAGAGCGTCGATCAGGCGCTGCAGCCGCGGCGGGTAGCTGGCCAAGGTTCAGGGCTTGCCGCCGCCGGGTCGGGTCATACCGGCCGCCATGCCGCCGAGCCTGCCGCCCAGCGCCTGCTCGGCGCGGCTCACCGCGTCGTTGCAGGCCGCGGTCAGCAGATCCTCGAGCATCGCCCGGTCGCCCATGAGGCTGTCGTCGATCGACACGCTGCGGACCCGATGCCGCGCGGTCATCACCACCTTGACCATGCCACCGCCGGCCTCGCCGGTGACCTCCACGTTGGCCACCTCGCGCGCCGCGCGCTGCATGTCGCGCCCGACCTGCTGGGCCTGCTTCAGAATGTTGTCGAACGGATTGCTCATTGCCCGCCCTCGTCGTCGTCGATACGAATGTCGTCCACCCGGGCCTGCAACCGCTGCTGCAGCGCCCGCACTGTCGGATCGGCCGCCACCGCGGCCGCCGCGGCCTGCGCCCGCGCCGCCGTCTGCTCGGCGGCCCGCGCCGCCGGGGTCTGCCCGTCCACGGCCTCGACCAGCTCGACGCTGAGCTTCAGCGTCGGCGCCTCCCAGGCCGTGCGCAGCGCAGCCTCGACCCGTTCGCGCGCCCGGGGCGTATCCACCGCCTGGTGCGCACGCGGCAGGGCGAGGGTCACCGCGTCCCGTGCCCGCGCGACCGGCACGGCGTTACGGACGAGCTGCGCCGCCATGCCTTTCAGCGGCAGCCGTTGCACCAGTTGCTCCCAGGCCTCGTCTGTCGCGGGGTCGGCCGCCGAAGCCGCCGGGCGCCGCGCGGCCACTGGGGCAGCCACTGGCGCTGGCGCGGCAGCCTCGCCATTCCCGCGGGGCGGGCCGGACGCCGCCGGCGTGGCCGGGTCCGCCGGCGCCCCGCCCGGGGGCCGCGCGCCGGTGGCCGTGGCAGGCACGCCCGGCGCGTCGGGGCGCAGTGCAAACATGCGCAGCACCGTCATCTCGAAGCCACCCGCCGGCGCCGGCGCCAGCGGCAGGTCGCGCTTGCCGAGCAGGCCGATCTGGTAGAGCACCTGCACCTCCGGCGGCGCGATCTGCGCGGCCAGCTCGGCCCGCATCGGCGTCAACGGCCGGTCGGGGTCCGCTTCGAGCAGCTGCGCCAGGGCAATCTGCTGCAGCGCCTCGAGCAGCGCGTCCAGCGCGCCCTCGTAGTCCGGCGCCGCCGCATGCAGCTGCCGGAGCTGCTCGCCCAGCGCCGCGCCATCGCCGGCGACGATGGCCTGCAGCAGCGCGTCGATCTGCGCGGCATCGGCCACGCCCAGCATCTGCCGCACCGGCTCGGCCGCCAGTGGCTGATCGTCCCACGATAGGGCCTGGTCGAGCAGACTCAAGGCGTCACGCATGCTGCCATCGGCCGCCTGCGCCAGCAGCCGCAGCGCCTCCGGCTCGCCGGTGCGGGACTCGGCCGCGAGGATCTCGCCGAGCTGCGCCTGGATCTGCGCCTCCGGCAGGCGGCGCAGATGAAACTGCAGGCATCGCGAGAGCACGGTGGCCGGCAGCTTCTGCGGCTCGGTCGTCGCCAGCACGAACTTCACGTGCGGCGGCGGCTCCTCCAGCGTCTTGAGCAGCGCATTGAATGAATGCGTGGAAAGCATGTGTACCTCATCGATGAGGTACACCTTGTAGCGTCCGGCCGTGGGCGCGTACTGCACGTTGTCCAGCAGTGCGCGGGTGTCATCCACCCGGGTGCGCGAGGCGGCATCGACCTCCAGCAGATCAACGAAGCGCCCCTGCTCGATCTGCCGGCAGGCGTCGCATTCGCCGCAGGGCTGGTCGGTGACGCCCTGCTCGCAGTTCAGGCACTTGGCGAGGATGCGCCCGAGCGTGGTCTTGCCCACGCCCCGGGTACCGCTGAACAGGTACGCGTGGTGCAGACGCGACTGGCGCAGTCCGTTGGCGAGCGCCTGCGTGACGTGCGGCTGGCCGACGACCTCACCGAAATGGCGCGGGCGGTAGCGGCGGGCAAGCGCGGTATAGCTCATGGACCCGTCACGGCGGCCGACGGCGAAGCGCGCCGCGGCCTGGGGATAAGGGAGGCGACCCGGACCGACCCGACTCCGGCGCCCGAATCCGCTGCTGCCGCTGCTCCCTTCCGGGCCTGACGGGGTTCACAACGTATCGTCGCGGAGGGGCCGACCGGGCCACCATCGACGTGTCGGCTACCTGTCGGCAGCACGATTGGACCTGGCGGAGAGAGAGGGATTCGAACCCTCGACACGCTGTTGACGTGTACACGCTTTCCAGGCGTGCGCCTTCGACCGCTCGGCCATCTCTCCGGGAAACCCGGCGGTCCGGGCGCGGCAGCGTAGCGCAGCGGCGGCCGCGGCGCAAACCGGCCTAGCCGGCGGGCGGGGCATCGAACGGCGGTGGTGTGAGGATGCACCCGCCATCGGGCCGGTGCAGCGGGTCTGGCTGATCGGCCGGCGGGCCGATCGGCGGGATGTTCAGGGCATCGCTGCGCCCGGGCGGACTCAGGCCGTCCGGCAGCACCAGCGGCGGCCCACTGCGGCTGTCGCTGTAGTAGCCACCGGCGCCCTCGCACGGATCGGTGGTGGCGCAGCCGGCCAGCGCAGTCAGCGCCGCCAGCATCGGAAGCAGGAACAGGGTGCGGTGCATTCAGAGCACTCCAGCGGTTTGCATCGCCTGCTCGAGCGGCGCCCGGCAGGACTCGCTCAGCGGCGTGAGGGGCAGGCGCAGCGTTTGGCCGATCAGGCCGAGCCGGTGCACCGCCCATTTGACGGGGATGGGGTTGGTCTCGAGGAACAGCGTGCGGTGCAGGCCGGCGAGGGGGGCGTCGAGCTCGGCGGCGCGCGGCGCATCGCCGGCCATGGCCACCTCGCACATCGCCGCCATCGCGGCCGGCGCCACATTGGCCGTGACCGAGATCGCGCCGCGCGCACCGGCCAGCAAGGCGGCGCGCGTGGTGGCATCGTCCCCGCTGTAGACCGGGAAGTCGGCCGGCAGCCGCGGCAACAGCGCCCGCAGCCGCGGGATGTCGCCCGTGGCATCCTTCAGGCCGACGATCCGGTCCACCGCCGCCAGGCGCACGACGGTGTCATCGTGCAGGTCGACGGCGGTCCGCCCGGGCACGTTGTAGAGGATCTGCGGGATGTCCACCGCCTCGGCCACGCGGCGGTGATGGCGATAGAGCCCCTCCTGCGTCGGCTTGACGTAGTAGGGCGCCACCAGCAGGCAGGCGGCGACACCGGCTCGGGCGGCCGCGGCGGTGAGTTCGATGGCCTCGGCCGTGTTGTTCGAACCGGTGCCGCCGATGATCGGCAGGCGGCCATCGGCGGCGCGCACGGCGAAGGCGATCAGCTCGCTGTGCTCGTCGAACGTCAGCGTGGAAGCCTCGCCGCTGGTGCCGGCGATCACCAGCGCCTTGCTGCCTTCGCTGGCGTGGAAGTCGATCAGCCGGGCCAGGGCCTCATAGTCGATGCTCCCATCCTCGCGCATGGGGGTCACCAGCGCGACGATGCTTCCCTCTATCATGTGCTACCTCGCTGCAAGGCGCCCGATGGTAGCGCGCCCCCGGAACGGCCCACAAGCCGCGACGCGGGCGGCGCCGCACTTGCACAGGCGCGCCCGGCGAGGCAGAAATATGAGCTCGACGACAAGGACAAGCCCATGAACGAACCCGGTATCGGCGACCCGTTCCCCGCCTTCGAGCTGCCGGTTACCGGCGGCGGGCAACTGCGCCGGGACGACCTGCTCGGCGCGCTCACGGTGATCTACTGCTACCCGCGCGACGACACGCCCGGCTGCACCAGCGAGGGCCAGGACTTTCGCGATCAGTACCCGGCCTTCACCGCACTGGATGCGCGGATCTACGGTCTCAGCCGCGACGGCCTCGCCTCGCATGAGAAATTCAAGGCCAAATACGAGTTTCCCTTCGAACTGATCGCCGATCCCGACGAGCAGCTCTGCCAGGCGCTGGGCGTGATCCGCGAGAAGAACATGTACGGCAAGAAGGTGATGGGGATCGAGCGCAGCACGTTTCTGCTCGATCGCGAGGGCGTCATCCGGCAGGTCTGGCGCAAGGTGAAGGTGCCGGATCACGTGGACCAGGTGCTGGCCGCCGTCCGCGAGCTCGCCGACTGAACCCACGCCACCGCCTTCCCTGCCGCCCGCCCTCTCCCCCGGAGTCTCGCGTGAGCACACGCCAACGCCTGTTCGTGCTGGATACCAACGTGTTGATGCACGATCCCACTGCCATCTTCCGTTTCGAAGAGCACGACATCTACATCCCGATGATCGTGCTGGAGGAACTCGACAACGCCAAGAAGGGGGCCTCGGAAGTCGCCCGCAACGCCCGCCAGGTCAGCCGCTTCCTCAACGAGCTGATCGAGGATGCGGGCGAGCGGCCGATCGAGGACGGCCTTGGCCTGCAGCGCAGCTTCGGCAACGGCCAGCGGGCGCTGAAGGCCGGTCCGCCGACCGGGCGGCTGTTCTTCGAGACCCGTCCGCCACGCGAGACGCGCGGCGCTGCCCTGGCCGCGGACAAGCCGGACAACAACATCCTCTCGCTGGCGATGGCCCTGGCGCTGGAACACGCCGAGCGCGACGTGACGCTGGTCAGCAAGGACATCAACCTGCGCATCAAGGCGCGGGTGCTGGGCGTGCATGCCGAGGACTACTACAACGATCAGGTCCTCGACGACGTCAACCTGCTGCACACCGGCTATCACGAACTGCCGGCGAACTTCTGGGACTCGCACGGCAAGCGCATGGACGCCTGGCAGGAGTCCGGTCGCACCTTCTACCGGGTGAACGGCCCGCTGTGCGCGGCCTGGGCACCGAGCGAATGCCTCTACCTCGACGATGACAGCGGCTTCGAGGCCGTGGTGCGGGAAGTGCAAGACGACGAGGCACTGATCGAGCTGCTGCGCGACTACCGCCACCAGAACCCCGTCTGGGGCATCCAGGCGCGCAACCGCGAGCAGAACTTCGCGCTCAACCTGCTGCTGGATCCGGAGGTGGACTTCGTCAGCCTGCTCGGCGCGGCCGGCACCGGCAAGACGCTGCTGGCGCTGGCGGCGGGCCTCGCCCTGTGCCTGGACCAGAAGCGCTATCGGGAGATCGTGATGACGCGCGTGACCATCCCGGTCGGCGAGGACATCGGCTTCCTGCCCGGCACCGAAGAGGAAAAGATGACGCCCTGGATGGGCGCCCTGATGGACAACCTCGAGGTGCTGACCCGCAGCGACGAGGGGGGCGAATGGGGCCGCGCGGCGACGGAGGACCTGATTCGCCAGCGCATCAAGATCCGCTCGCTGAACTTCATGCGCGGGCGCACCTTCCTCAACCGCTACATCATCGTCGACGAGGCCCAGAACCTCACGGCCAAGCAGATGAAAACGCTGATCACGCGGGCGGGCCCGGGCAGCAAGATCATCTGCCTCGGCAACGTGGCGCAGATCGACACGCCCTACCTCACCGAGACCAGCTCCGGCCTGACCTACGTGGTCGACCGGTTCCACGGCTGGCGCCACGGCGGCCACATCACCCTGCAGCGCGGCGAACGCTCGCGGCTGGCCGACTACGCCTCGGAGAACCTCTAGCGGTCGCCGCCGCGCCAGGCGACCTCGCCGGCGGTCGGCTGTGCCGGCGGCGGTCGCCGCGGCCAGGCCCGCAGCACCGCCTGCACCAGGGTTGCCAGCGGAATGGCGAAGAACACGCCCCAGAAGCCCCAGATGCCGCCGAAGAACATGATCGCCAGCAGGATGGCGATCGGGTGCAGGTCGACCACCTCCGAGAAGATCAGCGGGACCAGGACGTTGCCATCGATGAACTGGATGATGGCGTAGGCGCCGACCGCATAGAACAGCTCGATGCTCCAGCCCCACTGGAACAGGGCGACGGCAGCGACCGGCACAGTCACCGCGATCGCGCCGAGATAGGGCACCAGCACGGAGAAGCCGACCAGCGCGCTCAGCAGCAGCGCGTAGTCGAGCCCCAGCAGCGCGAAGGTCAGGAAGCTCGCGCCCCAGACGATGATGATCTCCCAGAACTTGCCGCGCACGTAGTTGGCGACCTGCACGTCGACCTCGCGCCACACCTTCAGCGCCAGGCCGCGGTTGTGCGGCAGATAATGGTTGAACCAGTGCAGGATCTTGTTCTTGTCCTTCAGCATGAAGAACACCAGCACCGGCACCAGCACGATGTAGACCACCGCCGTGATCATGCCGATGCCGAACGAGAGCGTGCGCGCCAGCAGCACATTGCGCAGCTGGTTCACCTCCGCCTCGGCCTCGCCGAGCAGCGCCTGTACCTGCACCTCCGTCAGGAGGTTCGGGTAGCGCTCCGGCAGCGTGTCGATGAATACGCGCGCGGTCTCGATCATCCCGGGCAGTTGCTGCGAGAGCTGGGTGATCTGGCGGACCAGCAACGGCATCACCGCCAGCAGCGCAAACAGCAGGGCGAACACGAAGCCGGAGATGACTACGCAGATCGCCAGCAGCCGCGGCACGTGCAGGCGCTCGAGCGTGCGCACCAGACCCTCGAGCAGATAGGCGATCACCACGCTGGCGATCGCCGGCTTGAGCATATCCCCCACCAGCAGCAGCAGCGCCAGCCCGGCGAGCAGGCTCAGCGCGAGGACGATCGCCTGCGGATCGGAGAGAAAGCGGTGCAGCCAGGCCCGGATCGGGTCCATGATCGGATCCCTGCGCGATCAGCCCTTGCGCAGCACCAGGCGCAGCCGGCCCTCGTCCGACACACTCTGCACCAGGGTGTGGCCGGAAACCCGGCACCAGGCGGCGAAATCCTTCGCCGCCGTCTTCGAGGCCGTGACGACCTCCAGCTGCTGTCCGGCCCGCAGTTCGCCCATCGCGCGGCGGGCACGCAACAGGTCGAACGGCGCGGCGAGGCCGGAGAGATCGATCTGCGTTGCGGCGTCGGCCATGGCGGCGATATCCAGTACACTCGGAGGGCTTATTAGAGCATGCCAGCGATGGCTGCGGACAACCCCGTCACCACCGGCGTCACTCGCTACATCGACATGATTCCACGCCTCTTGAGCTGCGGTCGCGGCGGCATCCTGCGCTTGCTGGCGCTGGTGGCGCTCGCGCTGCCCGCGGCCCCGCCGCCGGCCGCCGACGAGGGCATCCGCCTGCCGGACATGGGCACCAGCGCCGATCGGGTGATGAGCCCGCGCGAGGAAGCGGCCCTCGGCGCCGACGTCTATCGCCAGCTGCGTCGTTCGGGCGCACTGCTGGAGGACCTGCTGGTCGAGTCCTACCTGCAAGAGCTCGGCAGCCGGATCGCCGCGCACAGCGGCACGCCGGAGCAGCGCTTCCACTTCTTCCTGGTGCGCAACGAGGCGATCAATGCCTTCGCGGTACCCGGCGGCTACATCGGCATCAACGCCGGCCTGATGGTGGCGACCGACGAGGAAAGCGAACTGGCAAGCGTGCTGGCGCACGAAATCGCGCACGTCACACAGCGCCACATCGCCCGGCGGATGGAAGCCATGCGCGGCATGAACTGGGCCACCGCGGCAGCCGTGGTGGCGGCGATCCTCGCCTCCGGCGGCAATCCGGAGGTGGCGCAGGCGGCGCTTTCCTCGGGCATGGCCGCCTCGGTGGATCAGACCATCAACTTCACCCTGCGCAACGAACTGGAAGCGGATCGCGTCGGCATCGGCATGCTGGCCGAGGCCGGCTTCGATCCGCGCGCCATGGCCACGTTCTTCGAGGAGATCGAGCGCCAGTCGCGCTTCTACGAAAGCGCCTATGGGGAGTTCATCCGCACCCACCCGGTCAACAGCGCCCGCGTCAGCGAGGCGCTCAGCCGGGCGCAGCGCCTGGCCGCGCCGACTCGCACCGACGATACGCGCTATCACCTGATGCAGGCACGCGTGCGGGCCCTCGTCGTGGCGCAGCCGGACGATGCCATTCGCTACTTTCAGGCGGCCCGGCGCAATGCCACCGGCATGCGGGCGGAAGCGGCCGATTACGGGCTGGCGGTGGCGCAGGCGCGCATCGGCCAGACGGCGCCGGCGCAGGCGATCGCCGCACGCTACGCCGACGCGACACGCCCGGCAGCGCCCTGGCTGCTGCTGCTGGCGCAGACCCAGGCTCGCCAGGGCGCCTTGGACGCGGCGCTCGCCACCCTGGCACGCGCCGAGCGCACGGCGCCCGAGCACCCGGCGATAACGCTGCTGCGGGCCGAGTACCAACTGCAGGCCGGTGAGCCGGCAGCGGCGCGGCAGACCCTGCTGGCCGAGCGGTTCGCCGGCTCGGCCGCCTCCACGCGACTGCGGTTGCTGGCGCAGGCGGCGGACGAGACTGGCCAGGACGGCGCCGCGCATTACTATCTCGCCGAGCACTACCTGCAGGAAGATCGCCCGCAGGATGCCGCGCTGCAGCTGCGTCTGGCGCTGGCCGACGGCGACCTGTCCGAGCTGGAGCGGGCGCGGGCGACACTGCGGCTGGAGGAGCTGGAACGCCGCGCCGACTGAGCCGGGCGGCCGCGGCCTCAGTCGACGGCCGGCCCCGCCGGCGGGGCCTCGAGGTGCAGCTTCACCTCCACGAGCTCACCGGGCACCAAATCGATCACGGGCGAGGACGCTGACGGTCCTGCCGGATCGGCCAGCGCATCGGCCGACGCACTCAGCCGCGCCGTCACCAC
The DNA here is from genome assembly GCA_021767745.1 of Pseudomonadota bacterium. Lineage (GTDB taxonomy): Bacteria > Pseudomonadota > Gammaproteobacteria > UBA5335 > UBA5335 > JAASSS01. The sequence goes on from JAASSS010000023.1 coordinate 12,189, forward strand.
CACCCGCTCGAGGTCCGAGAGCTGGCGCGTGGGCATGACCGCGTCGGCGTCGTCGAGCCGGATCGACAGCGGCAGCGAGGACACCGGTTCGCGTGCCGCCGCCACCGGCATCGACGAACCCTGCGGATCCTGCGCGTAGATGAACACCACCGCCTGCGGCCCGAGCGAGGCCAGCACCGCCGGATCGGCGCTCACCGAGACCGCCAGTGCGACCTCGCCGCGCCCCTGCGGATCGGGCACCAGCGCCGCCAACGGCACGTCCAGCGCCGGGGCGGCGCCCGCCGGTCCGCCCAGTTCGTTCAAGACCTGCTGAATCGTCTGGCGTACCTCGCTGCCCGGCGGCTGCTGGGCCAGCAGGTGAGTCAGCCGCGTGCGCGCCAGCTGCATCTCGCCGCGCTGGGCCGCCGACATGGCACCGAGCCATAGCGCCTTCGGATGATCTGGCGCCTCGGCCAGCACCTGATCCAGCAACTGGCGGGGCGTGCCGCGCCAGTCCCCGTTCTGGCTCAGTGCCATCGCCTGCGCATAGTCGACCAGCACCTCCGGCTGATCGCCCAGGCGCGCGCGCGCCTCGTCGAAGGCCGCCACCGCCGAGCGGGGGCGCTGCAGCAGCAGGTAGGAACGTCCCAGCAGCAGCCAGCCCTCGCCATTGTCCGGCTGGCGGGCCAGCCGCTGCGCGAGGGCATCGACCATGACCTGCAGCTCCTGCGGCTGCGCCGGGTCACTGCGCCAGAGTGCCTCGGGCGTGCCGACCTGCAGGTACAGGCCGAGGGCCAGCACCGGCACCAGCACCAGGCTCGCCAGTGCCGCCAGCCGGCCGCTGCGCTGGGCGGGCACAGCCGGCGCATCGGTGCGATCGGCATCGGCCAGCAGCTGGCGGGCGAGCGCCACCTCGGCCGCACGGCGATCCTGCGCGCCGAGCAGGCCGGCTGCCTCGTCCGCGGTCAGTTCCCGGTGCCGCTGCTCGTAGAGCGCCCTTGCGCGCTCCCCCACCCCGCCACGGGGCGAACGCGGCGCCCGCCACAACGGCAACACGACGAAGATGAGCGCCAGCGTCACCATCAGGGCGGCGATGAACCAGAAGATCAGCGGGGTCATGCCGGACTCACCGTGAATCCTCCTCGTCCAGCAGGGTGCGCAGGCGCTGCTGCTCGGCCTCGGTCAGCGCCTCGCTGCCACCGGCGGTCCGGGCCGTGCGCCAGACGACGAAGCTGCCCATCAGCAGCAGCGCCAACGGTCCCAGCCACAGCGCCCAGGTCACCGGCTTGAACGGCGGCCGATAGAGCACGAAATCGCCGTAGCGGGCCGTGAGATAGTCGACGATCTGCGCATCGCTGCGCCCGGCGAGGATCTGGCCGGCGACCTCCGCCCGCAGATCGGCGGCGAGGTCGGCATTGGATTCGGCCAGCGACTCGTTCTGGCACACCAGGCAGCGCAGTTCCTCGATCAACGCCTCGTAGCGCGCCTGGTCGGCCGACTCGGCGAACTCGCGCGGCTCGATCGCCGCCAGCGTGGCGCAGGCGCTGCAGAGCAGCAGCCCGGCCAGCAGCAGACAGGCCCTGCGCAGAGCGGCGCAACGGTCCATCACGATGCGCTCGCCTGCGTCAGTGCGCGCCAGCGCGGCAGGATCTCCCGCTCCAGCACGGCGCCGGTCAGCGGTCCCACGTGCTTGTAGCGGATCACGCCCTGGGCGTCGACGAGAAAGGTCTCGGGCACCCCGTACACGCCGAGATCGATGCCGATCCTGCCACCCGGATCGTGCAGGCTCGCCCGATAGGGATCGCCGAAGCGGCCGAGCCAGCTGCGCGCCGCCGCCTGCTCGTCTTTCCAATTCAGACCATAGATGGGCAGATGCGGCGCCAGCTCCATCAGCAGGGGGTGCTCGTCGCGGCAGGCGGCGCACCACGAGGCCCACACGTTCAGCAACAGCGGCCCGCGTGCGCGCAGTGTCTGCGCATCGAGCCGCCCCTCGCCCTGCACCAGCCCGGTCTCGAAGTCCGGCAGCGGCTGGCCGATCAGCGGCGAGGGCACGTGCGCGGGATCCAGACGCAGGCCAACAGCCAGCAGCGCCACCAGCCCGGCGAGCACCACCAGCGGCAGCAGGAAGCGCGTCATCGGGCGGGCGCCTCATGGGCCGGGGCCGCGGTGGCGCGTTGCCCGTTCACCGCCGCGCGCTCGCGCCGGCCAGCCGTGCGGTAGCGTCGATCGCTCGCGGCCAGCGCGCCGCCCAGTGCCATCAGCGCCGCGCCGCCCCAGATCCAGCGGACCCACGGCTTGTAGTGCAGCCGCACGCTCCAGGCCGCACCACTCAGCGGTTCGCCCAGCGCCACGAACAGATCCCGGAACACGCCCCCATCGATGCCGGCCTGCGTCATCACCTGGCCGCGGACCGGGTAGCGACGCTTCTGCGGCGTGAGCACGGCGACCAGACGGTCGTTGCGAAATACCTGGAATTCCGCCTCGTCCGCCTCCCAGTTCGGCCCCGGCCGCTGACGCATCTCGACGAAGCGGAACTGATAGCCGGCCACCTCGGCGGTGTCGCCTGGCGCCATGCGCACGGTGCGCTCTACCTCGAAGCTGTTCACCACGCCCACGCCCAGCGCGAAGACCGCCAGCCCCAGATGCGCCAGGTGCATGCCGTAGAACGCCCGCGGCAGTTGCCGCGCCGCGCCGAGTCCGCCGCGCAGACGCAGGCGTTGCCAGACGGCCATGACACCGGTAACGACGATCCAGCCGGCCAGCACGATGCTCACCCACAGCAGCAGCTGGCCACGCAGCAGCAACCACATGCCGGTCAGCAGTGCGAACAGGACGCTCGTCAGCAGCGGGCCGCGCAGCCGGACGAGCACCCGCCTCGGGCTGTCGCTGCGCCAGGCCACGATCGGGCCGATGCCGACCAGCAGCAGCAACGGCAGCATCAGCGGCAGAAAGACGGTGTCGAAGTACGGCGGCCCCACCGAGATCTTGCCGCGACCCAGCGCATCGACGGCGAGCGGATACAGGGTGCCCAGCAGCACGGCGCCGCAGGCGGTGGTCAGCAGCAGATTGTTGATCAGCAGCAGGCCCTCGCGCGAAAACAACGCGAACCGATACTCGCTGCGCAGGCTCGGCGCCCGCCACGCATATAGCAGCAGCGACCCACCGATGACGGCGCTCAGGAAGGCGAGAATGAACAGGCCGCGGGTCGGATCGGTGGCGAAGGCATGCACCGAGGTCAGTACGCCGGACCGGACGAGGAAGGTGCCGAGCAGGCTCAGCGAGAACGCCGCAATCGCCAGCAGCACGGTCCAGGCCTTCAGCGCGCCCCGCTTCTCGGTGACCGCGAGGGAGTGGATCAGCGCCGTGCCCACCAGCCACGGCATGAACGAGGCGTTCTCGACCGGATCCCAGAACCACCAGCCGCCCCAGCCGAGCTCGTAGTAGGCCCACCAGCTGCCGAGCGCGATTCCGATCGTCAGGAACAGCCAGGCGATGACGGTCCATGGCCGGGTCCAGCGCGCCCAGGTGGCGTCCAGCCGGCCGCCGAGCAACGCCGCCACGGCGAAGGCGAAGGCCACCGAGAAGCCGACGTAGCCCAGATACAGCATCGGCGGATGGATGATCATCCCCGGATCCTGCAGCAGCGGATTCAGGTCTTGCCCGTCCGGCGGTACCGGGAACAGCCGCGTGAACGGATTGGAGGTGAACAGCATGAAGGCCAGAAAACCGATGCTGATCAGGCCCATCACGCCGAGCACCCGCGCCGCCAGCGCCGCCGGCAGGTGCCGACTGAAGGCCGCGACCAGGCAGGTCCAGGCGGCCAACATCAGCATCCACAGCAACAGCGAGCCCTCGTGCCCGCCCCAGACCGCCGTCAGCCGATAGCCGAGCGGCAGGGCCGAATTGCTGTTCTGCGCCACGTACAGCACGCTGAAGTCGTGGCGCACGAAGGCAGCGGTCAGTACGGCATAGGCGATCAGCACGAATACCAGCTGCCCGGCCGCGGCCGGCCGCGCCACCGCCATCAACGTATCGCGACCGCGCCAGGCGCCAAGCAGCGGCAGGCTCGCCTGCACCAGTGCCAGGACCAGCGCCAGGACCAGCGCGAGCTGGCCGATCTCGGGGGTCATCGCACCATCTCGTGCGGTGGCATGGCGCCCTGCGCCCGCAGCGCATCGGCCACTTCGGGCGGCATGTAGTTCTCGTCGTGCTTGGCGAGCACCTGGCTGGCAGTCAGCCGGCCCGAGGCGTCGAGCGAGCCACGCACTACCACGCCTTGGTTCTCACCGAACAGATCCGGCAGCACACCCTCGTAGTACACCGGCACCTCGGTCGCCGTGTCGGTCACCGCGAAGCGCACGCCGAGCCCCTCGCCCCGCTCGATGCTGCCGGGCACCACCAGGCCGCCGAGCCGCAACGGCTGGCCGACCGGCGCCTCGCCAGCAGCGACCTGGGAGGGCGTGAAGAAGAAGGTCAGGTTCTCGCGGAACGCCATGGAGATCAGCGCGGCGGCGATGGCCACCCCGAGCACGATCACCAGGGCCCCCAGCAGGCGTCGTCTGCGCGTGGGTGTCATGTCTGCTCGCGTCGTTGTTGCAGGGCCTGGCGGCGGCGGAGCTGAGCCCGCAGCTGGCGGCGGCGTAGCAGAGGCACCAGCACGCCGGCGAGCAGCAGAACCCCGCACAGCCCGTAGGCCGTCCAGACATAGAAACCGTAGCCGCCCATGCTCATTGCTCGGCCACCTGCAGGCGCTCGGCGACCCAGCGCCGACCGGCCTCCCGCGCCAGGATCTCCAGCCGCGCCCGCAGCAGCAGCAACGCGCCGAAATAGCTGGTGAAGCCGGCAGCCACCAGCAGCAGTGGCCAGAGCATGCTGGGGTCGATCGCCGGCGCATCCAGGCGGGACACGCTCGCCCCCTGGTGCAGCGTGTTCCACCACACCACCGAGTAATGGATGATGGGGATGTTGACCACCCCGACCAGGGCCAGCACGGCGCCGGCACGCGCCGCCAGCCGGCGATCGTCGATGGCGCTCTGCAGGCCGATGAAGCCGAGATACAGGAACAGCAGCAACAGCACCGAGGTCAGCCGGGCATCCCAGACCCACCAGGTTCCCCACATCGGCTTTCCCCACAGCGAACCGGTAGCCAGCGCCAGGGCGGTGAACACGGCGCCGATGGGCGCGCTCTCCCGCGCCAGCACCTCCGCCAGCTTCACCCGCCAGACCAGCGCCACCAGCGCCGCCGAGGCCATGAACATGTAGACGAACATGGCCATCCATGCACTCGGCACGTGCACGTAGATGATGCGGAAGGCGTCGCCCTGCAGGTAGTCGGCCGGAGCGAGGAACAGCCCCCAGACCACGCCGATGCCGGTCAGCACGACAGCCAGCATCCACAGGGGGAGCAGAAGGCGGCCGGCACGATCGTAGAAGACCATCGGCGCCGCCCAGCTGTGCAGCCACTTGTTCATTGCGTCAACTCGTCGTCACCCGCAAGGCGGCCGCCGTGGCCACCGGCGCCAGCACCAGCGCCGCGCTCAGCTCCGCGCCCAGCACGTAGAGCTGGCCGGCGACCGGCAGGCCGGCGACGGCACCGGCAACCGCGCCGGCGCCGAAGATCAACACCGGCACGTACAGCGGCAGCACCAACAGGGCGATCAGCAGGCCGCCGCGCGGCAGGCCGAGGGTCAGGGCAGCGCCGATGGCGCCCACCAGCGTCAGCACCGGCGTTCCCAGCAGCAGGCTGAGCATCAGCACGCCGAAGCCGGCAGCCGGCAAGTTTAACAGAAGGGCAAACAGCGGCGCGAAGAGCACGATCGGCAGGCCGGTGGCGAGCCAGTGGCCGAAAATCTTCATGCCGACCAGCAGCGAGGCCGGATGCGGGCTGAGCAACAGCTGCTCGAGCAGTCCGCTGGCATGATCGTCGCGAAACATGCCTTCCAGCGAGAGCAGCGTCGCCAGCGCAGCCGTCACCCACAGGATGCCCGGCCCCGCCGCCTGCAGCATCGCCGGGTCCGCGCCCAGCGCCAGGGGAAACAGCGTCACCACCAGCGCCAGGAACAGCAGCGGCTGCGCGTAGTCGCTGCGCCGGCGCAGCGCCAGCAGCAGTTCCCGGCGCAGCACCCCGAGCGCCGCCTGTCTCATGTCGGATGCCCCAGCGTGAACTCACGCACCGGCGCCTCCAGCACCAGGGGCTGATGGGTCGTCAGGATGACCGCGCCCTTGCCCTGTACGTGCGCCTCGATCAGTTGCCGAACGCTGGCGCGGCCGGCGCGATCGAGTGCCGTGGCGGGCTCATCGAGTACCCACAGCTTCGCGCGCTGCAGCAGCAGACGGCACAGCGCCAGCCGCTGGCGCTGGCCGGCCGAAAGGTGCCGGGCAAGCACGTCGTCCATGCCGGCGAGCCCGACCCGCTCGAGCGCCTGGGCGGCCGACAGGCGCGCTGCGTGCAGCGCCGCGAACATGCGCAGGTTCTCCGCCGCGGTCAGGG
>JAASSS010000127.1 GCA_021767745.1 Pseudomonadota bacterium
AGCTTCACCTTCAGCCACGCCGGCTTCTCGCCGCGCGCCACCGGCTCGGGCGTGCGCCGGGCCTTGACGCCGTTCTTGATGGCGCGCACGCCGTCCTTGTCGATCTTGTGCCCGCTGGCGGGCACGACGCGGACGGGAATCCGATCGAGACGACCGGTGGTGGAATCGGCACTCACGGGCATCCCCGGGTGGCTGGGTCTGGCCGCGAGTATAACGCCGGCCTGTCGTCCCGCTTCGCCGTGGCGGCGACGGTGGCGGCGCGGCGATCATGCCCGCACCACGCAGCCCATATGAGCAAACGTGATTCGCACTCGTCGCCGGGCTTGCCGATAATCCGTCCGCCAGTGTCGGCGCCGGCGGGCGTCGCCATGCCAAATGGAACAAGGAAGCCCCATGTCTCTCGCTGCGTGGTTCACGCTCGCGGTCGTGGCCGCCATCATGGCGCTGCTCGCGCTGACCAACCTCGCCGCCGACGCCGTGTTCGTCGCCGCGCTGGCCGTACTGCTGCTGACCGGCGTGCTGGATCCGCCGGCCGCGTTCGGCGGCTTCTCCAACGAGGGCATGATCACCGTCGCCGTGCTCTACGGCGTGGTCGCCGGCCTGCGCGACACCGGCGGCATCCACTGGATCGTGCAGGTGGTGCTCGGCCGCCCACGCTCGCTGCCGCACGCGCAGTGGCGGCTGATGGCGCCGGTGCTCGCCCTCAGCGCGGTGCTGAACAACACGCCGGTGGTCAGCATGCTGGTGCCGGCGGTGGCGGACTGGGCGAAGAAATACCGCCTGTCGGTCTCCAAGCTGATGATGCCGCTGAGTTTCGCCGCCATCCTCGGTGGCGTGTGCACGCTGATCGGCACCAGCACGAACCTGGTCGTCAACGGCCTGCTGATCGAGCGCGGCGCCGGCCTCGGCATGTTCAGCATCGCCGCGGTGGGTGTGCCGATGGCACTGGCGGGCCTGGCCTTCATCCTGCTGACCAGCCGCTGGCTGCTGCCCGACCGCATCCCGGTGCTGGACCGGCTGACCGACCCGCGCGAGTACAGCACGGAGATGATCGTGGAAGCCGGCGGCCCGCTGGTCGGCAAGACCATCGAGGAGGCCGGCCTGCGCGCGCTGCCGCAATCCTTCCTCGCCGAGATCGAGCGGCGCGGCGAACTGCTGCCGGCCGTGGCGCCCACGCGCCGGCTGGAGGCGGAGGATCGGCTGCTGTTCGTCGGCGTGGTCGACGCGATGGTGGAGCTGCAGCGCATCCGCGGGCTGGCGCCGGCGACCGACCAGGTCGGCAAGCTCGACGGCCGGCGCGATGGGCGCTCGCTGATCGAGGCCGTGGTGGCGCCGGACTGCCCGGTCACCGGCCTCAGCATTCGCGAAGGCCAGTTCCGCACCCGCTACAACGCGGTGGTGATCGCCGTCGCCCGCAGCGGCCATCGCCTGAAGCAGAAGATCGGCGACATCGTGCTGCGCCCGGGCGACACGCTGCTGCTGGAGACCCGCCCCTCCTTCCTGGAACAGCACCGCAACAGCCGCGACTTCTACCTCGTCAGCGCCGTCGACGACTCCGCCCCGCTGCGCCACGAGCGCGCGCCGCTGGCGCTGCTGATCCTGCTGGGCATGGTGGCGGCGGCCGCCAGCGGACTGCTCAGCATGCTGCAGGCCGCGCTGGTCGCGTTGCTGGCCATGATGCTCGCCGGCTGCAGCCGGCCCGAATCGGTACGCCGCGCCATCGACTGGCCGGTGCTGATCGTGATCGGTGCGGCCTTCGGCGTGGCCGCCGCGCTGGAGCAGACCGGCGCCGCCGCCAGCGTGGCCGCCTGGAGCATGGGGCTGATCGGCCCGCACCCGCTGGCGAGCCTGGCCATGCTCTACGTGCTGACCGTGCTGTTCAGCCTGGTGATCACCAACAACGCCGCCGCGCTGCTGATGTTCCCCTTCGCCGAAGCGGTGAGCGCGGATCTGGGCGTGAGCCTGCTGCCCTTCGCCATCGCCATCATGATGGCCGCCTCCGCCGCCTTCGCCACGCCCATCGGCTACCAGACCAACCTGATGGTGTACGGCCCCGGCGGCTACCGCTTCACGGACTACGTGCGCCTCGGCCTGCCGCTGACGCTGCTGACCGGCGTGATCGCGCTGCTGCTGATCCCCCGCTTCTGGCCGTTCTGAGCGCGCCGGCGGGGGCGGCCGGGCCGGCGAGAGCGATGGTCGCGCGGCCGTCGCCGGGCCTTCATCTCCGATTGTTACAATCCCGGCCGATTTTCTAGGATCATTCATGCCGGGCCGTGCCGCGGCCGCCTCGCCACTCTTGCTGCCAAGGAAACACCGCTATGTCCTCCGTCACTCCCCGCTCCCAGGACCTGATCGCGCCACACGGCGGCACGCTCTGCGAGCGCTACCTCGGCGGGCAGGAGCTGGCAGAAGAACGCGGGCGCGCGGCCGACTACCCGGCCTGGACGCTGACCGAGCGCCAGCTGTGCGACCTCGAGCTGCTGCTTTCCGGCGGCTTCTCGCCGCTGGTCGGCTATCTCAACGAGGCCGACTACCAGGGCGTGGTGCACGACATGCGCCTGACCTCCGGCCTCGTCTGGCCGATGCCGATCAACCTCGACGTGCCGGAAGGCTTCGCCGAGGGCCTGAGCCCCGGCCAGCGCATCACGCTGAAGGACCGCGAGGGCTGCAGCATCGCCGTGCTGGCCGTGGAGGACATCTACCGGCCGGACCGCCACGTCGAAGCCGAGCAGGTGTTCGGCAGCACCGATGACAAGCACCCGGGCGTGGCCTACCTGCTGCATCAGACCCACCCGGTCTACCTCGGCGGCACGCTCTACGGCCTGACCCCGCCGGTGCACTACGACTTCCGCGAGCTGCGGCGCACGCCGGCGCAGTTGCGCGAGCACTTCGCCCGCCACGGCTGGCAGCGCGTGGTCGCCTTCCAGACGCGCAACCCGATGCACCGCGCGCATCAGGAGCTCACCTACCGCGCTGCCCGCATCGCCGATGCGCACCTGCTGATCCAGCCGGTGGTGGGCCTGACCAAGCCGGGCGACATCGACTACCTCACCCGCGTGCGCTGTTACCAGCAGCTGCTGCAGCGCTACCCGGCCGACACCACCATGCTGAGCCTGCTGCCGCTGGCGATGCGCATGGGCGGCCCGCGCGAGGCGCTCTGGCACGCCATCATCCGCAAGAACCACGGCTGCACGCACTTCATCGTCGGCCGCGACCATGCCGGCCCGGGCAAGAACCGCCAGGGCGAGGACTTCTACGGCCCCTACGATGCGCAGGAGCTGGTGGCACAGTTCGGCGACGAGCTCGGCATCGAGATGGTGCCCTTCCAGATGATGGTGTTCGTCGAGGAACAGCAGCAGTACGTGCCGGCGGACGAGACCACCGACAACGACACCGTGCTGAGCATTTCCGGCACCGAGTTCCGTCGCCGCCTGCGTGCCGGCGAGGACATCCCCGAGTGGTTCTCCTACCCCGAGGTGGTGGCGGAGCTGCGCCGCAGCTATCCGCCGCGCGAGCAGCAGGGCTTCACCGTGTTCTTCACCGGCCTGTCCGGCTCGGGCAAGTCCACCATCGCCAACGCGCTGATGGTCAAGCTGATGCAGCACGGCGGGCGCAACGTGACGCTGCTCGATGGCGACGTGATCCGCACGCACCTGTCCAACGAGCTCGGCTTCTCCCGCGAGCACCGCGACATCAACGTGCGGCGCATCGGCTTCGTCGCCAGCGAGATCACCAAGCATCGCGGCATCGCCATCTGCGCGCCCATCGCCCCCTACGCCCAGACCCGCCGGCAGGTGCGCGAGCTGGTCGAGGCCAACGGCGGCTTCGTGGAGGTGCACGTGGCCACGCCGCTGGAGGTGTGCGAGGCGCGCGATCGCAAGGGCCTCTACGCCAAGGCCCGCGCCGGCGAGATCAAGGAGTTCACCGGCATCAGCGACCCCTACGAAGTGCCGGAGAACCCGGAGATCACGCTGGACACGCGCGAGTACACGCCGGACGAGGCGGCCGACCAGGTGCTGGCGGCGCTGCGCGAGCAGGGCTACCTCTAGGCCGAGTGCGCCGGAGCGACTGGCCCGGCGGCACCATGCGCCGGGCCGGTGGTCTATAGCCGCGCACTGCCGCCACGACAAGGAGTCCGCATGGCCAAACTCACCCACCTGCTGCGCCGCCGCGGGCCGATCTCGCCGCCGCTGGCGCTGGCCGGCCTCGCCGCCACCTACGTGCTGCGCCGGCGCGGCCAGCATGGCACGGCACGCCAGGTGCTGCGCTACACCGCCGGCCCGGCGGTGCCGCTGCTGGATCTGTACGACCAGGCACGGCGCGAGCGCACCGGCAAGCCCGGTACATCCGCGCGGGGCACCCCGGCCAGGGCCGGCGCCAAGGGCTCGCCGCCGCCCGCCGCACCCGGCCCGGCCGAGCGCAGCGCCCGCCGGCTCGGCCGGCTGCACACGCTCCTGGGTCTGGCGGGCCTTGCCGGCCCGGCCGTCACCGGCAATCAGGACGGGCTGGTGAACGTGCATCCCGGCAAGCTCGCCGGCGTGGTGAGCGTGAACTGGGCGCACGCCCTGCCGCATCTGTGGTTCGGGCTGCGCAGCCGGCGGGCACGGCGCTCGGCCGGCCGGGCGAGGCTGCATCTGCTCGGCTCGGTCGCCGTGTTCGGTGGCCTGGCGGCGGCGGCCTGGCCGCGGGTGCAGGACCGGCCGGCGGACGAGCCGGTGCAGGTCGGCCCGGTGACGATGGATCGGCGCGGCGTCTACGTGCAGGCGGCCTTCGCCGGGCTGGCGGCCCTGGCCCTGCTGCGCTCGCTGCGTCGCTAGGTCCGCCGCCCGCCGGCGCGGCCACCGGTGCCATGGCCGGGCCGATGGGCGGCATGTATGATGATTTTTCGCCGCCTCAGCCCGTCGCCGTCACCATGAAAATCCCCGAGATCCTGCTGGTCGAGTCCGAACACAAGCCCGGCAGTCTGGCGAAGATCCTCAAGGTGATCGGCGATGCGGGGCTGGTGGTCGAGCACCTGAACGTGGTCAAGCGCGATCAGGACAAGACCACCTGGGAAATCACGCTGGAGTGGGACGATCAGGCCGATCATGGCGTGCTCGAGGCCATCGATGCGCTGCCCAACGCCCGCCTGCTCGG
>JAASSS010000128.1 GCA_021767745.1 Pseudomonadota bacterium
CCCGCTCGGTGCCACGGGCCTTGCGCAGTGCGCCGAGCTCTGCTGGCAGCTGCGCGGCAAGGGCGAGCAGCGCCAGGTCGAGAATGCCAAGGTCGCCCTGCAACACAATCTCGGCCTCGGTGGGGCCTGCGTGGTGACGATGTATCAGGCAGGCTGAAGGCCACCCGGCGGCTCCGATCGCCGGCGAGGCACGTCTAGCTGTTGAGGGCGCCGCAAGGCGCCCTTTTTCTTGGACACGGATGCTTGCCACCGCCCCCATGCAGTCACTGAGTTATGCCGGGCGCGAACGACACACAGCTTGCGTTGTCACAACAACGCTATACTTGCTTGGCAAAGTAGCCGTCCAACTCCCCCGCCCCCACCGCCATCAACGCCAGGAACAAGGATGTCACTCAGTGTCCGAACTTCGGCCCAGGAGTCCACGGCCGACCCAGATGCCGAATTGCTGATCAGCGCGGGTGGCTATGCCTACCACGTCCTCGATCTCGCCACGATCGCCGATCCGGCCGCGCACCCTGCCGTGCAGCGCTGTGCCAGCATGGAGACGGCGGCGTGGAATCCGCAGAGTGACTTCGCCGAATACGTCGGCAAGTGCAGCTTTCTGCTCTACGCCATCTGTGAAGCGGATGACACCGCTGCCGCCTTCATTGCGCTGACCGTCTGGCAACAGGACGGGCGGGCAGTGGTGGTCGGCGAGGAAGCGATGGTGCACCCGGATCATCGCGGCGCAGGTTTGTCCTCCAGGGCGGGGTGGCTGGCCATCCAGGGCCTAGTGGCGCTGCTGTCCCGGCTGGGGCTGCATCAAGCCTATGGCGTGGTGCTGACCTGCAGTCCGGTACTGATGGACATGCTCTGGCGCTACCGTAGCGCGCTATCCCCCAACAGCTTCGGGACGCAGGAGGCCCTGGCGCCGGTAGCCTACAGCTATCTGGAGCGCTTCGGCTACCGACCCCTGACGGCCGGGGCGCCCTGGTTCGTCGCCGGCGCCTTCCCCGGCTGCACCAAGCAGGCGAGAGACCGCAAGGACTTTCCTGCCATCGACGCGCTGCTGCCGGCTGAATTCGACTACAACACGCGGGGGGACAGCCTCCTGTTCGTCTGCGACGTCAAACTGGCCGGCATAGCCCCGTTCGCCACCATGATGCTGCGTCAATGGTGCACTCCGGAGCAGATAGCCCGCATCGACCTGTCCCCCCGGCGCGCCGCCCTCTGACGTGGCACTCGCCCCCGCCGCCCTCCTGCGCGCCATCGTCGACACCCATCGTCAGGCCCGCTGGTCGCCGGAGCGACAGCGGGCCTGGGTGGATGCACGGCTGCGTGCGGTCGTTCGCGACGCCGCTGACCAGATCGCGTTCTATCGCGACCACTTCGCCGACCATGGGGTCGATGCGCAAGCATTTCGCGGTCTGGACGACCTGCACCGGCTGCCCTTCCTGACCAAGGCGGAGGTACAGGACCAGTACCCGCACAGGCTGCTGGCCGACGGCGTTGAACTGACGCAGTGCGTCCAGTCGGCGACGACCGGATCCACGGGCAAGGCCACCCGCTTCGCCTTCTCGCCGGAAACCTTCGCCTTCTATCTGGCAACCAGCCTGCGCGTCTACACCATGGCGGGCCTGCGGCCCTGGTATCGCGGTGCGTACATCAAGTACTCGCCGATCCCGTTGCCGGACCTCGGGCGCTTCAGCCCGGTGCTGCACGTACCCTCGATCCTGCCGGCGCAGGAACAACTGCGCCGGCTGATGAGCTTTCGGCCGAACGTGCTGATCGGCTACGCCTCGATCATCCTCGAGCTGGCCCGGCTGGTAACGCCGGCGGACTGCAGGCGATTGCCGCTGAAGTTCATCTCGGTGAATTCCGAGCTGTCCACACCGGCCGAGCGCGCCTACATCGCCGAGCGCTTCGGCTGTCCGGTTTACGACGAGTATTCGACCGAGGAGACCTGGATGGTCGCCTCCCAATGTCGGGCCGGCAGCTATCACCTGTTCACCGACAACGTCTGGGTCGAGGTGCTCGACGAGCACGGCCAGCCGACGGCGCCGGGCGAGATCGGCGAGATCGTGCTGACCACGCTGCGCAGCCCGGTCATGCCCTTCATTCGCTATCGCATCGGTGACTTCGGCCGCCGCCCCGCAGTCGAGACGCGCTGCGCCTGCGGCCGTGGCTTGCCGCAGCTGGAAAGCTTCGAGGGCCGTTGCGACGATGCCTATATCCTGCAGGACGGCACGCGCCTGTCGCCCCTGAAGCTGCTGAACACCTTCACCCTATTCATCAAGAGCGATCCGGGGCTGATCGACGAATTTCGCTTCGTGCAGACCGCCCTCGGCCAGGCAAGGATCGAGCTGGTGCCCGGTCCCCGTTACGACCCCGCCCGTGGCACGGCCCTGGTCGAGGCGCTGACCCGGGTCATCGCCGAACCGGTGGCGATCGATCTGGTGCGGGTCGGGGCAATCGACGGCCCGGCCCGCATCAAGCGCAAGGCGATTGAATCGCGCGTCAGCGCTCCTCAGCGCGCAGCATGAACCTGCCTCCCGTCCTGGCGCGCAGCCTGCCCTGGCTGCTCGGCGGCCTGATCGTCGCGGCGCTGGTCGCAGCCATCGATCCAGCCGCCGTGGCCGGGGCCCTGCAGCAGGCGGCGCTGGGGCGCTACATCCCGCTCGCCATCCTGTTCCTGCTGGTGTGGTACCTGCTGGAGACGCACAACCTGCAGCGGGTGTTCCGGCGTTTCCAGGTTCACGCCCCGTTCCCCGAACTGCTGGCCGTGCGTGGCTACACCTATCTGCTCATGATCGTGAACTACGCCCTGGGCGTGGGCGCGATCGGGCTGTACCTGCGCAATCGCCGGGGGGTGCCGGCGCCGCGCGCTGCCGGTCTGCTGCTGTTTTTCATGATGGCCGAACTGCTGGCCCTGGGGTTGCTGGCCGGCGCGGGTGCCACCTTCGTGCAGGGTGAGGCGCGCGGCTACGCGCTCGTCACGGCTGGGGCGATCCTCGGCGGCGCGCTGCTGGGTGTGCCGCTGATACGGCGGCTGGCGTGGCGGCCGGCGCTTGCGCGGTGGCTCGAAGTGTTCGCCGTCGCACGCATCGGTGCCTGGCTGGCCACCATTGCGGATCGCTCGTTGTACTTTCTGACATTCGTGCTGTTCTTCTACCTGGCCATGCCCGCGTTCGGGCTGCAGGTGCCCTTCGCGGATCTGCTGTGCCTGGTCCCGCTGCTGTTCATCATCATCAACCTGCCGGTCACGGCGGCCGGACTTGGCACGCTGCAGGCCGGCGTGCTGTTGCTGTTCGCCCCGTACGGGGAGCCGGCAACGCTGCTGGCCTTCAGCGTGTGCTATAGCGCCACCATCATCATCGGACGCCTGCCCCTCGGGCTCTGGCCGCTGGCCTGCCGGCGACCGATCCTGCGGCAGGTCACCACGACTCCACGAGGATCACGATCATGAGCCCCGTCCACTTCCGGCGGCCGCTGTTCGGCCTGTTGCCGGCAATGCTACTCACTGCCCTCCCCGCGCTGGCCTGCGACGTCGCGATCGTCAGCGGCCTGGCCAGCGCCGATGGGCGCCCGATCCTGTGGAAGAACCGCGACGACTCCAACAGCTTCTTCCAAGGCCTGGAATGGTATCCGGGAGCGGTGGATACGGTGGGCGGCCACGTGTGTCTGGAGGAGATCTTCCTGCCGACGCGCACCCACATCTGCTCTGGGGGTGTGAACGAGGCCGGCTTCGCCGTCCTGAACGCCAGCGTCTATGCCGACACCACCGTCGAGGAGTTCGTCAATCAGGATGTCGCGCTCATGAAGCGCGCCCTGTTCGAATGTACCGACGTCGCCTGCTTCGAGGGGCTGCTGGCGCATTGGAACGACCGCCCGAACTCGACCGACGTCATCAGCTCGAACTTCGTAGCCATGGATGCGCACGGCGGCGCAATCATGATCGAGGCCCAGAGCGGCATCGGCGCGCCAGTCCGGTACACGGTGCACGACGCGAACATCGCGCCGGGCGGCTTCGCCAATCACACCAACTTCAACCGCTATATCGACAACCCCGGTGTGGAGCGGCGGGATCGCGCCGCCGCACTGCTGACCGAACTGGGGGAGGCCGGCGCGCTGACGCCGCTGAACGTGATGCAGACCGTCACCAAGGATGTCTGCGGCGACGATCTTGCCTCACCGCCCGAGCGCTTCCCGACCAACCTGTGCATCAGCCGGGCCCAGACCACCGCCGGCGTGGTGATCACCGGCGTGGCACCGGGTGAGGACCCGCGACTCACCACCCTGTGGGCCAACCCCGGCGAGCCCTCGTTGGGCGTCTATGCCCCGATCTTCCCGGCAGCCCATGCGATACCGCAGAAGCTGGCACTGCGCCGCGGCGGCGCCTCGCCGCTCAATCTGGCGATCGTGTTCAAGGAGTTCGGTGCCTACGACAACAACGGCGGCATCAACGGCCTGGTCGCCAGCCCATTGATGGATACGCACATCAACCGGCCGGCGATGGAGCGCGCCCAGGCGCTGGCGACGCCGATCGAAACCGTGCTGGCGGAGGAAACCCGGGCCGCCGTGCAGCGCCTGCAGACGGACGGTGAGCTGGATCCGGCGGCCCTGGCCGCCATCGCCGAGGCGGGGGCGGACTATGCCTTCCAGCGCTACGCCATCGATCCCCTCCCGCTGAGCGACTACGGGCCGGTCGCCACGGCAGTTGGCGCTTCCGCAGCAGCCTTCTACTTCGCCGGCCGGCTGGCCTACGTCAATGCACGCTGGCTCGCCCGCACCGTGGCGCAGCGCCAGGAGGTGTACGACGCCCTGCGGATCGCCATCGAGGTCAACGCCCGCTATCTGCCCAAGCAGCTACCGCTGGAGCGAGCGGCGCTGCGGCGGGTCATCGAGCTGCGTCTGGCCGAGGCGGGCGTCTCAGACTAGGGCACCCACACCGCGAGGTAACGCCCGTTCCAGCGGGCCGGCAGGCCTGCACCGCGGTACCAGAAACGGGAGCCGGCCAGCTGCCGTGCCGGCACGGTCTTGATGCCGGCGTCGGCATCGGCCGTGTCCACGTAGCGATAGATCCGCTCGGCCGGCTGGTCCTCGAAGCCGATCAAGGTGACGTAGTGACCCGCAAAACGCCACGGACGCTCCA
>JAASSS010000129.1 GCA_021767745.1 Pseudomonadota bacterium
ACGGTGGTCATGGTCACCGCCGCCCACCAGAAGCCATCGCCCAGGCCCTCGGCCGTCGTATGCCCGAATTCGTCGTTGCGGCGGCGCTCGAACAGCCAGACCAGCAGGCCGACGAGCAGCAGCAGCGCGCCCAGGGCGATGATGGCGGACGCGAACTCCCACGAGAACAAGCGGCTGATCGCGCCCAACCACGCCGCCCCGCCGCCGTCACGCGGCACGGCAATCGCGAAGCCCGCGTTATAGATCGGGTGCGTGAAGTCCATGCGCTGCTCGCGCTCCACGGTCGGCGAGAGCGCCGCCACGGCCAGATCCAGCTCAGCGCTCGCCACCTTGTCGACCAGCCCCTCGAGGTCCTCGACCTGGTATTCGAACTCAAGCTCGAGCTCCTCCGCGATGGACTCCCACAGCTCGACGCTCAGACCCGTTGGCGCCTGTTCTTGCTCGAGGATGACGAATGGCGGCGCCTGCTTGATGCCGACGTGCAGCGGCTCGGCCGCGCTGCCGGGGGCCATGATGATGAGGGTGACGAGCACCAGAAGTCGCTGCACGAGCTGTCGCACGAATCCTCCTTGACGAAGCCAGTGGAGAGGCCGGCCTCGGGACGCCGGACGGTAGCAATCGAGAGAGACGATGTCTTGACAGTTCCTGCCCGATTACTGACGCAGGCTGTCACTGGCATGCAGTATAGCGTCCCTGCCCGGCGACACAGGAGCCGGAACCACGGCGGCGGCCGCTGTTGGCACGGGTTGTGCTCACGAGCAAGTCAAGCCTCCTCGTATGCATCGACAACAACAGCGTCCGCGACGCAGCGTCTTCCGAGCGATAAGCGGCCAAGGGCCGCATGCCAACAACAACGGAAGCCTTAAAGCCCCTCCCGAGGGGCTTTTTTTCTGGTCCCCCGCGCCCAGACCCCTGCCGGCTTGACAGGACTGTCCGGCGCGGATAGTGCTGGAACGAGGCAAGATCGGGAGGAATGCCCCATGGCACGCGGAGTCCTGCTCGACCTCGGTGGCGTTGTCTACGCTGGCGATCAGCCGCTGCCCGGCGCGGTGGACGCGCTCGCGCGCCTGCGCGAGCGGGGCATACCCCATCGTTTTCTGACCAACATGTCACGTCACCCTCGGGCCACGATCGTCGAGCGACTGCGCCGCCTGCAGATTCCGGTGACCCCGGCTGACATCTACACCGCACCGCTGGCCGTGCGTGACTGGCTGCGCCATCGGCAGCTGCACCCATTCCTGCTGATCCACCCCGGGCTGCAGACCGACTTCGCCGAGTTCGCGCCGCATGACCCTGACGCGGTCGTGGTCGGCGATGCGGCGGAGCACTTCACGCATGCGCGGCTGAACGAGGCCTTTCGTCTGCTGCATGCGGGCGCGCCGCTGCTGGCCATCGCCCGCAATCGCTACTTCCGGGGCGACCACGGGCTGGAGCTCGACGCTGGCGCCTACGTGTCTGCCCTGGAGTATGCCGCCGGCGTACAGGCGCAGGTTCTCGGCAAACCCGCCACTGCCTTCTTCCACGCCGCCTGCAGCGACATGGCCCTGGCTCCGGGGGAAGTCGTCATGATCGGGGACGATCTGGAAAACGATGTACTCGGCGCGTTGGATGCGGGCCTCGAGGCGGTGCTGGTCGGCACCGGCAAGTGTTCTGACGCCGACCGCGAGCGCGCCGAGTCGGATCCGCGCATGCGCTTCGCCCCGGATCTGGCACAGGCGCTGGCGCCGCTGCTGGACGATCCCGCGAACTAGCGCTCCTCTCCCTCGCCGACCGGCTCGGGGCTGGTGGAAAGCCGGCTACCGGCGGCACCAGCCCATACCAGAAAGACCGGTTTTTCGTTACGCAACAGGTCCACGACCATCGGCAGCGAGGAGAAGGGATAGTACAGGCGATGCTGGCCACTGGGCGGCCGCTCGGCCGGCGGCAACGGCTCGCCATCGGCAAGGAATTCGACATGCCCCACCACCCCGTGCTCCGCGTACAGCCGCATGTGGGCGAGCACGTTGGCCTGGTGCGAGGCGAACAGTTCATACTGATAACCGCGAAGTTCGATCGAATCCACGTGCTACTCCTATGGCCGGCCGGGCCTGTGGGTTGTAACTTTGCCGACCAAGCGTGGTCAACCGTCGCACAACGACAGCAAGGAAGATTCATGGCATCCAGCTTCACCGATCGCATGGTACGGGCCGCCAAGCTCGACCCCAATCTCTACGAAGAAGTCGAAGCCGACCGCAGTGCGCTTGGTCAGGCGGTGGCCGTTGTCGTCATTTCCAGCGTCTGTGCCGGTATCGGCTCGCTGGCGGTCGGCGGCGTGCCGACGCTCATCATGGGGACAATCGCCGCACTGGTCGGCTGGTTCATCTGGGCGGGGCTGATCTACCTGATCGGTGGCAAGCTGCTGCCAGCGGCCGAGACACAGACCGATATGGGCGAGCTGCTGCGGACGCTCGGCTTCGCCAGTGCGCCCGGCGTGCTGCGCATCGTGGCCTTCATCCCGCTGCTCGGCCCGGTGATCTCGCTGATCGCCTCGCTGTGGATGCTGGCCGCCATGATCGTCGCCGTGCGCCAGGCGTTGGACTACACCAGCACCGGCCGCGCGATCCTGGTGGCCTTCATCGGCTGGGTCATCTATGTGGGCTTTGCGGTCGTGCTGCTGGGCCTGCTCGGGCCGGAAGAATTCGCCACCGCGCCGGCCTACTAGGCCGTGGCCGACCGTCCGGCGCGGGCGGGCAGGCCCGCGCCGGACGTCCTCGCTATTCCTGAGCCAGCGGCGATTCCGGCAGGTCCGGAATTTCCTTGTCGCCGAATGGCCCGGTGAGGCCGTTGAGGAAGGCCACGATGTCGGCGACCTGCGCGTCGGTCAGCTCACGGTTGAGCTGCGTGGCCGCCATCACCCGCACGGCCGCACCGAGATCGGCCACGCTGCCGTTGTGAAAGTAGGGCCCCGTCACGGCGATGTTGCGCAGCGTCGGCACCCGCCACATGTGGCGGTCTGCCTCGTTGCCGGTGGCCTCGTAGCGGCCGGGGTCCTCCATGAACCCGTACTGCGCCACGTAGGGGCTGTCGGTGAACGTTGGGAACTTCATGTAGAACCCTTGCCCGATCGGCAGCTGCGGCCCGTTGAACATCGGCCCGGAATGGCAGGTCACGCAGCCGACCTCGACGAACGTCTCCGCGCCTCGCTGCTGCTGCTCGGTCAGTGCATCCTGCTCACCCTTGGCCCAGCGGTCATAGGCGCTGTCCGGCGTGATCAGAGTGCGCTCGTAGGCGGCAATCGCCTTGACGATGTTGTCGAGGTTGACGGCGGCGCCATCGCCGAAGGCATCATCGAAGTAGGCCTGGTAGGACTCGATCTCCTGCACGCGCGCCACGGCATCATCGTGCGTGGACATGCCCATCTCGATGGGGTTGGTGATCGGGCCCTTGGCCTGCTCTTCGAGCGTCGGCGCCCGTCCGTCCCAGAACTGCACGGACAGGAACGCCGAGTTCCACACCGTCGGCGCGTTGCGGGTACCCATCTGGCCGTGCACTCCGGGGGAAACGGGCCGATTGTCGTCGCCGCCCTCCAGGATGTTGTGGCAGGAGAAGCAGGAGATCGTGCTCTCCGAAGACAGGCGCGGATCGAAGTAGAGCATGCGGCCGAGGGTCACCTTCTCCTCGGTGGTCGGATTATCGGCCGGCTCCGGCGCCGCCTCGGGCAGCGGCTGCCATTCGTAGGCGCCCGCCGTCGCGGCGGCCAGCGCCAGAACCGCCGAACTGGCGAAAGATGCGATCCTCATTGAGGCTCCTTGGGTGTCAACGGACCTGTGATTGTGCAATGACGTGCGGCAGACATCTTAGCCGGCCGGGCGGGCGAGGCGGGCCTTCCGCCTGCGCAGCCGCCGGGCGGTGGCGACACGAACTGCCCCGGTCACGCCAGTGGGCATGGCTGTTCTTGCTGCTGCTGTCACCTCTCGGCTGCACGGCCGGGCCCGGGGAGGGCGGGCCGATGCCGGCAGGGCGCGGTCTGTCAGAGCATGAAGTCGAGCGGCAGTTCCGAGGCGACGGCCATTACCGACGCTGGCGCGCCGGCAGGCGCCTGGATGCGCACGCCTTGCACGCGCGGCTGTTCATCCTCTGGGACCGCGACCGGGACGGTGCTCTGGACGGCGCCGAATGGGGCGCTGCCAGCGGCTGGTGGCTCGGTCGCGACTATCCGCGCGGCGACTGGAATGACTGGGACACCGGCGGCGACGGGGTAATCGATTTCAACGAATTTGCCCAGGCGCTGCAGGCGCGCGGCTACTTTCGCGGTTGGGACATCGACACCGACGGCGAGATCAGCTTCGACGAATGGCTCGATGCGATCTATACCGCAGCCGACCTCGACGATGACGGCGAACTGGGCCCGGCCGAGTGGCAGGAAGCCCGGCACTGGCTCCGTTGAGGCGAGCCAGTACCCTGCGGGCGTCTAGAGCTTGCGTTCCAGCTCTTCCAGCCGCTTCTCGGCGGCGTCCTTTGAGTCGCCATAGCGGGACTGGATCTTCGCCAGCAGCGAGTCACGCTTGCCTTCCGCCTCCTGCAGGTCATCGTCGGTCAGGCGCCCCAGGTGCTCCTTGACCTTGCCCCGCAGCTCGTTCCAGCGCCCTTCCCATTGATCCTTGTTCATCTCTCGCTCTCCTGATAGCTGACGCGATAAATCACGCCGTTGACGTCATCGCCGAACAGCATCGAGCCGTCCGGCAGAAAAACCAGTCCGACCGGCCGGCCGATGTGGGCCCAGCTTCCATCCGGCTGCGCCTGCAGCAGGCCGGTGAGGAAGGGCTCGATCCGCTGTGGCTGGCCCACCTCGTCGAAGACCACGCGGGCAATCTCGTAACCGCTGGGCGGCTTGCGGTTCCACGAGCCCCGCAGGGCAACGAAGGCATCACCGCGATAGTCCGCCGGAAACTGCTCGCCGCGGTAGAACTGCATCTGCATCGGCGCCGCGTGCGCATCGTAGGTCAGCACCGGTGCCACCGACTGCGCGGCCCAGGCCTGCGCCGTCGTCCCAGGCGGCTCATCCTGCGGGTTGATCTGGCCGTCGGCATAGACATACGGCCAGCCGTAGCGCGCCCCCTGCTC
>JAASSS010000130.1 GCA_021767745.1 Pseudomonadota bacterium
CCCGTCGCTGAACCCGTCGCTGAACCCGTCGCTGAACCCGTCGCTGAACCCGTCGCTGAACCCGTCGCTGAACCCGTCGCTGAACCCGTGGCCGAGCCCGTGGCCGAGCCCGTGGCCGAGCCCGTGGCCGAGCCCGTGGCCGAGCCCGTGGCCGAACCCGTGGCCGGCGGCGGCCAGGCCGCACCGGCGCCAGCCGCCCGGCAGCAGACCACCGCCGACCCACCCGCGGCGGCCGCGGGGCCCGATTGGGGGGGGTATCGCGATGCGGTGCACCAACATCTGAACGCGCACAAGCAGTACCCGCCCCGGGCCCTGCGCCGGATGCAGGAGGGCGCTCTGACGCTGGAGCTGACGGTGGATGCGGCCGGTCGGGTGCTTGCCGCCCGGCTGGTGGAGCCCTCGGGTCATCGCCTGCTCGACAAGGCGGGGCTGGAACTGGTGCGCCAGGCACAGCCGCTGCCGGCCCTGCCGCCGGGCGTAGAGCGGCACACCTTCAAGGTGCCGGTGCGCTACGCCCTGCATCAGTGAGCGCGCCAGCGACCCGGACTGTCTGAACCCGGCCGACGCCATTTCAGCGATCGTTCGGACGCGTGCAGCGCCGCATGGCGGCAAGGCCGGAGGCGAACGATCAGGGAGATGGTGCCGAAGAGAGGATTCGAACCTCCGACCTACTGATTACGAATCAGTTGCTCTGCCGACTGAGCTACTTCGGCCCCGGTGGGGCGGCAATTATAGAGGAAGGGCCGCGCCCGATTCCATCGCTCCGGGCGCGTAGGGCGCCGGATCCACCCGCGGCGCACGCCCGTGCATCAGGGCGACGAGCAGCTCGGCAGCGGCCGGCGCCATGGCCACGCCGTTGCGCAGGTGGCCGGTGTTGAGCCAGAGGTTGGCCACCGCCGGATGCCGGCCGACCACCGGCAGATCGTCCGCGCTGCCGGGCCGCAGCCCCGCCCACTGCGCCCGCAGGCGGCCGGCGTCCAGCGCCGGCAGCAGGGCCTGGGCGTTCGCCAGCAGGCGCGCGCCGGCAGCTGCCGTCGGCCGGCCGTCGAAGCCGACCGCCTCCATGGTGCTGCCGAACAGGATGCTGCCGTCGCGCCGCGGGATGGCGTAGTGGCCGCGATGAATCAGCATGTGGCGCAGGGTCGCGGGCGCCGTCTGCAGCAGCAGCATCTGCCCTCGCACCGGCCGGCTCTGCAGCCGCGCGGCCGGGGGCGCAAGCCCCGCGCTCCATGCGCCCGCGGCGATCACCAGCGCATCACCCACCGCCAGCTCCCCCTGCGGCACGCGCACTGCCTCGATGCGCTCACCCGCAGCCACCAGCGCGGTCACCGGCGTACGCTCGTGCACGGTAACGCCGCGCTGGCGCAGGTAGCTACCCAGGGCACGGATCAGGCGCGGATTGCGCAGCTGCGCCACATCCGGCAGGCGGGTGGCGCCCGCCTCCGGTACCTGCAGGGCCGGTTCGCGGCTGCTCAGCTCGGCAGCGGTCAGCCACTGGGCCGGGCGCCCCGCGGCGCCAGCCCAGGCCTCGGCGGCAGCGCGTTCGGCGGCGTCGAGGATCAGCATACCGCTGACGGTGAGTTCCACGTCGATGCCGGTTTCCCGCTGCAGCCGGCCGGCCAGCGCCGGATAGGCGGCCACGCCGTGCGCGGCGAGCCGCTGGATGGCCGGCGGGTAGCGCCACGCATACAGCGGCCAGAGGATGCCGCCGCCGGCCCAGGAGGCTTCCTGCCCCAGCCGCCCGCGCTCCAGCAACTGCACGCTCGCGCCGGCATCGTGCAGCGCCAGTGCGCTCAGCAGGCCGATCAGCCCGCCGCCGACGATCGTTACCCGCATCGTCCTCGCGGCCGCCGGCCGCACATCTGCCTGTTCATGCCGACCATCGTACCGGAGCGTGGGCTCGTCGGGCGCCGCTCAGGAACCGTCGCCGCAGCGCGACAACCAGCACATGAGCATCCGTCCTCGAGCGCCGTTCGTCCGTCTATCGCCATCCGGCCGGGCTCGCGCCGGCGCCGGCGGCTTTTCCCTGATCGAGGTGCTGGTCTCGGTGCTGGTGCTGTCGGTCGCCCTGCTCGGCATGGCGAGCCTGCAGCTGTTCGGCCTGCGCTTCCAGCAGAGCGCCTATCTGCGCTCACAGGCCTCGATGGCCGCCTACGACATCCTCGATCGGATCCGCGCCAATCCGCAGGGCATGGCCGCCGGCAACTACGACACCGTCGATACCGATAGCGCGCCGGCCGACCCGAACTGCAAGCGCAGTGCCGGTGGCTGCACGCCCGCCCAGCGGGCACAGACCGACATCGCCGAATGGGCGCTGGTGGTGACCATGCTGCCCGGCGGCAACGGCACGGTCGGCCGGACCGGCGATGACTTCACCGTGCAGATCGACTGGACAGACCTCGGGCCCGACGGCGCCGAGAACCAGCGCCTGACGGTAGAGGCGCAGCTGCAGTGAACGTGCCGGCAGCAACGGCCGGCCGCCAGCGCGGACTGACGCTGGTCGAGATCATGGTGGCGCTGGTGATCGGGCTGATGCTGGTGGCCGGCACGCTGCAGGTCTTCAGCGCCAATCAGCAGACCTACCGGCTCACCGACGCGGCCGGCCGGCTGCAGGAAGATGCGCGCTTCGTGATGGAAACGCTCATCAACGATGTCCGCGCCGCCGGCTTCCAGGGCTGCGTCACCGGCTCGAAGGTACCGAACGTGGTGGCCGGTGATGTACCGCCGATCGACCTGATCGACACCGCCATCCAGCCGTACCACTACGACAGTGGCGGCAACTGGCAGCCGGCCGCGCCGGATGACTGGGCGCGTGTCGGTCGCAATCCCCTGCCCGGCACGGACGTGATCCTCATCCAGCGCGGCGGCGACGACCTCGTGCCGCTGGCCACCGACATGGCCGGCACCAGCGCCGACATCGTGCTGTCTGCCGACCCGGACATGGACGTCGGCGAACTCGTCATGATCGCCGACTGCGACCGCGCCAACATCTTCCGCGCCAGCACGGGCAGCAGCGGCACGACGCTCAAGCACGCCACCGATAGTGGGCAGAACACGAGCGCGGCGCTCAGCAAGGCCTACGACACCGCCTCGTCCACCGAGGTGATGCGCTTCCTGCACAGAGCCTATTTCGTCAGCGATACCGGCCGCACCACCGAGGCGGGTGCTCCCGTGATCTCGCTCTATCAGTTCACCGTGCCCCGCACCGGCACCTGGAGCGATGGCGTGGAGGAACTGGTGGAAGGCGTGGAGCACCTGCGCGTGCTCTACGGCCAGCAGATCAGCAATGCCGGGGACTTCCGTTACGTCCCGGCGACGGACGGCGCACTGGACCCGGGCGAGATCGTGAGCGTGCAGCTCGGCGCGCTGCTGGTCTCGCCGGACCGGGTGCTGGATGCGGATCTGCCGGCGGCCTTCTCGCTGCTCGATCTGGTCTTCGCGCCGAATGGCGAGACCGCCGACATCAACTTCGCCGACGACCGGCGCCTGCGCCGGCCCGTCACCACGACCGTGGCGATCCGCAATCGCCGGGAGTAAGCCCATGCCCGAGTCAGCCACCCTCCCCGTCCCGGCCCCCCAGCGCCAGCGCCAGCGCGGCGCGGTGCTGATGGTCGCGCTCGTCGTGCCGCTGGTGATGACGGTCGCCGGCCTGGCCGCCGTCGGCAACGCGACGCTCGGCGAGCGCATGGCGGCCAACGCCCTGCTGAACAACCAGGCCTTCCAGACCGCCGAGAGCACCGTCGAGGCGGCCGTGGCCGAAGTGCGTACCAGCACCAGCGAGATGAGCTCGGCGCTGAACAGCGGCCAGCCGGTCACCCTGACCGCGATCATCGCGCGCGCCCGCGTCAAGGGCGATGCAAAGCTGAAGTTCCTGGGGGAGGGCAGCGCGCCGCTGGGCTGGGACCTCGGCCTGTTCAGTGGCTATCACTTCGAGGTCGACGCCACCGGCCGCAATGCCGAGGGCAGCGCGCCGGCCAACGACACCAACATCCGCCAGGGCCTGACCCGGGCGATGGCGCGGCCATGAGCACAGGCGCCATCAACCGCCGATGGGCGATGCGCGCCACGGCGCTGGTGCTGGCACTGGGCGGGCTGACCCACCTGCCGGCGTGGGCCCAGACCTCGATGGAGTCGCCCCGGATCGAAGTGCTCACCGCCACCAGCGAGACGCTGCGCCTGCGGGTGCATCCCTATCCCTGCGGCGGCTGCACCTCCGTCGTCGTCACGGCGGACGCGGACACGCGCCTGCTGGCCGGCGACACCCTCCTGCCGCTCGCCGCAGCCGCGAGCGGCCTCGATGAGCAGGCCGGCGTGGTGACCTACGACGCGGCGAGCGGCCGCGCCCTGCAGATCTACTGGCAGCCCGCCGCACCCGAACCGGCGCGCTGATGCCGAGGAAGACCGACATGCACCAGCCTACCCTGCCCCAGCTGTTCGCCCTGTGTGCCGGCGCCGCACCGCTGTTGATGACGGGCCTTGCCACCGCCGATGACACGGAGGTCTACGTCGCCGAGGTCACCAGCGCGCTGCAGCCGAACATCCTGTTCATCATGGATACCTCGGGCAGCATGCATAACAACACCATCACCACCGAGAATCCGTACGATTCGGGCGAGGACTATTCGGGAAGCTGCCAGGACAGCCGCATCTACTGGAGCTCGAACAGTAGTCCGCCGAGCTGTGGCACCGATCAGTGGGTGCCGACAGGCGACTTCCAATGCAGCTCCGCGACCAGCGCCTTGAATGGCGATACCGGCTACTACCAGGACAAAGCGTCGCGTTGGTACTACAGGAATCGCATCTTTCTCCCCGACATTGAAAGATGGGACACGCTCTCGAGGGGCAACGAGGAGGTCGATTGCGAGGACGATAACGACGTCAGCTCCGACTGGAGCCATGGTACCTACACGTTCTGGAGCGCCAACTACCTGAACTATATCAACGGCGGCTACAGCGAAAGCACCCGCACCCGCTACACCATCGTGCAGGAGGCCGCCACCCGGCTGGTCGACAGCATCAGCAACGTCAACATCGGCCTGATGCGTTTCGACGAGGACGGCAACAACCCCGGCGGCGGCTACGTGGCA
>JAASSS010000131.1 GCA_021767745.1 Pseudomonadota bacterium
GGCAGCAGGGCAGCGGCAGGAGCCGGCATGCACGGACCGACGCAGCAGGGGGGAACGACGGGCAGGCTGCCGGCGCAGATCTGGGCGCTCGGGCTGGTCAGCCTGTTCATGGATATCGCCTCGGAGACGGTTCACGCGCTGCTGCCGGTGTTCCTGGTCACCAGCCTCGGCGCCAGCGTGGCGATGGTCGGCCTGATCGAGGGCGTGGGCGAGTCCACCGCCGCGTTCGCCAAGGTAGGGTCGGGCTGGCTGAGCGACCGCCTGCGCCGGCGCAAGGGGCTGGTCGTGCTCGGCTACACCCTCGGTGCTCTCTCCAAACCCGCCTTCGCCTTGGCGCCGGCCGCCGGCTGGGTGATGGGCGCGCGTTTCATCGACCGGCTGGGCAAGGGCATCCGCGGTGCCCCGCGCGATGCCCTGATCGGCGATCTCGCCCCGGCGCCGCTGCGCGGCGCCGCCTTCGGCCTGCGCCAGTCGCTGGATACGGCGGGCGCCTTTCTCGGTCCGCTGGCGGCCATCGCCCTGATGGCGCTGACCGGCGGGCAGTTCCGGCTCGTCTTCTGGCTGGCCGTGATCCCGGGGCTGGTGGCCGTAGCCATCCTGGTGCTGGCGGTCCGGGAGCCGCCACGGCCGGCCGGCGTGAACGCGCCGTCGATCCGCTGGCACGAACTGCCGGCGTTGGGGCGCCGCTACTGGGGTGTGGTGGCGGTCGCCGGCGTGCTGACGCTCGCCCGCTTCAGCGTCGCCTTCCTGATCCTGCGTGCCGAGGGCGCCGGCCTGTCGCTGGCACTGACGCCGGCGGTGCTGGTGGTGATGAACCTCGCCTACTCGGCCTCGGCCTGGCCGATGGGCGCGCTGTCCGACCGCATGCCTCGCCGGCATCTGCTGACGGCCGGCTTCGCCGTGCTGATGCTCGCCCAGCTCGTGCTGGCATTCGCGCCGGGCCTGCCGGCGGTGATGGCCGCCATCGCCCTGTGGGGGCTGCACATGGGCATGACTCAGGGCCTGCTGGCGGCACTGGTGACCGACACCGCGCCCGCCCGGGCCCGTGGCAGTGCCTTCGGCCTGTTCCATCTGGTGAGCGGGCTGGCGCTGCTTGCGGCGAACTTCGTCGCCGGTGGCCTGTGGAGCCTGCTCGGGCCGGCCAGCACCTTCCTCGCCGGCGCGGCGTTCGCGGGCGTGGGTCTGGCAGGGCTCGCGCTGTACGCCTGGCGACGCTGATCGAGCCGGGCATGCCGCCCGGCCGGTACACTCGCGCGGCATGACCGAGTCCGATTCCGCTCTCGCGCCCGCGGCGCGCTACCGCCAGGCGCAGCAGTGGCTGGTCGCCCAACCGGCCCTGCGGGCAGCGCTGACGGCCCGGCTGGCTGCGCTGCCCGCCCGCCTGCCGGCGGCGCTGCGCCCTACCCGCCCGATCCGTCTCGAGTACACGCTGCGCGGTTGCGCCGCCGGCCGCGCCGGGCCGGAGGCGATTCGCCTGAACCCCGTGCTGCTGCAGGAGAACCAGGCTGCCTTCCTCGACGAGGTGCTGCCGCACGAGTTCGCCCACTGCGCCGTACTGCAGCGGGTGCCCGGCGCGCCGGCGCACGGCGCGCAGTGGCAGCGCATCATGGCGCTGCTCGACGTTCCGGCACGCCGCTGCCACGGCTTCGACACGCGCAACGCCCGCACCCGCCGGCTGGTCCGTCATCCCTATCGCTGCGGCTGCGGCCCGCTCGAGCTGACCAGCATCCGCCACCGGCGCATCCAGCAGGGCGCCCGCTACCACTGCCGGCGTTGCGGCCAGGCGCTGTGTCCCCAACCCTGATCGGACTGCCCGAGGCTGCGGCGGGCATCTGTCCAAATAGGCATATGATATCGTTCCATATGGTCATGGCAGCACGGAGTTACAGCATGAACGCAGCATCGGCGGCGCAACTCCCGGCCTATGTCCCGGCGCCGGCTACGGCGCAGAGCCTGTGGCAGCGGGTCGGGCTGCCGGAGCGGGGTCAGGCGCTGCAGGCGGCGGTCGATCAGGGCCTGCCGTTCCTCGTGTTCGAACGCCTGGCCCGGGAGACGGGCTTTACGCAGCAGCAGCTGCGCGAGATCGTCGGCATCGCCCGTACCACTCTGCTGCGACGGGAGCGCGAGGGCCGCTTCACGCAGGCGGAGGGCGACCGGCTCTACCGCCTCGCGGCGGCCTATCAGGCGGCCTTGCGACTGTGGGCGGGTGACGCCCACGCCGCCCACGACTGGCTGCTGTGCCCGGCCAAGGGGCTCGGCGGGGCGCGGCCGGTGGATCTGCTGCAGACGATGGTCGGCGCCGAGCAGGTGCTGGATCTGGTCGGGCGGATCGAGCACGGGGTAATCGCCTGAGCGCACTGCCCGCCTACCGGCTGGTGCACGCTCGCCACGCGGCGGGCGCCTTCGACGGGGAGGGTGCGCGGCGTTACGGCGGGCGCTGGAATAGCAAGGGCAACCGCGCGGTGTATGTGGCGCAGTCCGAGGCGCTGGCCCTGCTGGAGGTGCTGGTGCATCTGGGCGATGCCTGGGCGCTGTCCGGCTACCGGCTGTTTCGCATCGAGCTGCCGGCCGAGGACGTGCAGCCGCTGGACCCGCAGGCACTGCCGGCGAACTGGCGGGAGGATCCCGCGCCGGCTGCCACCGCTGCCATCGGCGATGCCTGGCTGGGCGGCGCTGCGCTGGCGCTCGCCCTGCCCAGCACGATCGCGGTGCGCGACCACAATTACCTGCTGAACCCGCAGCATCCGGCGTTCGCGGCGATGGTCGCAGCGGCCGAGCCGCTGGCGCTGACGATCGACCGCCGCCTGCCGGCCTGGGCTGCTGAGAGGTCGGGCTAGCCGCGCCTCGGCGTGGGGCGCGTCATGGCCGGATCGGCGCGGCGCCGTCCGTGCCGGTCGCGGCGACGAGTGTCGAGAGCGGCGCCTGCAGCACGAAGCGCAGCCCGTCCGGGCCGAAGTCCACCCGGGTGCAGCCGCCGAGGGCCCGTGGCAGCTTGCGCAGCAGGATGCCCATGCCAACGCCTTCCTCGGGTTCGAAGCCGGCAGCCGGCGCTGGCACCCCGTATTCGGTCCAGCTGAAGTCGAGCAGCGGCCCGCCCCGGTGCTGTTCGATATGCCAGTGCACGGCTGCGCGGCCGCCGGGCAGGCCAAAGGCGCCGAACTTCACGGCGTTCGTCGCCAGTTCGTGAATCGCCAGACCGAGCGTCTGCGCCGCCCGAGGCAGGAGCAGGAGTGGCGGGCCGCAGATCTGCAGCCGGTCGCCCTCGCGCATGGCCTGGGCGAGCAGCTCGTCCTCGATGAGCAGTGCGAGGTCCACGCCCGCACGGCCGACGGTCGGCAGCATGAGCTTGCGCTGCACGCGGCTGAAGGCGTCGATCCGGTCCTGCAGGTGGGCGGTGAAGCGATCGACGCTGCCACTGGTCTCGGCGGTGGCCCGGGTCAGCGAGCGCACCACCGCCAGCGTGTCGCAGACCTGGTGTTCCAGCTCGCCCCGCAATGCGCGCAGCTGCGCCTCCAGCCGGGCGGTCGGTGCCACGAGCGGGTGGCCGACGCCGAGCAGCACGCCCCCATCCGCCGCCGCGGCGAAGCGCCACTCCATTTCGTGATCGTCAGGCTGCCCGCGCAGGCGCAGGCGCACGGTCGTGGATGCGCTGGCGCTGCCGGCGGCAGCGAGCGCGGCGGTGAGCGTTGCCCGATCGTCCGGGTGGAAGAGCGGCTCGACCCGTGCGCCGCGCAGCCCCGCCTCATGCGTGTCGAGCTGGCGTTCGAGCGCCGGATTCAGGTGGAGCCAGGTCCGGTCGGTGGCCCGGATCGCGGCCATCGGCTCTGCGGCCAGGGCGAAGAACGGCCCCGGCTCGAAGCCGCGCGGCCCCTCGCCCTGCGCCGGATTCAGCGGCCCGGAAGCACTGCGGCCGGCGAGCACGGGATAGCCATCGTTACGAACCAGGGGCTGGGGCGGTGCGACCGGCAGCACGCACGCGGCAGATCTGCCGGGCCGCTGCCGCGGCCGGGCGACCGGAGGGGAAGGCCACGTGCGGCGGCCCGCTCGGTGTCGTGCATGATTGCCTGCTGCGCCCGGGCGACGGGCGCGGTGTCATGGAATGTCCCCGCCTAGACCCTCGCCCCGGCCGGAAGTGCCGTACGCCGGAGCGGCGAAGCGTCGGAGGCGCTGCGCCGAGCGCTGGCCCCGTCCGCCGGCCAGCAGCCGCCGCGGCGGTGTGACGCGGGTTCAGACATCGCCGATGTCCTCGTGCCAGAGGTCGGGGTGCCGGGCGATGAAGCGCGCCATCAGCGTCCGGCAGGCGGCATCGTCGCGCACCTCCACGGCCACGCCCCGGGCCTGCAGCAGGGCCTCCTCGCCGAGAAAGCTGCGGTGTTCCCCGATCACCACCCGCGGGATGCCGTAGAGCAAGATGGCGCCGCTGCACATGGCGCAGGGCGAGAGCGTGGTGTAGAGCGTGACGCCTCGATAGAAGCTGCCGGGCCGCCGACCGAGCGCTTCCAGCGCGTCCATTTCGCCGTGGCGGATGGCGCTGCCCTGCTGCACGCGCCGGTTGTGGCCGCGGGCGACGATGCGGCCCTCATGCACCAGCACGGCGCCGATCGGAATGCCGCCCTCGTCGTAGCCGCGCTGCGCCTCGGCGAGCGCTGCCGCCAGGTACGGATCGGGCGCGCTCATGCCTCGCCGGGCGCCGCTGGCGGTTCGCGGTGCACCAGCCCCAGGCGTGCCAGCGCGAGGTCGAGCAGCACGTAGCCCGCGGCGGCTGCCAGGATGCCGTTGATCGGGGCGACGCCCGGGCTGGTGAAGGCCACCGCCACGGCCAGCGCGTAGGCACCCAGGCCCGCCCAGTTGCAGGCCGGCAGCCGGGCCTCGGCCAGCGCCGGGTAGCGGCCGCGCCAGCGGTAGCAGAAGTCCGCCAGAATCACCCCGCCGATGGGCGGGATCAGCGTGCCGACCAGCAGCAGGAAGGGCACCAGGTACAGGTCGATGCGCGCCAGGCCGAGCAGCGTGCCGAGCAGTGCGCCGATCAGCGTGATGCGCCGGCGCTCACCGGTGCGCAGCAGATCGCAGCCGGCGACGGAGAA